>JANYJQ010000056.1 GCA_025358435.1 Holophagaceae bacterium
AATGGAGAACTCGTGCGCCTGACGCCGCTGGAGTACCGCCTGCTCACCGCGTTGATCCGCCGGGCTGGACGCGTGGCGACCCACACCCAATTGCTCACTGAGGTCTGGGGGCCGGGGCAGGCGGAGCAGATCCATTACCTGAGGATCTACATGGGACAACTCCGGCACAAGCTGGAGGCCGATCCATCGCGGCCCCAGTATTTCCTGACCGAGCCAGGCGTCGGGTACCGCATCAACGTGGACTGATGCTTCCAAACCGCGATTCAGGCGAGGTTCCAGGTTTGCTATTTCGTTTTACGGAATGGGTGCTCGAAACTGAGATAGAAGAACACGGCGCGCTCGCCTCTGCTTGGGCCTGCGCCGATGGAAAAAGCGATGCCCGGCACGATCTGCAGCCCGCTCCGGAAGTTGTAGGCCCAGCGGATGCCTGGGCTCACGTAGAAACTGTTGGATGGGGCCTGGACGCCAGGCCCAGCTACGGCCTGCCCCTTCGTGTAGGCCAGTTCCAGCATGACGTTGAAATTTGGCTGCGCCAGCCAGATCAAGCTCTGACCGAGGTTGTAGACGTTGAGGCTGGCGCGGTCGCCGCCCATGTTCCTGGCCTGATGCGTGTGGGTCAGGCCCAGGTTGGAGTGAGCGACCCATTGGGGCGCGAGCACCACGCTGAGAGGCAGGTTCACTTGATAGCCCACCGCGCCGACGCCTCGCCCTTGGTCGTCGCGTCCGGTGGGAAACAGGAGGGAGAACCGCGGCGCGATGGCCACCCTGGCCTCGCCGTCCCCCAGCAGCTGGTAACGGTAGTTTAGAGCCACATCCCCGGCGCCGCGCCTGCCGTCCGGGGCCGCTGCGATGCGCTGGAAGGGCAAGGTGAAGCTGAGCTGGTGGGCCAATCCGCCCACCGGCCATTCCTGCGTGAAGGTGTAGATCCAATCCTGGCTCTGGCGCATGCGTTGGAAGGTGCTGATGTGCTGGACGACGCCAGGCTCCTGGTTGTAGGCCTCCTCCACCAGGAATGAATTGTCCTGGATGCAAGGGGATTTCTCCGGGCCGGAAGGTGCCCCGGATTCCTGGGCAGCCAGGGTGGCTCCCAGAAGGATGGTGGGGAAGAGGAGGCAGGAGCGAGTGCGCATGAAACACATAAATTGAGACTCATTCTTATCATCGAAATTAAAGACCCACAGGAAGAAGTGATAAAGGTCACCGCTGCCCCTGGAGTGCAGAGTGGGTCTTTGCGAGGGTTTGGGATAACCTTGGGGGTTCGTCCCTCGTAACTCGATGCACAACCAGGAGCCCCCAATGAAACCTGCCTTCCGAACTCTTTCCCTTTCCGTGCTCGCCTTCGCGCTCGCGGGTTCGAACCTCCGCGCCGACGAAGGCATGTGGACCTTCGACAACGTGCCGTCGAAAAAAATGCAGGCCAAGTACGGCTTCGCGCCGGACCAGAAATGGCTGGACCATGTCCGCCTTTCAGTGGTGCGTTTTCCCGGCGGCACGGGTTCATTTGTCAGCAAGGATGGCCTGGTGCTCACCAACCACCACGTCGGCCGCGGCTCCATCCAGCAGGTCTCAGACAAGGACCATGACTACGTGAAGAACGGGTTTTATGCGCCCACGCGCGAGCAGGAAATCAAGGTTCCAGGCCTGGTCCTCTACACCTTGATGGACATGTTGAACGTCACGGAGCGAGTGAGCGGGGCCGTGAAGAAGGGCGCCACCGACAAGGAAGCCCTCAAGGCCCGCCAGGTGGAGCTCGGACGCATCGTGGACGAGATGCAGAAGAAGACCGGCTTGCACTGCGAGCAGGTGGACCTGTACCAGGGCGGCGAATACTGGATCTACAGCTACAAGAAGCACGAAGATGTGCGCCTGGTATTTGCACCCGAGGAGCAGATCGCCTTCTTCGGCGGCGATCCCGACAACTTCACGTTCCCCCGCCATGACATCGATTTCTCGATTTTCCGCGTTTATGAAAACGGAAAACCATACTTGCCTGCCGAGCATCTCAAATGGACCAACGGGGGGCTCAAGGCTGGCGATCTGACCTTCGTGGTGGGCCACCCTGGATCCACCGCCCGCCAGCAGACCTTTGCTCAGATGGCCGCCACACGGGATGCGGTCTATCCGCTTCGCCTGAAGAACTTCGAGCGCCGCATCCATCTGTTGGAGGGCTATGCAGCCCAGAGCCCGGAGCACGCCCGGCAGGTGAACACGCAGATCTTTGGACTGCAAAACAGTTTCAAGGCCATCACGGGTTATTCAAAGGGACTCAATGACCAAGATGCCCTGGCGAAGATCCAGAAGGCCGAAAAGGACTTGCGCGCCAAGGTGGCCAATGATCCGAAGCTGGACTACGCCAAGGATTCCTGGACCAAGATCGAAGCCGCCGAGAATCTCCTGAAGGCGCACTACAAGGAAACCATTTACGTGAACACCCGCAACTCCACGTTGCTCGGGTCCGCGCTCACGCTGGTGCGAATGGCCGACGAGACGCTCAAGCCTGATGAAAAACGGCTCCCGGAATTCAAGGACGCCCGCCTTGCGTCCATGAAAGCGCAGATGGGAGTCAAGCGGCCCTTCTACAAGGAACTGGAGATCACAGAATTCACTGATGCGCTGAAAGATTCGTTGGAGAAGCTCGGTCCTGAACACCGTTTCGTGAAAGCCATGCTGGGCGGCAAGAGCCCCGAAGAAGTGGCCAAGGCCGCGGTGGAGGGATCTGCCTTGAGCGATCCCGCCGCGCGCAAGGCTCTGATTGAAGGTGGCAAAAAAGCCGTGGAGGAATCCAAGGACCCCATGATCCTATTGGCGAAAAAGCTCGATCCCATCGGCCGGGAAATGCGGACGGAGCAGGAAGAAAAGATCAACGCGGTGATCGAAGAGCAGGGCGGACGCATCGCCCGGGCAAGATTCGCGGTCATGGGCAAGGACACCTATCCAGACGCGACCTTCACCTTGCGCGTGACCTACGGCGACGTGCGCACCTATAGAGCGAACGGCACCTTGGTGCAGCCTTTCACCACCCTGGCCGGTCTTTACGACCGTGCCTGGAGCTGGGGTCCGACCGCTGAAAGCGGAGCCTGGGCGCTGCCGCCAAAATGGGTGGAGCACCAGAAGGATGTGGACATGTCCACCCCCCTGGACTTCATCCATGCCATCGACATCATCGGCGGCAATTCCGGTTCGTCCGTGGTGGATAAAAAAGGGGAACTGGTGGGGCTCATTTTTGACGGCAACATCGAGAGCCTGTCAGGCCACTTTTATTACGATGATACGGCGAACCGCGCCATCAGCGTGGATGCGAGAGCCATCCAGGAATGCCTGAAGAAGGTCTACGGCGCGGGCGCGCTGGCAGACGAACTGGCAGGGAAATAGATCAAATCAGACAGTGAAAAAGGGCCGCGAAAGCGGCCCTTTTTCACTGTCTCAGGCAGGTTGCCATTTCAGTGAGAAAGAGTCAGGGAAACGACGCCGCTCGCATCTGGTGTGAAATGGCTGCCGGCGGAGACAGTCACCTGGGTGTTGCCGCTCACGGTCGTGGCCGCGATGTCCACGGTGGCGGAAAGGTTGCAGAGGATGTGGGTGAGCGTGAGCGTGCCGGGAACGGTGTAGCTGAAGGGAAGGGTGGCGGGAACGCCCTTGGCTGCATCGCTGAAGAGGATCACCGTCATTCCAAGAAGCGCGCCCTGGACGGAGCCCGGCGTAGAGACCAGTTGCGCGGCGGTCGGCGGGGCTGCGATCGAAGCGACCTCCACGACATTCAGATAGCGGCTCACGGCGCCGCTGGCGGCTTCCTCTACGCGGAAGGACGTGGTGCCCGCTTCCAGATCCGCATCGGATACGACGGACGAAGCGCCGCCGAGGAGTTTCACCAGGCTGATGCCGTTTCCCTGGTAGTTGGCGGAGTAGCGGCTCCCGCTCAGGACTGGGCTGACCGGAAAATGCATGCACCAGGCGTACCCCTGGCCATCGGCCTTGGCGTTCACGCGGTCGAACACCACGAGCTGGTTCGGACGGAGGTAGACGAATTCACGCGTGTGTTCGTTCAACAGATCCCGGATGTCCTCGGAACTGAAGACTTCGCGGTAGAGCCTCGTCACATCCACCTGGGCATAGCCGAATGCGCCTTTGTCTCCGAAGTGGGTCATCCCGGGAATCTGCGTTGTTTCGTCCGTGAGCCAGACCGCGTGGGGAACGCGGAGCAGATTGTGCGCTTCGGCCACCATGATCTCGCCGCTGTGGCTGAAGGTCGAACTGTCGGGAGCCTGCCAGTCGCCCTTCCACAGCGTGAAGGAGCCGGTATCCATGTGCTGGTGGCTTTCGAAGATGCGCGGCGACCCCGAAATGCTCAGGCTGGTGGCGCCCGCATCCCAGCCCGAACGCAGGTTCACCCAGTTCGTCGTGGGAGTGTGATAGCTGGTTGGCAGGGTCGCCTGATCCTTTTCCGGGATGTCCAACCCGAAGAGCACCTCCAGGTAAAGTCCCGTTCGGAAATTGAAGGAATGGTCACCATCCATATAGGTGGGCATGAGGTGATTGAGGAAAAACTGGCCCAATTGCCGGCCTTCGGAATCGTTCAGCCAGAACACCGTAGGCTGGATGTAGGCCCGCTCGTAGGGGCAGAGTCCCATGGAAGAATCCCTCGCTAGATCACCGCCCGGGTACATGAAATGCCCCCCGGGCTGCGTGGCGTACAGGGCGAACCGGGCCTGGTTTGCGAAAAAGGGAAGCGAATTGAAATAGTTCGTGCCGCCCGCGCCCGCCACCACGGAAAGCGCCAGCGCGAGATGCATTTTGGAGCCTTCGGCGTAGTTCACGCCTTCGTCCCAATCGCCGCCCGGAACGCCATTCGTCAGATAATCCAGCACGCCGCCGGGCTTCTCCAGACGGTTCTTCAATAGCGCGATCCACTGGTCGCCGCGTGCGTCGCCTGCAGCTTTTAGCGCGTATCCGGCATAGGCGGTGCCCATCAGGAAGTTGTGGTGGTAGTTGTTGCGGGGATTGTCGAGGCCCCAGCCGCTGCCTTGGTTGTGGTTCCATAGTTCGTCGGCGGAAGCATCCAGGAAGTCGGCCAAGGATTTGAGCTGGGCGGCGGAAAGCGCGGGAGCGCAATAGTTGTGGACGATAGCCACGCCCTGCAACATCTCTCCGAAGTCGTAGTAGCTGTCCCGGCGCAAGTCCATGCCCATGCGTTGCTGGGCCCACCAGAAGGCACGCGCGGCATAGCGCGAGTCTCCAGTCACGAGATAGACCAATGCGAAGTTTTCCGGCCCGGTATCCCAGCTGTCGGTCAAGGTGAGATTGTCGTCCACGTTCTGCTTGAGCATGATCCAGGCGGGCCTGTTGGCCGCAGCATCCGCCCTGATGGCCGCCAGCCGCGCGGCCGTGAGGAACAGGTAATTGGAGGGCGCGGAATTAGGTGCCGTGACAGTGGCGGCGGCCTGGGCGCTCTTGGTGGTGTCGGCTACGCTCGCAACCTTCACGTGGTACGTTCCCGCCGTGCCCGGAGCTGTATATAGCCCGCTCGTTGAAACGGTGCCGCCACCCGCTTCCACCACGCTCCACGTCACCGCGGTGTTGCCCGTTCCCGTCACGGTCGCAGTGAAGGGTTGCGTCATGCCCGCCGCCAGGTTTGCCGTGGCCGGACTGATGGATACCGTGATCGTCGGCGTAGGAGTCACGGTCACCGCGGCCTGGGCGCTCTTGGTGGAATCCGCGACGCTCGTGGCTTTCACATGGTAGGTGCCCGTCGCGCCGGGCGCCGTGTAGATGCCGCCAGCGGTGATGGTGCCGCCGCCGGCCTCCACCACGCTCCACGTCACTGCGTTGTTGGCCGTTCCGGTCTCGGTCGCCGCGAAAGGTTGCGCCTGGCCTGGATGCAACGATGCTGAGTTTGGGCTCACGGATACCGTGATCGGCGGCGCGGGATTCACCGTCACCAGCGCCTGGGATGTGACTGTTCCGCCGGGTCCGGCTGCCGTTAGCGTGTAGGTTGCCGTTGCCTCAGGGCTGACGCTCCGGCTGGTCCCCGTCACCGTGCCCACACCTTGGTCGATGCTCAGGCTCGCCGTGTTGGCGACGCTCCAACTCAACAAGCAGCTCTGGCCCGCCGTGATCGTGGAGGGAGCCGCCGTGAAGCTCGCGATGCTGGGCTGAGGGGGCATGGCCGTCACGGTCACGGTGGCCTGGTCGCTCTTGGTGGCGTCGGCTACGCTCGTGGCCTTCACATGGTACGTTCCCGCCGCCCCCGGCGCGGTGTAGAGTCCGCCTGAGCCCACCATTCCGCCGCCGGCTTCGACCACGCTCCACAACACTGAGGGATCGCCCGTCCCAGTTACGGTCGCCGTGAAGGGCTGCGTCTGGGCTGTCTGCAAATTGGCTGAGCTAGGGTTCACTGACACGGTGATGACCGGCGCGGGGATCACCATCACCTGTGCAAGGGAGGTTGCGATCCCGCCCGCGCCCGTTGCCGTCAGCGTGTAGGTCGTGGTCGCGCCAGGACTCACGCTCCGGCTTGTCCCGGCCACCGCGCCCACGCCTTGGTCGATGCTCAGGCTGGTCGCGTTGGCGACGCTCCAGGCCAGCATGCTGCTTTGGCCAGCCAGGATGGTGGATGGATTCGCAGTGAAGCTGGCGATGCCGGGCTGCGCCGGGGGGGCCGTCACCGTCACGGTGGCCTGGGCGCTCCTGGTGCTGTCCGCCACGCTTGTCGCAATCACATGGTACGACCCAGCCGTGCCTGGCGCGGCGTACGTCCCCGCCGCCGAGACAGAACCGCCATTCCCTTCCACCACGCTCCAGGCCACATTCGTATTGCTGCTGCCCGTCACCGTGGCCGTGAAGGCTTGGGCCTGGCCGATTTGCAAGGTCGCCGAGGCCGGGCTCACCGCCACTATAACCAGCCCTTGGTTTGTGCCTCCAGTTTCTACCGGAGGTGTGCTTCCCACACACCCCAGCAAGCCGAGGACAAGGCCGATGAAGAATAGTTGGGAACGAAGCATGGGCATCATGAGCATAGAGCCGGCCCAAGGGTGCCGGACCCGGAGTGGCCGCCAGGATGCTGAACGGTGGACCAGTCTGGACGAATGGACGCATCGCCCCTGCGAGCAGAAGCGGGTTGCAGGGTCTTCCTTTCATCAGTGCGAAGGTTCCACCGGTTCCTGCCTGGGGCGCTACCTGTTATGGGCGTCTGCTCTTGCCCATCCCGCCCAGGAGCATTTCCCCTCCTTCGCCCAGCTCCGAAGCATCCAGGCGCTCGGCATGGGCAAGGCAGAGGGTGGCGTTATAGGAGAGAGGATCCTTGCCCTTTCCCAGCGATGTCTCAAAGCGGTTCACTTTCTGTTCCACTTCCCGCCGGAGGGGAGCCTCCAGCCCGGGCGCTTTCGAGACGCGCTTCAGGGTCTCCAGCAACTCCAGGGCCGCGGGAGATCCAGCCTTCTCCACTGCTTCCTTCCGAGCCTTCCGCACCGCGATGCTGATCCATGCGAACTCCCGGGCCGTCATATTGTGTTCCCTCAGCTGGCGCGTCGCGGTGTCCATGAGGCGGGACATGAAGGTAATGGCCTCGGCGGCATCCTTGAAATCACCCTTCTTGCCCATGTGGGCCTGCATCCACGCGGTGTAGGGACCTTCCACCGGCTTCACGGCCTCACACACCTCGATGTAGGCCGTAAGGCGGGCTTCGGGAATGCGGCCGTCCGCGGGCTCCTGGTAGGCATGCTGCTTATCCAGCTGTTCCATCGCTTTGGCGCTGCGGGTGATGTCCACCATCCCGCCAGAGAAGCCCTGGACGTCTTTCCAATGCCTGGATTGGACCAGCATCACTCCGGCGACCACCAGCAGGAGAAGCAGGGTGGCCCCGGTGCCGATCAGAACTTTCACCCATGCCTTCATCTCAGACCTTTCACGCGATTCAATCCAGCTACTTGACCCTCATGATCTCGCAACCAGTGAATACGATCTTGTTGGGTGACGTCAGATACATGCGCAGGTCCATGCCGCCATTCTTGGATTTGATGAGCGGAATCACAGCCATGCCCGATTGGAGGGCGATCGGACTTTCGGCAGGGAAATCGTTGCCGACGCACATTCTGTAAGTCAGCTTCATGGAGGCGGTCCCGCCCGGATCCACAGGTTGGATATGGACTGTGAAGAGGTAGATGCCAATGGGAGCGGACTGCAGGGAAGAAAACAGAATGCCGGATTGAAGGCCAGGCATGGTTACCACTTTGCCTTCGAACGCGGAAACGCTGTAAGCGGCCCAGGAGAACCCGTTGGGTGACTTCAGGCCAGGGGTGATCAGGATCGTGTTGCCAACCGTCGACAAATCGGTGGAATAGAGGGGTTGGGGCGCCAGAGACGCTGCGGGGACGCCCGCCAGGCTCGCCAAGTGCGGGCGCAACGCGAGGTACTGGGCGCCAGTCAGGCGGACTGGAGGTGCCGTCGCGGGCGCGGGTGGCTGGGGAGGCCTGGGTTGGGCTCCCGTCTGAGGGGTCAATGGCGCCAACGTGATTTGGGAAAGATCGAACTTTCCCGCCTGGGCCGCGACCGGGGAGGAACCGAGGACGGACAATAGGAGCGTCGCGTGGAGAACGAGGCTGCGGGGCAGGACGGTGATGCGTGTATCTAGCAAGGGATACCTCCAGGGTCGATTCCAGTTTCATCGCCCATGATCTGTCGTCAAGGTCCGGTATTCGGATTTGCCATGGACCAGTTGGTTTGGACGGATTGTTGTGGATCAGTGAAATATAGGGGCAGATCGCAGGATGGCGAGGGAATGTGCCTTTGGTCCGAGAACAACTGCTTTCTAAGCTCGGAGCAACCATTCTCAAATTCCTCGTAAACCGCCCGTCTCCCGTTATCCGCTGTACCATGTGCCCACATCCAAGGTGACCCATGACCCTGCGCACGTATTTCTTCACGCTGCCTGTTTCTGTTCTGGCCTTGCTCTCGCTCGAGCCTGGAGCGCCCGTCGCCCAAATCAAGGCGATCGCGATCAAGCCCACCGTGGCAATGGAGCCCATCGTCATCTTCAAGGTCGCCGCCAAGCCGGTGAAGTCGGCGCACCCGACGCCAATCCCCTATGTGCCCGGTGCCTCGTCGAAATTCCGCATGCAGCTCAACGTGGCCGCCGGCGTGCCGGGGCCCATCACGTTCTACGCGAAGGGCCTGCCGCCGGGCGTGACCGCCAGCTTCGAGCCCGCGACCGCGAAGGTGCCCGCGGGGGGCGGCGAGGTCTCGACGCTGGTCACGCTCAAGGGCGGGGCCTCCACCGCCATGCCCACCACCGCCACCTTCCATGCCGGCATCAGCCTAGAACTCGCCTCGTTGATCAGCATCATTCTCCAGCCTGTGAGGATCATCGTGTCTGCCACCCACGCGTCGCCAGCGCAGACCCTGACACCGCGACTCCTTCGGCCGGGGACCACGGTGACCATCACCGGCAGCGGCTTCCATGCCGGCGCACAAGTGAAGTTCGGAAATGCCGACGCCGTGGTCAACGCCGGGCCCATCGATCCCCAGGGAACATCACTGTCCGCGCTGGTGCCGGCGCTGGCCACCACCGGGCAGCCGGCGGTCCTGCAGGACGGCGCCACCTACCCAGCGCCGGAAACGCTGGTGGTCGACAACTGGCGCAACGTGAACGGATACTCCTTCTGCAACACCGGCCAGTTCCAAAGCATGGTCGGTGGCTGGACCTTCAACGATCTGACCGAGGTATTCGGTTTCGACCAGACCCATAACAACATCCTGGGCTGGCGTCCGGAGGACCCACTCGCCTGGGTTTTCCTTGGGATCGCCAACTCCGCCTTGAACAGCGGGCAGTGCTTCGGCTTCACCGTCTCGAGTTTAAGGTTGCAGACCGGACAACGGCGCCTATCCGACTTTCCGTCCTGGAATGGCACCGACCCGAACGTGCCCGGCGCCACAAGGGATGTCTGGCATCTAAGGGGTCCGCAGATGTCGAACGGGACGAACGCCTCGACCCTGCTCTCGCACTTCGTCCACATGACGCACATCCAGCAATTCAGCGCCGAGTTTCTTGGCTCCTGGATCGCGCACTGGAACATTTCCGGGAACAAGGATGTGTTCCACGCCCAAGTGCGCGCCGCGCTCAGCGAGGGGCACGCGGGCATCGTCACGGTCAATGGCGGAGGTTGCAACCATGTCGTGCAGGTCTACAACCTGGAGGACCACCCCGATGGAAGCTTCGATGTCTGGATCTACGATCCCAACGTCCCCTTCCTGCCGGGGGAGGCCGACGGCAGCCGCACCCGCGCCAGCCGCATCAGCGTCAGCGCGTCGGGCAATTACGTTTTCAATGACGGGGCCGGAGAGAATTGCTCCGGCGGACTCTCGGCTTTGCGTGCGCTGCCGTTGAGCGCGGCGCCGCCCAATCCGCACCTCCCCACCATCCAGGGCGCGATCAGCGCCATCGGCCACCTGTTCGGCGATGCCGCGCAGGTCACCCAGGTCACCGACGCCGCGGGAAAGAAGCTGCTCGCCCGGGATGGAACCGCCAACACCGATCAGGGGAGCCGCATACCGGGATCCGCCGTCTTCGTGCCGTTGGGCGGGCTGCGTGGCAAGCAGGGGGCGCCGCTCTACCTGCTCGCGGGGAAGGGCCCCCACCAGTACACGATCACCGGCAAGTCGGGCGGCACCTATTCCCTGCAGACCGTAGGCAACGGCTTCGCTGTCAACTTGGAGAACACAGCGGTCAGCGGCGCCTTGCGCGACGAAGTCACCATCGACCACGGCGCCGGCAGCGTGCAGTTCAAGACGATGGCGCCGAGCAAACAGGTCACGCTCCACCTCCACGCCCGCGCTGCCGACGGCCAGATGCGCACCGCGGTGCTGGCCACCACCGGATACGCCAACGCGCCCGTCCACCTCGCCTTTGATGCCCAGCGCGAGAGCGTGGTCTACCGGCACGAGGGGCAGCCGGTCACCTTCACGCTGAAGATGTCCGCTCCCGGCCAGGGCAGCAAAATGGAGACGCTCCAGACCGCGCCAGCCACCATCGAGAAAGGCGACCAGATCACGTTCAAGCCGAACTGGCGGTTGCTCGGCGCGGGCGGCACGATGCAGGTGCAGAAGCTGGGCGGTGCGATACAGCAGAAGCAAATCAAGTAGGATCTGATGCCACGGTGGCGACCTAAAACATCTCCGTGGATCATGATCCCTGGAACACCTTGCAAGGCCACGGCCGCCAACTTGAAGCGGTTTCGAGACCGGGTTGAAACCTACGGGGGACGACCCGGTATTCCTTTCCTGCCTGTGCCGGAATTCCCGAAACGCAAAGGCGAATCACTCATGGGAAAGCAAGGAAACAGCGCTTGAATGGTCGCAGTTGCGCACCTCAAGCGTTGCGCTGCCGCTGGTAGTGGCGACGGGCCTTCGCGCGGTTGCCGCAGCTGGCCATGGAACACCAGCGGCGCTGGCCGGTGCGGCTGCGGTCCAGGAACAACCAGGTGCAATCGGCGGCTTCACATTCGTGGACCAATCCGACATCAGGAGACGTGAGTAGTTGCGCCGCCGATCGGATGATGGGCCAGACCAGGGAATCCAGGCGCGGTGGACTGCCGTTCGAAGCCCACACGAGGTCTTCCCCAAGGGTCCGGATCTCCAGGTTGGGGAAGGCCGACCGGATGGCGCGGTTGGCCCGGGCCAGGTCCTCCGGTTCCGCCGCCGCACCGCGCACCAGGGACGAGAAAAGGCCATAGAGCGATTTCCGGAAGCGTCGGGCGGCCCGCAGAACCGCGGAAGCGGAGTCGGCATCCCACCTGGCAGTGGTCAGGTAGGCCCGGGCCTGGCCTACGTCCACCAGCCCCGCCTCCTGCGCGAAATCCACCAGCCGTTGAAAGGAGCCCAGCTGATCCGTTCCTGGCCGCGCCCGGTCCCCCCAGGTATTCACGAAATCGAGCGCGAGATTCCCCCCGGAGAATTCAAAGGCCGGAGGGCGGGAAGGAATCTGGTCCATGGGATCAATATAACTTCCTTTTGGCACTTGACAGGTTAAAATTTATTCATATCCTAACCTTTTAGGTATTTCTAAGGGGTTAAAATGACTGTCTCCCTCCCATCCGAACGCAGCCTTCTGGCCGATCAGCTTGAGCGGTCCTTCCGCGGGGGAGCCTGGCATGGTCCCGCCCTGGTGGAGATCCTCCGCGGCCTCGACGCCGACCAGGCTTCCTGGCGGCCGGCGCCGGGCATCCAGACCATTCTCGAATCGGTCGAACACCTCGCCTTCTGGTTCGATGAGGCCCGGAGGCGGCTCGAAGGGGAAGCGCCGGAACCAAGCCTCCAGGACGAGAGTTGGGGGCGTCCGCACGAAGATGTCCGGGCAGACTGGGCGGCTGCCCTGGCGTCCATTGAATCCGCCCACCGCCACCTGCGGGAAGTTCTCCTGCGGCTTCCTGAAGACACCCTGGGAACCATCCCGCCGGGCTCCGAAACCGATGCGCGCAGCCTGCTGCTTGGAACCCTCCAGCACAGCGCCTACCATGCCGCCCAGATCCAGCTCCTTCGCCGCCTTGCGGAAGCCAGGAACGGGAGCGCCCCATGAGCCCCGCTTCGGCCAAGGCTCTGGAAAAGCTTTCGGCGCGGCGGGACTACCTGGCCAGTCTGGCGGTCGACCGCCAGGAAACGCATCTGCTGGATCTCATTCGCCAGGTGGACGCGGCCATCGGCGCCATCGAAGTG
>JANYJQ010000027.1 GCA_025358435.1 Holophagaceae bacterium
TCGATGACATCGGCCAGTTGGCCTACATCTCCACGTCCCGCGGCTGCCCCGCCACCTGCAATTTCTGCAACACGCCGGATTTCTGGGGCACGTCCATCCGCTTCCGCGGGCCCGAGGCGGTGATGAAAGAAATGCGGCTGCTCCGCGAGAAGCACGGCATCACTTATTACTCGTTCCGCGATGACACCTTCACGGCCAACCGGGGCCGCATTCTTACGATGATGGAACTCATCCAACGGAGCGGCCTTCATCCACTTTGGAACTGCCAAAGCCGCGTGAACCTGGTGGACGAGGAACGTGCCGTGGCCATGAAGCGGGCCGGCTGCGAGTTCATGCAATTTGGCGTGGAAAGCGGTTCGGAAAAGGTGCTGCTGCTGCTGGACAAAGGCACGAGCATGAAGCATGTGCGGCAAGCCCTGGCAATGGTGCGCAAGGTCGGGATGAACTTGGGCATCTACCTGATCACCGGCATTCCGGGGGAAACCTGGGAGGACATCGAAGCCACCGCCCAACTCATCCGAGAGTCAAAACCCCACGACTGCCAGCTGAGCCCACTGGCGCTTTATCCGGGCACCCGCATGTACGACCAGTACCGCACGGAAGGCCGTATCACGAAGGCTTTCTACCGGGAGAGCGGCGATGCGGAGATCTTCGCCCGCCAGGACTCCCACACCGAAAAGGCGCTGAATTATTTATATGGCGAGATCGAAGCCGTGAAGGCCAAGGCCCGCTACACCCCCCATGAATTCGCCGAGCAGAAAAAATGGCTGGGGTATTGCGCCGTCACCAACATCCTGTGTGGCGAGGCCGCAGAGGATACGGGCTGTCTCGTGGAAGCAGAGGCCGAGTATTCAGAAATCATCGCCCGCGAACCGAACAACCCTTGGGGCTTCATGAAACGGGCATTGCTCTTCGAGAAGCAGGAAATGATGAAGCAGGCCAAGGCCGACCTTGAGGAAGTGTTGAATCTGGCCCCCGGCAATCCCGAAGCCACGGAGCTGGCGGGCCTTTGGGGCCTGCGCATGAAGAAACAGCGCAAAGGCGGACCCAGCCACGGCCCAGCCGCGGTGATGAAGGGCGCTGAAGCCTACCTCAGCCGTCCGAAAATGTGAGTTCGCGTCAAGCAGGCAACGGGATGTAAACCATCAAAGCCATTTGAAAAGGTACACTGGATGGGTCCCGCCATGGGGACGCTGGAGGTGCCATGCCCGCTGCCCAAGGACAGTGCCCGTTGGATGCTGCCCAGATGGAGGCGACCATCGAACGCCTTGCCCAGGACATCGTGTCGGGATTGCGGCCGAACGAGGCCTTCGTGCTCGTGGGCATCCGCAGCCGCGGCCTTCCACTGGCGGAGCGGCTGGCTTTGCTCATGCGCGAGATCACCGGCGGCCCGGCTCCGGTGGGGGCATTGGACATCACGCTCTACCGCGACGATCTCACCGAAAAAGCCGGAACGCCCATCGTGAGGCCCACGGAAATCCCCTTCACCCTGAAAGACCGCACCGTGATCCTGGTGGACGATGTGCTTTATACGGGCCGCACGGCCCGCGCAGCGCTGGACGCGCTGCTGGACCATGGCCGGCCCACCCGGGTGCTACTGGCCATCCTCATCGACCGCGGCGGCCGCGAATTGCCCATCCAGGCTGACTTCACCGGCCTGGGCGTCAAGGTGGAAGCCCACGAGCGTGTGTCGGTCAAGATCCAGGAATTGGATGGCGAAGATGGCGTATTCATCGAGGGAAGGGAATAGCTCATGGTGGCTGAACGCTACGCCTTCCCCCACAAGCACCTGCTGGGCATCGAGCCCTTAAGCCCTCGCGACATCACCGCCATCCTGAACCAGGCAGCGGCTTTCGAAGAAGTCTGCGAACGGCCGGAGATCAAGATCGTGCCCGCCCTGCGCAAACGGGTGGTGGTGAACCTTTTTTTCGAGAACAGCACCCGCACCCGCAACAGCTTCGAGATCGCGCAGAAAAGGCTGAGCGCCGAGATCATCAATTTCGATGCGGACACCAGTTCCCTGAAGAAGGGCGAAACGCTCATCGACACGGCCATGAACCTGCAGGCCATGCACCCGGATCTCATCATCATGCGCCACAGCGCGCCCGGCGCCCATGCGCTGCTGGCCCGGCACATGCAGGCCAGCATCGTAAACGCGGGGGATGGCGCCCACGAGCACCCGACGCAGGCCCTGCTGGATGCCTATACGCTGCAGAAAAAATTCGGCAGGATCGAGGGCCTGAAGATCGCCATCGTGGGTGATATCCGCCACTCCCGCGTGGTGCGATCAAATTTGTGGCTGCTCACCAAGATGGGCGCCAAGGTCACGCTGGTGGGGCCGCCAACGCTGCTGCCGAAGGAAATGAAGGCCACCTGGCCCGATGTCGAGTTCACGAGCGACTTCGAGGCGGTGATCCCGCAACAGGACGCGATCATGATGCTGCGCGTCCAGTTCGAACGCGGGACCGGCGGGTTCATCCCAGGCCAAGGCGAATACATCCGCTTCTTCCAGCTCAACAGAGAGCGCATGAAGATGGCCAAGCCCGATGTCGCCGTGCTGCATCCCGGCCCCATCAACCGCGGCCTTGAAATCACCTCCGAAGTCGCCGATGGACCCAACAACCTCATCCTTGACCAGGTCACGAATGGCGTCCCCGTTCGCATGGCGGTCATGTACCTGCTCTGCAACCCCCACGGCGAAACCGTGCCCTGATGCAGATGCCCGTTGAGCGCATCCTGAAGTCCATCCTCGTCCTGCGGGGCGAAAAGGTCATCTTGGATACGGATCTAGCAGGGCTCTACGGGGTGGAGACGGGTGCTTTGGTAAGGGCCATGAAACGAAATGTCGAGCGATTCCCGCCTGATTTCATGTTTCAACTTTCAGGCGAAGAGTGGACCGCTTTGAAATGCCAAACTGGCATCTCAAACGTGGGTCGAGGTGGCCGCCGTACCGCCCCCTACGCCTTCACAGAACAAGGTGTGGCAATGCTCTCCAGCGTACTTCGCAGCGATCGGGCCATTGCTGTCAACATCCAGATCATGCGAGCTTTCGTCGAACTCAAACGGATGCTGGCCACTCACGCTGACCTCGCCCGCAAGATCGAGTCCCTGGAGAAGAAGTACGACAGCCAGTTCCGGGCTGTCTTCGACGCCATTCGCGAGCTCATGACCCCTCAGGAGAATCCCAAGAAGCAACCCATTGGATTCAAGGGGAAGAAGTAACCTATGATCTCCGGCCCCATCACACTCCTGATCCTCGATGGCTTCGGCGACGGGCCGCGCAATGCGTTCGACGCGACCTTCACCGCGGGGATGCCATATCTGACGGAGTTGCGGAAGCGCTATGCTTGCACGCAATTGGTCACTTCGGGCGAAGCGGTGGGACTTCCCGAGGGCCAGTTCGGCAATTCTGAAGTGGGCCACATGAATCTGGGCGCAGGCCGCGTGGTGTGGCAGGAATTGACGCGCATCGACGCCGCCATCCGGCACGGCAAATTCCGGGAGAATGGTCCCATCGCCAGGCTGCTGGCGGGCCTCAAGGCCTCGGGCAAGCGGCTCCACCTGCTGGGCCTCGTCAGCGATGGCGGCGTCCACAGCCATCAGAACCATCTCGTGGCGCTCGCGAAATGGGCCCAGGATGAAGGCATCCCCACCACCATCCACGCCTTCCTTGATGGTCGCGACACCGCCCAGAAAAGCGCTGATGGTTACCTGCAATGGCTCACCTTCCAGATCCGCGATTGTCCGCTTGTCACCATCGGATCGCTGTGCGGACGCTACACCGCAATGGACCGGGATAAGCGCTGGGACCGCACCGAGCGCGCCTGGAAGCTGCTGGTGGATGGGGTCGGCGAATTCGAATCCAGCGATGTGGTTTCAGGCATCGCAGAAGCCTACGCTCGCGGCGAGACCGATGAATTCGTTTCGCCCACGAAGCTCGCGGCTTTCCACCACATCGCAGACGGCGATGGCGTCCTCTACTTCAACTTCCGCGCGGACCGCGGCCGGCAGATGTGCCATGCCCTCGTGTCGCCCGATTTCAATGGCTTCTCGCAGCGCAAGCGGCCCAATGTCTCGCTGCTCACGTTCACGCAGTACGACGTGCTGCTCGATCCCTATGTGTCCGTGGCCTACCCGCCCCAAAATCTCACCCGCATCCTGGGCGAGCTTATCTCAGAGCAAGGCTGGAAGCAGTTCCGCACCGCGGAAACCGAGAAGTACGCCCACGTCACCTACTTCTTCAATGGCGGGCGCGAAGAAGCATTCAGAGGCGAGGACCGCAAGCTGGTGCCGTCCCCCAAGGTTCCGACCTACGACATGCAACCGGAGATGAGCTGCCTGGAAGTCACGCGGGGCTTGGCAGCGGCCATCCGCAGCGGGGAATACAAACTACTGGTCTGCAACCTGGCCAACGGCGACATGGTAGGCCACACCGGCGACATCAGCGCCGCCACCACCGCCTGCGAAGTCCTGGACGACGCCATCCGCGTCATCAGCGAGGCGGTGTTGGAACGCAAGGGCGCGCTGTTCATCACCGCCGACCATGGCAATTGCGAGTGCATGCGCGACGAAGCTGGAAACCCGCACACGGCCCACACGCTGAACCCGGTGCCCGCCGTGCTGGTGGCCGATGGCTTCGAGGCCCGGCAACTTCGCATGGGTGGCGCCCTCAACGATGTGGCACCCACCCTGCTGAAGCTCATGGGCGTGAAACAGCCTGTGGAAATGGATGGGAAAGCGCTTTTTTAAGCTGTGGGCTTTGGGTTATAAGCAGTGGGCCTGCGTTCACTTCCCGCGGTTGCTGCTCCTAGTGTGGGCCGCTCCACCGGCTTTTCCCGCGGGTTTGGTGCTTGCTTTCACCTTGGGCATGGGGCTCTTGCCGCCCTGTGGGGCGGGTCTGGAGTCGGTGGCCATCTCGGCTTTTTTGGGTGTGAGGTTCTTCATGATGTCGGCGGCTTTAGAGAGATCAGGCTTGGCGGTCATTGGAGGCTCCTCGGTCTTTTCTAAGTCCATTCTAGCGCCGTTGCGCCGGGAAGCGTATCTTGGTTGCGCTAAACCAACCAAGGAGGAACTCATGGGACTCACCTCTATCCTGGCGATAGGCCTCACCCTGGCGGCAGCGCCCCTGCCCGCTCAGGACAAAGCGGCTGACAAGAAAACCCCGCCGCCATCCATGGCTTCGATGATGCCCAAACCTGGACCGGAAATGGCCAGGATCAAGAGCATGCAGGGCACCTGGAAGGTGGAGGAGACCATGGAGGCGAGCCCCATGGGGCCAGGCGGCAAGGGCGGGGGTGTCAGCCTGGTTTCCTCAGGCCCGGGCGGCCTTTCGATCATCATCGACTACCAGTCCACCGTCGGCCATAAGAAGGGCTACAAGGGCCATGGCGTAGTCGCGTGGGACGGTGAAGCCAAGGTCTACAAGCAGGCCTGGGCCGACAACATGGCGCCCATGATCATGGTTGCGACGGGGACCTGGGAAGGCGACAACCTCATCATGAGTTCCGAAGGCATCATGATGGGCAAGCCCTTCAAGGGCCGCGACACCCTTAGCGGCATTGGCACCGATACGCTGACCATGGTTTCAGAGATGTCCATGGATGGCAGTCCCATGGCCAAGGTCATGACGCTGGTGCAAAGGCGCGCCAAGGCCGCGGACGCGAAGCCCGCGGAAAAGAAGGAAGAAGCCAAGAAGTAGAAACTAGGTTTTCGTACCCACGTGCAAGGCCACGATGCCGCCGGTGAGGTTGGTCCAATGGACCCCCTTGAATCCGGCGGCTTCCATTTCCCTGGCGAGATTCCGCTGGTCGGGGAATCCGCGGATGCTTTCGGGTAAGTAGGTATAGGCGGATTTGTCACCGGAAATCATCGCCCCGATCCTGGGCAAGACCTGGAGCGAGTACCAGGTGTACAGGCCGCGGAAGCCCGGAATCACTGGCGTGGAAAATTCCAGAATGGTCAGCTGTCCCCCGGGTTTCAGCACCCTCAGGAACTCGGCGTAAGCTTTGGCGCGGTTCTCGACATTGCGGATGCCGTAGCAGATGGTGATGCCATCGAATGCGGCGTTCCTGAACGGCAGTGCCTGAGCGTCCGCGCCGCTGCTGGCCCAGATGTGAGATTCGAGTTTTTTCTGCCTGAATTTCATAGGTCCCAGTCGCAGCATGGCGTGGGTGAAATCCGTGCTGATCACTTCAGAACCACGCCTGGCGAGGGCGATGGAGGAATCCCCGGTGCCCGCCGCCACGTCGAGCAGGCGTTTGCCTTTGGCAGCTCCGCTGGCGCGGGCCATCCGCCACCACCAGTAGAAATCCATGCCCCCCGAGAGCAAGTGGTTCAGCAGGTCGTACTTGCCGGCAATGCCTGAGAACATCTCCTGAACGCGTTTTCCTTCGGGCACACCGCCTCCCACCACAAATGATCGCAAGTTTTTCCGGCTTACCCAAGGTATGGGTGGAACCGCGGTGAAGTCGGCGCGATGATCGTTCGATTCCTGGAGGAACTTATGGCGACCGCGACCACCGAGATAGTGCAGGGCGGATCCTTCCTGCTGACCACCATCGGACAGTTGCCCCAATTCACGCCTGAGGACCTTTCGAACGACTCGAAGGAGTTCGGGCGGGCGGCGCGGGATTTCATCGAAGGCGAGGTATTGCCTCGTGACGCGCAGATTGATCAGCTGGACCTCCCCCTCACGATCGAGCTGCTTAGGAAAGCGGGCGAGATCGGTCTCTTGAGCATCGAGATTCCAGAGGCCTATGAGGGGCTGGAACTGGACAAGAAAAGCTCGCTCCTGGTGCTTGAGGAAATGAGCAAGCAGGGCAGTTTTTCCGTGAGCTACGGTGCCTGCACCGGCATCGGCACTTTGCCCATCGTGTATTTCGGAACCGATGCCCAGAAAAAGCTCTACCTGCCGAAACTCGCGTCCGGGGAAGTGCTGGCGGCTTATGCGCTGACCGAGGCTGGCAGCGGTTCGGACGCCATGTCGGCGAAAACAACCGCGGTGCTGGATGGTGATACCTGGGTTCTCAACGGCACCAAGATGTGGATCACCAACGCGGGTTTCGCCGACATCTTCTGCACCTTTGCGAAAGTGGACGGCCAGCACTTCAGCTGTTTCATCATCGAAAAGGGTGACCCGGGTCTGAGCACCGGCGCCGAGGAACACAAGCTCGGCATCAAGGGCAGTTCCACGCGGACGCTCATCCTCGAGAACTGCCGCATTCCCAAGGACCGGTTGCTGGGCGAGATCGGCAAGGGGCACAAGATCGCCTTCGGCGTCCTCAACATCGGTCGTTTCAAGTTGGGCGCGGGCTGCATCGGCGGCGCCAAGCGGGTGATCGAATACACCCTGAAGTACACCAGCGAACGCCACCAGTTCAACAAGCCCCTGAATTCCTTCGGATTGATCCAGCAAAAACTGGCCGACATGGCCACCAAGATTTTCGTCGGCGAAGCCATGAACTGGCGCACCATCGGCTACATCGATGATGCCCTTTCCCAGACCAGCTGGTCCGATCCCGAAGCTGGCGCGAAAAAAATGCAGGCCATCGATGAATTCAGCATCGAGGCCTCCATCGTCAAGGTCTGGGGCAGCGAGGCGCTCTCCTGGATTGCCGACGAGTCCGTGCAATGCTTCGGCGGCTATGGTTTCAGCGCTGAATATCCCCCCGAAAAGGTCTACCGGGACTGCCGCATCAACCGCATTTTCGAGGGCACCAACGAGATCAACCGGTTGCTCATCGCGGGCACGTTGCTGAAACGCGCCATGAAAGGCGAATTGCCGATGATGCAGTTCGGCCAGCAGGTGGCCAAGGAGATTTCGAATCCGCCGAAAGCTGCTGCATTTACAGGTCCCGTCGCGCGGCTCAAGCATGGGGTTGAACTGAGCAAGCGCCAGTGCATGCTGGCATCAGGTCTTGCGGTGCAGGTGTTGGGCCAGAAGCTGGTGGACAACCAGGAAGTCATGGCCCGCATGAGCAACATGATGATGGAGATTTTCGCCATGGAAAGCGCCGTCGTGCGCGCCGAGCGGATGTTGGAAACCGGCCATCGCTGGGCTGAGATCGCCAGGGACTTCACCGAACTCTACGTCAATGAAGCCTGGCATCGTGTCCACGGCGATGCCCGCATGCTCTGCGCTGATGTGACCGATGGCGAAGGCCTGCGCCACGCGCTCGCGGGCATCAAGGCTTTTGCTGAATTCCATCCCACCAGCTGCGCCCGGCTGCGGGGCCGCATCGCCAGCCAACTCATCCAAAAGGGTGGGTATCCAATCGAGACCATTTGACTTTTCTGGCCTGAACCTGCACTGCAACAGAAAGCCCCCGATCGGGGGCTTTCCTGATTCCGGCTAAAAATTCATCCGCGGCGATTGCTCCCTCCACGATCCCCAGAGGATGAGGGCCTTGATTCCTGCCGGGGGGCTGGCTGGCTTTCCTGGCGTGGTGCCGGTTGGCTTTCCTGGCGTGAGGGCCTTGATTCCTGTCGTGGCACGGGTTGGCTCTCTTGACGCGAGGGCCTTGATTCCTCTCGGGGGGCGGGCTGGCTCTCCCGACGCGAGGGCCTTGATTCTTCTCGAGGAGCGGGACGGATTTCCCGCCGGGGGGCCGGGGTATTTTCCCGGGGCGCCGACCGTTCGATTGGCCTGTACTCATCCCGAGGTCGGTCCCGGTTGGGCGCAGGGCGTTCAGGGGTGCGCTCGACAGGCCTGTCGGTGCGGCCATTGCTTAGATTCCTCGCCCGATCAGCAGGTTGAGCCGTCTCGATGGTATGTGCGGTTCCTCGCCCATCTGGGTTGGCCCGATCCAAAGGACGCGAGGAACCACGATCAGAAAGGACGCCGGTTCCAGTTGGTGAGGTTGCACGCTCGCGGTTCTCAAAGGGCATTGGCGCAGTGCGGTGCCTATCCACCGGAGCGAGGTTCACCGTACGGCCCGTGCTCGATTGCGACGCACGAGAGTAGGTAATCAGGCGATCCTGGGCCACGGCGCGATTGAAAGCAGTGCCCAACTGCCCGGGATTCTGGAACTCATGCCGGGTGGCGATGATGGGGGCCGTCCGCCAAGGCGGCGTGAGACTTCGACCGCTAGCCTCCCAAGCCGAAGCGCCGGTGCCGCCGGACATATTGACGATGACATTGTGATCGGACACCAGCCGCCCATGGAGGTTCGTGGAGTTCATATTGTTCACGCTCACCACATTCCATGCGTGGTAACCATTCCAGGCGCCATAACCCCAGGAACAGGGATGGTTGTAGTAGCCCATGGGGGCCCATCCGCAATAGCCTCCGCTCCAATTCCATGCCACCCAGGCGGGGCTATAGAAGCTGCCTGGGATCCAGTACCAGCCGAAGCTCGCACCCCAGCCCCAGCGGCCATAATGATGGGTCACATAGCCCCAGGGTTCGTCGCTCACCCAGGTTAGACCGCCGCTATAGGCTCCCCAATGGCCATTTGAATAGGGCCGCCAATCGTCATAAGCCACGTGGGGACTCCAGCACCTGCCGACTTCCGGTACGTCCACCCAACTGCCGTGGCCATCCAGATCATCAGAGTAATATCGTATGTCAGCGGGTACGTTGTTCCAGGATTCACCGCGCCGGGCCAACATGTATGCATCGCTCCAGGAATCGAAATCATCCAGTTCATAGGTGTTGTAGCTGCGCACGCGGTCCAGGCGGTCCTGGCTGCTGTACACCGTGAGCCGCTCGCCCGCCAGGATGCGGGCCTGATCGCGCTCATTGGTGAAACTGATTCGGCCCACAGCCACATGTACCTTGACGCTTTGATCAGAATCCACAGTCACCGTGACATTGGCCTTGCCATCCAGGACTGCGGTGCCAGA
>JANYJQ010000059.1 GCA_025358435.1 Holophagaceae bacterium
CCATGGCCCGGGCCCGGGCCAGCGCGCGCAGGGTTTCGCTGCGGGGGTGAGGCCACTCTGATACCACCAGGAACATCTCGGCGCCATCCACCGCGTCGTGCCGATACATCTCGGGAAAACGCAGATCGAAGCAGATGCTCAGGGCCGTCTCTACATCACCGATGCGGTGGCGCACGCGGTGGGTTCCTGCCGTCAGATGCGTATGCTCCTGCATGGGCTGGAACAGGTGCCCCTTGTCATAAAAGATTGGCGATCCTCCTTCTGGAGAGAAGACCCAGAGCCGGTTCACGAGGTGCGCCTCGGCGTTGTGGCTGATCATGCTGCCTGCTATCCAGGCATGAATGGACTCTGCCAAAGCCTGAATGTCACCGCAGATGTCGGGCGTTGAATCACGTGCCGCGTCGCTCCAGCATCCATGGGCGTAACCCGTGGTCCAGAGCTCTGGCAGGACGTAGAGATCCGCTCCTGGGTTGGCGTTGATCAGTTCTGCGGCCCGGCACAGATTGGCGGTTGGATCGCCGTCCACGATCTGCATCTGGACGACGGCGACTCGCATCTCAGCGGTCCGCGGCCGCGATGCCTGGCCCCGTCAGGGCCTGTCTGAGGGCCACGGCCCCATCGCGAACCATGGCCGTATCGCAACTGAACGCGAAACGGATGGCGTCGTGGCAGGTCTCGCCGAAGGCATCGCCAGGCGCGCTGCCTATGCCCATCTGGGCCAGCCATTCCGACAATTCAGCAGCGTCCTTGCATCCCAGCCGCGGATAGATCTTGGGATCCAGCTCGGCCCACATGCAGAAGCCCCCATTGGGCTTGAAGACCCGCAGGCCCTCGATGCCCGTCAAGGCATCGAACAGCATGGAACGGCGCAGGGCGTATTCCGCTTGCATCACCGGGATCTGGTCCTGCGGCCCTTCCAGGGCAGCCAGCGCGGCCCATTGTGCCACGCTGTTGACGCCGTTGATGGTGCAGCGCAACAGTTTCGGAATCCGGCTCTGAAGGGTGGCGCTGGTGGTGACAATGCATCCCACCCGGAGCCCGCTCATGGCATAGGACTTCGAGAAGGAAAAGACGCTGACGATCTTTTCAAGATAGTGCGGCGCCAGCGAGGCGATGGAATGGTGCTGGTTTGGAGCATAGCGCACGTCTTCGTAGGCCTCGTCGCTGACGATCCAAAGGCCATGCTCTTCGGCGATGGCGACGATCTCCAGCAAGGTCTCCTTGGACAGCACCGCGCCGGTAGGGTTGTGGGGCGTGTTCAGGAAAATGGCCTTGGTGCGTGGCGTGATGTGCTTGCGGATGTCGGCCGGGTCGTACTCGAAATCCTTCTCGAATTTCAACGGAACGCCTACCGGCACGCCGCCCGCGAGCTTCACGTTCTCCACCACTTCTGTCCACATGGGGTCGGGCACGATGACTTCATCGCCAGTGGCAAGCAGGCAGCAGAAGGCCACGAACAGGGCATGCATGGCGCCGTTGGTGACGAAGATATCGTTTTCCGTGACCGCTGGGATGTTGTTCTTGCGCCTGATCTTGTCCCGCAGTGCGGCGCGCAATTGGGGAATGCCGTCATTGGGGATGTAGTGGGTCTTCCCCGCCGCCGCCGCGGCCTGCAGCGCCGCCAGAACGTGAGGCGCCACCGAAAAACTCGGATCGCCGGATTCCAGCCGGTACACGGTCTGGCCCGCCGCCTGAGCCTTCATCAGCTGCTCGCGGATGACGACGATCTTGCCCAGGGATACTTTGTCCAGCGACTCGGAGAGTGCCATTGTGAAGTCCTCCCATTGGATTTCGGCCGGCATGGCGCCGGTCCGGTTCATGAAGCCCACAAAAGCATTATGCGCTGGAACCACATAGGCACGAAGGAACCACAAAGGAAAAATAAAAGCCGACCACAAAGACACGAAGGCACAAAGGAATTTTCTTTGTGGTCCTTAATGTCTTTGTGTCTTTGTGGTTCATCGTTTTGTTTTGTGACTTTTTGGCCTGAGGTCATTCCGGCCAATGATGCTTGGGATACCTGCGGGAGAGACCCGGACGCAGTTCCTTGTAGACCCGCTCCCAGAATCCTTTAAGATCCGTGGTCACCTGCACGGCCCGCATGTTGGGCGCCAGAAGATGCAGCACCAGGGGCACCGCGCCGCCCGCGATGGCGGGGCATTTCTTCAGGCTCCAGAATTCCTGGAGGCGGGCCTCGATCCAGGGGGATTCATGGTCGTAGTGGATTTTTACGGGCCGGCCCTTGGGCAGTTGCACCGTATCCGGCGCCCAGGTCTCAAACAATTGTGCCGCCTCATCCCCCAACATGGATTTCAGGGACCAGGCCCAGTCGATGGCTTTCAAGTCCCGAAGCGATACGGCCCCTTCGCAGGCCTTCGTTAACAGCAAGTGACGAAAATGTTCGCGGTCCGGCAGACCCAGGTCCTCGCGATGCTTGGCCAGAAAAGCCGCGCGATCCAGCAGGCGATCCACTTTCCCCTGATCCTCGCCGAGACCTTTACGCAGCAGCGCGACCGCCAGCACGTCTGCGACTCCAGGCTGATCCGCCTTCGCTGGGCTTCGGCTTTCGTCAATGCAGAGATCCTCGAACCAAAGCCGGGAGAGGCACTCCACCCGATCCTTCGTGGCATTGAATAGCAATTCCCCGGTATCCCTCAAGCGCTCGGGGAAAGCCTCCAGCAGCCAATCCGCCTCGACCATTGAAGCCAGGCGCACGGTGGTGTCGGTGCCTGCCCCGCGTTTGACCTGGTCTGCCTCCAGAGCAATCAATAAATCCGCTTTCACCAGGGAACGGGCATCGAGCGAGGCTCCGCCTCCGCCCACCAAAGCGACCGTGGCACCGCCACCCCGCCTGGCCAATCGATCGGGGTAGGCCCGCAGCAGTGCCTTCAGCAATCGGGTTTCCGCATCGGACGCATCATCTTGTTGCGGAGCATCCCTCAGCAGGCTTTTGACTGCTTGATGGGCGCGATGCACGGCCGCACCGTCCAGGCCTGCGGCCCGGTAGGCGCCCGCATTGAAATCCGCGGCTTCAACCTCATGGAATTGATCCAACCGCAGCAGCAGATCCGAGAGGACCGGCCGTCCTTTGGTGGGCTGGCCACGGTCCAGGTTCTGCCGCGCTTCCAGATCGCCCGTCTCCAGCAGGGCCGCCGTAAGCCGCGCCAGATGTGGAATTCCGCACTCATCCCCGGCAACCACCAGCCGCCCCAGACGGGGATGCAGGGGTTCCTTGAGCATGGCCCGGCCCACCGCGGTCAGTGTCCCGCTCGAGTCCAGGGCGCCCAGCCAGCGCAACAGTTTTTCCGCCGCATCCACCGAGGCCTGGGGCGGCGATTCAAACCAATCCAGATCGTGGGGTGATGGAATTCCGAGGCCGTGCAAGGCCAACAATGGCTCGGCGAGATCCGCCCGCTGCAACTCCGGAGCGTCGAAGGCCGGACGCGTGTTGAAGTCGCTTTCCATGAACAACCGCACGCAGAGACCCGGCCCTGTGCGGCCCGCGCGGCCCGCCCGCTGGATGCAGCGCGCCTGGCTGATGCGCACGGTCCGCAGGCTCGGCAGGCCGCTCCAGGGCGAGTGCTGGGCTTCGCGGCCCAATCCGGAATCCACCACCGCGCCGATGCCGTCCAGGGTCACTGAACTTTCCGCCACGTTGGTGCTGAGGATGATTTTCGGAATGTGGGACGGAGCGATAGCCTGGGTCTGGGCGTCGACGCTCAGCTCACCGTGCAGAGGGAAGATGCGTAATCCCAAGCGCTGGGCGATGCCTTCGCAGCTCTTGAGACAGGCGCGGATCTCCGCGGCACCAGGGAGGAAGACCAACACGTGGCCCTTCAATCCCGCCGCGTAAAGACGTTCCACGGCTTCGGCGACCTGGGTCGAAACAGGCCGGTCATCGGGGTTCTTGGAGTAGCTTAATTCCACGGGAAAGGCCCGGCCCTGGCTTTGCAACGCCGGAGCTCGCAGGAACTTCGCCACGGGCTCCGCATCCAGCGTGGCGGACATGACCAGCAGACGGAGATCGGGTCGATCCTTGAGTTGCAGCCGACGAAGCAAACTGATGGCCAAGTCGGTGTGCAGATGCCGCTCGTGGAATTCATCCAGCACCACCACGGCGATGCCTTTCAAACGTGGATCGGCTTGCAGCCGCCGCAGCAGCAGGCCCTCAGTGACAAAGCGGATGCGCGTGGCCTTGGAGATCTTCTGCTCGAAACGCACCGCGTAGCCCGCGCGCTCTCCGAGGCTTTCGCCCAATTCATCCGCCACACGCATGGCCGCCAGCCGGGCCGCCAATCTCCGCGGCTCCAGCACCCAGCATTCGCCTTCGGAAAGGAAGCCGCCATCAAGCAGCGCCCGGGGCACCCGCGTGGTTTTCCCGGCACCCGGATCGGCGGTGATGATCAGATTCGGGTTGACCCTCAACGAGGCCAGCACCTGCGGCAGCAGAGGGTCGATCGGAAGGCGGGAGAGCGGCGGCATTACCCCTTCAACCGCGCTGCAGCTTCTTCAGGATTTTCGGCAGGCGGTTCACCGCGGCCTGCGACTCCATCCATTCCCGGTGTGGACGCGTTGGGTAGCCGGTGACGTAGCTGCCCTCGGGCAGGCTCTTTGCCACGACGCTGCCGCCGCCGACGATGCTGCGGGAACCGATTTCCAGGTGGCCCGCCACGCCCACCTTGCCAGCGAGCGTCACGTAGTCGCCGATCTTGGCCGAGCCACCGATGCCGCACTGGCTGACGATGATGCAGTGCTCGCCCACCTGCACGTTATGGGCGATCTGGCACTGGTTGTCCACTTTGGTGCCCGCGCCGATCCGTGTCGGTCCCAGCACGCCGCGATCGACGGTGACGCAGGCGCCCAGCTCAACCTCATCGCCCACTTCCACCCAGCCCATCTGCGGCACTTTCTGATGCCGCCCGTCCACCAGCACATAGCCATAGCCATCGCTGCCCAGAACGCTGTTGGAATGGATCCGGACATTCTGGCCGAGCCGGGTGCGCCGGTAGAGCACCACCCCGGAAAAAAGTTCGCAACCCTTGCCGAGCACGCAGTCAGCCCCTATGTGGACCCCAGGATGCAGAACGCAGCCGCTCCCCACCACCGTGCGGGCGCCGATGGTCACACTGGGGGCGATGCGGGCGTTGGCATCTATGACAGCGGTGGAGTGGACTGGCGCCGGTTCCCATTCGGGTTCGGGCTCTGAATACAGCAGACCGATGCACTGAGCGTAGGCCCAGTGCGGATTCACCACCACCATCACGGGCCGTTCGCCCAGATCGGTTTTGGAATCCACCAGGATCAGGCCCGCTTCGGCTTTCACGGCTTTGGAGGCGTACTTGGAATTGCCCAGAAAACTCACATGCCCCGGCCCTGCTTCATCCAGCGACCGCACTTCGTGAAGGAGCATTCCTGGTGGACAATGGAGGAGGGTGCCATTCAGTGCCGCTGCCAAATCCTGAGCCGTGATGCTTTCCTTGCGCATGGATCCTCCGTTTCCCCGAGCCTCGAGCCTGCCATGCTCGCGGGCTTCCCGCCAATCCCATATGGCCCCTTCCATGATCGCATCCCCCCGCCCATGACCGCATCCGCCAACAGCCGCGAAGATTCCGCCCACACCCTGGAAGGATCGGCCCCTCCCTCGGAGCGGCGCTGGATGTTCGTCTGCCTGGGTCTGCTGGCGATCATCCTGCTGTATTCCGTGTGGGCCGTGCGCCGACTCACAGCCAGCGCAAAGCTTGCGCCCACACCCACGGTGGACCATGGCCCGCTGCCCGAGGCAGTGCGAAACCAGGTGCTGGCGCTGGTGGAGCCCCATCTGGAAAACGCGAAGCTGGAGGAACTGCACATGGGAAAGGTGCGGGAATTCCGCATCACCGGGAAACCTAAGGAACTGCTGGCGCAGGAATTTTATGCGGCCTTCCGGCCCCTGGTCGTGACCCGGCTCATGCCCCTGCTTCGGCCCTACGGCGAAATCATCAGCTTCGAGATCACGGCCCTGGATCTACCGCCCGCCAGACTTCGCGACATTCCAAAGGATTCCTGATGCATCCCTACCTCTTCCACATCGGCAGCTTCGGCATTGGAACCTATGGCCTGATGATGGCTCTGGCCTTTTTCGCGGCGCTGGCTCTAGCGAAGCGGCAGGGCAGGCTGGATGGCCTGTCCAGCGATGCGGTCACTGACCTGGCCATCACGGTGCTCATCGCGGGCGTGCTTGGGTCCAAGGCCTTGATGATCATCGTGGGCCTGCTCACGCCCCTGGGTGAAGAAGGCCACATGGCCTTCAGCGAGATCTTCAGCATCGGCATGCTGAGGGCCGGGGGAGCCGTGCACGGCGGCATCATCGCAGCCGCCATCGTGTTCTTTTGGAAGATGCGCCCGAAAGCAGGCCTGCCCCTGCGCAAAACGGGCGACGCGCTGGTGCCTTCGGTGGCGCTGGGACAGGCCATCGGCCGCATCGGCTGTTTCATGGCCGGATGCTGCTATGGCACCAGCTGTGATCTTCCCTGGGCCGTGACCTTCACGAACCCGGATGCCCACGAACTGTCGGGCACCCCGCTTTTCGAGCACATCCATCCCGTGCAGCTCTATCACCTCGGAACCAACCTCCTCATTTGCGCAATTCTGCTCCTGGCCCGCCGCAAGCGGAAATTCGAAGGCCAGATCTTTTCGCTATACTTCATCCTTGAAGGCATCGGCCGCATCATCGTCGAGTTGTGGCGTGGCGATCTGGACCGGGGCGCTTGGCTGGGACAAGCCTGGCTCACAACGGGCCGGCTCACAGCCCTTGGCTTCATAGCGCTTGGCCTCGTCATCTGGGCTTTTTCGTGGAAGCGCCCGCCCTTCATCTCACCCAAGGAAACACCCAAGGAAGCCTGATGCGCATTGAACTCAAGACCGGACACCCGCGGCTGGACCGCTTTCTCTCTGAGCATCTTCCGGAGGTCCCGCGAAACAAATGGGATGACTGGATCAAAGAAGGCCGCGTGCTGCTCAACGGCGAGGTGCCCTCGAAAGGCGGCAAGAAGTTGAAGTCAGGCGACGTTATTGAAACAGAGCTGCCTGACATGACCCCCCCGGCCCGACATCTGGCGGTGGAAACGATCGATCTACCCACGCTTTTTGAAGATGCCCAGCTTTGGATCATCGACAAGCCCTCAGGGATGGTCGTGCATCCGGGACCGGGCCATGTGGGTGGCACCGTTGTGAACGCCCTGCTGGGAAGGCTCCAGGCCGAACTTCCCATCGTGGATGTCAACGTGGATGAAGCTGCCCTGGATCCCGAGGAAGAAGAAGCTCCCCGTGGTTGGCCGGGTCTGGTGCACCGGCTGGACCGCTACACATCAGGCTGCCTGTGTCTGACCAAGACGAAGGAGGCCGAAATCTCGCTGCAGGCGCAGTTCAAGGAGCGCGGCGTGGAGAAGCGCTACCTGGCCATGGTCCGCCACTCGCCGAAATTGCCGCAACTCGGGTCCTTGCTCATCGACGAGCCGATCTTGCGCCACCGGGTCGACCGCATGCGCATGACCATCGGGGGTTCGGGCCGTCCTTCGCAGACACGCATCCGCGTGCTCTCGCGCACGCCGAGCGTTGCCCTTCTGGAATGCGAACTCCTGACGGGCCGCACCCACCAGATCCGGGTCCACATGCAGCACATGCGGGCGCCGCTCCTGGGGGATGGCCTCTACGGAGGGCCCATGCGTTGGCAGGACAAGGAAAAGGAACCTCTGGAACTGCCTCATCCCTTCCTGCACGCCTGGAAGCTGGGAGTGGATCACCCCATCAGCGGTGAGCGCATTTCCGTGGAGGCGCCGATTCCTGATGAATTCCGCGAGATCGCGGAGCGGCTGGGGTTGACCCTGCCCGCTTGATCCCCTAATTCACGATCACTGTCACCGTCGCACTGACGTTTGGGTCCACGGCGCTGGTGGCAGTGAGATGGTAGGTGCCGGGCTCCGAGGGGGCGATGTAGATTCCGCCTTCGTTGAAGGTCCCGGCCTCGGCCTTCCAGAGGACATCGTTTCGGACCAACCCTTTGATTTTCACAGTGAAGACCTGAGTCTGGCCCGCCTGCAGCATGGCCGTGGCTGGCTCGGGCTTGAAAACAGGCAATACATGGATTTCACGTAGGACGTTGGCGGTGGATCCGTCCGTCCGCTTCGCGCGGATCACCAAGCGGAAGGTGCCGGAGTGGTTCGGCGCGAGATAGGTGGTGCTCGTGCCCCGGGTGCTGAGCAACCCGCCGCCGTTGTAATCCAGCAGCTCCCATTCCAGTTCCGAGATCAGGTTTTCATTGGGAGTGGCGCGCAACTGGAGCCGCTCGCCCACTTGCACGGTTGGAGAATCCGGATCCAGCGAGACTGCTTCGGGAGCAGTGCTGCCACATCCCACCAGGAATGAGGCAAGGGCTAATGGGAGGAGAAAACGGGCGGAAGGCGTCAAGGCGAGTCCCAGGCTATATACCTGAATAATGCCAGTCCTGCCTCGCAGGTTCCACGTTTTCAGGCATACTTCCTCCAACCTAACCACCCCAAGAGGCCGTCATGATGGGAATGAGCACCCTCGCACTGCTGATACCGCCGGCTGAGATTCCCTGGCTCGAGCGGCCCGAGATCATGATTCCCGGTTCCATCGCGGCCTTGGCAATCATCGTGTTGCTCTGCATGTGGATCATCAAGCTGCCATCTACCATCCGGGGCCGGAAAGGCGGCATGTTGGATCCCATGCAATTGGAAGTGCTGATGCCGGGCGTTCGGCCCATTATCGTGGATCTTCGCCCCCGTGATGAATTCATGGGCAAACACGGCCACATCCGAAGCGCCATCTCCGTTCCCATTCCTGAACTCATGGAACGCATCGAGGAAATCCGGAAGGAGTCCAAGGGCAAGCCCGTGGTGCTGGTGGATGAGACCGACGAGCTGTCCCACAAGGCCAAGCCGATATTTGAAGCTAACGGCTTCACTTGGCTCTATGTGCTCAAGGGTGGCCTGCGGGCTTGGCGTGCGGGTCAGCTGCCGGTCTACATAGTGGAAAAATGAGCAACCCGCAATTCCCCTCCATTTGATGCAACTTCAACCGGCGATGCGCCCATGACCGCAATCATTTATTCCATCCATCCGGCTGTCGCCTATACCCAAGCCATCCTCTCAAACCTTCAGGAAAAGACTGGACGGACCTTGGAGGAATGGGTCGCCCACGCGAAGAGCAAAGGGCTTGCAAGCGAAAAGGGCCTTCAGGAATGGCTGAAAGAAGAGGGGCTTGGGGCCACCCAGGCATGGATCGTGGCCGAACGGGCGTTGGTGGCGAACTCCACCCATGCCTTCCTGGAAGACACGCCCGAGGGCTATCTCAGGGCCGCAGCAGCCTACGTCGCAGCCATGTACGAGGGCAGGAAGGCCCATCTGAAGCCGCTCTTTGAAGCGCTGCTGAGGCTTGGCCTCTCACTAGGGAAAGACGTGAAAGCCTGCCCCTCCAAGACCTTCGTCCCACTGTACCGGGAGCACGTTTTCGCCCAGATCAAACCGACCACGCAGACCCGCATCGACCTCGGCCTGTCGCTGCGGGACACGCCTGGCAAAGGCCGCCTGATTTCTACCGGAGGCTTTGCCAAAAAGGACCGCATCAGCCATCGCATGGAAGTGAAATCACTGGCCGATATCAACGATGAATTGAGATGTTGGCTGGAGCAGGCGTACAGGATGGATGGACCGTGATTCAAGCTATTCCTGCCTTGACTCGCACCACAGTCAAAACCCGATCAAGTTCCTTCGAGTCCATTTCCACCAGGAATCCACGGCTGCCGCCGTTGATGCAGATGCGCTCCAGATCAAAGATCGACGCTTCCGCGTAGACCGGCAAGACCTTCTTAGTGCCGAAAGGCGAGGTGCCGCCCACCAGATAGCCGCTGTGGCGCTGGGCGACCTCGGGCTTGCAAGGCTGCACTGATTTCGCGCCGATCTGGCGGGCAAGCTCCTTCGTGCTCACTTCAAAATCGCCATGCATGAGCACGATCAGCGCCGCAGCTTTTTCGTCTTCCATCACAAGGGTCTTGATGACGGAGTGTTCTGAAAGGCCAAGCGCCCTTGCGGATGCGCTCGTTCCGCCCTTATCTTCATAGCGATACGAATGCTCTGTGTAAGGAACGCCCAGTCGCTTGAGGAGCCGGGTTGCGTTGGTGGATGGGGCTTTGCTCATGGGATCACCCTGATTACGATTCTAGGGTGTTCATGAAGTTCTAATTATTGGTTGTTTAAACATGTATTATTGATATTGGCTTGTGCGTTCCTTCGTTTTCGATTCTTCTGGTGCCTTCGTGCGTCAACCTTCCCTCTTTGTATCCCACGGTTCCCCGATGCTGGCCTTGGACGGAGGCGCCTATGGTGCTTCCCTCCGCCGCTTTGCCGATGGATTGCCGGAGCGGCCCAGGGCCATTCTCGCGGTCTCCGCGCACTGGCAGGCCCATCTCCCGCTGCGCGTCACCACGGCTGGGAAGCCCGGCATCATCCACGATTTCAGCGGATTCCCCGCAGAGCTTTATGCCGTGGAATATCCGGCACCGGGTGATCCCGACCTGGCCGGGAAGACCATCGCGTTGCTGGACGCCGCGGGATTCAATCCGGTCGCAGATCCACAGCGCGGCTTCGATCACGGCGTGTGGTCCGTGCTCCGCCACGCGTTTCCTGATGCGGATATCCCTGTCGTCCAGGTCACGCTGCCTGTGGTCGAACCCGCGCGCCTGGCGGAGTTGGGCAAGGCGCTCGCGCCCCTTCGCAATGAAGGCGTGCTCATCCTAGGCAGCGGCGGCTTGATCCACAACCTGCGGCGGGTGCGCTGGGACAGTGCCGGTGATTCGATCGAGCCCTGGGCTCTCGAAGCCGAAGCCTGGTTCATGGAGCGCATCGAAGGCCGGCGGAGCGATGAACTTTCCCGCCACCGGGAATTGCTGCCCCTAAGCTTTGAAGCCGCCCCCTCCACCGAACATCTCGATCCCCTTTTCGTGGCGCTAGGCGCCTCCGATGAACAGGATTCGTTGATGACCGTTATTAAAGCTTTCCAGATGGGGAACCTCTCGCTCCGCAGCTTCGCGTGGATGTGATTAAGAGCTTGTCCGCCAATTTGTCGCAGCCGCGACGAAATTGGCGGACAAGCTCTTAGTCCCCGAAGCAGATCCCCAGATCCCGCCCGGTCAAGAGCGTGTCGCTGTTCAGGGGAACAGACTTCATGCGGCCGGCGACCTGTTCAAGGGGAACGTAGTCCACATTCGGGAAGGCCAAGGCCACCATGATGCCGCTCTGGCCCTCCTCCAGGGCCCGGATCGCGGCAGCGCCAAATCGCAACGCGGTCAAGCGGTCGAAAGATGTCGGGCTCCCGCCCCGCAGGAGGTGGCCCAGCACCACCAGGCGGCAATCCTTGCCAGTGATCTCCTGGAGTTCAGCCGTCACCTGCTCGCCGATGCCCCCCAGACGCTCCGCAAGACCTGTGTCCGCGGCTTTCGCCACGGCCCGATGGCCATGCTTGGGACTGGCGCCCTCGGCCACCACCACCAGCGAATCCAAGCGCCCATCCTGATCCCTTGCCCGGATGCGGGCGGCTACCTTCTCAAGGTCGTAGGGGATCTCGGGGATGAGAATGGCGTGGACGCCGCCCGCGATCCCCGAGTTGAGCGCGATCCAGCCTGCGTAGCGGCCCATGACTTCGATCACCATCACCCGCTGATGGCTTTGGGCGGTGCTGTGCAGGCGGTCCAGGCATTCCGTGGCGAAGGCCACCGCTGTATCAAAGCCGAAAGTGGTGACCGTCTTGTCCAGATCGTTGTCGATGGTCTTGGGCACGCCGACCACGCGCAGACCCTTTTGCGACAATGCGTGGGCAATGGTGAGCGAGCCATCCCCGCCCACGGTCACGAGCGCATCCAATTCGCGCTTGGCGAAGAATTCCAGGATCTCATCCGAGCGGTCCACTTCCTTCACGCTCCCATCGGGCATGTGAAGCGGAAAGTGCAAGGGATTGCCCTTGTTGGTGGTGCCCAGGATGGTGCCGCCCAGGTGCGCGATGCCTGACACGCGTTCCCGCGTGAGGCGCATCAGGCCGCCGTCGGAGTAGCGCTCCGGGAAAAAAATTCCGTTGAAGCCATCCCTGATCCCGTAGCATTCCCAGCCCCGGTTGTGGGCACTGATCGCCACGGCACGGATGACCGCATTGAGACCGGGGGCGTCCCCGCCTCCAGTATTGATGGCAACGCGGCGGATGCTCGGCATGGCCCACCTAGGAGAGAGGAGAAAAGCATACTCCGGTCCGTCCAGCTATTACCCTAGGGGGCCTTCAGGATTCTCACGACACCGCTGTTCCAGCATCCACCAATTGGAAATGAAGCCCCTGCGTCACCGAGGGGTCCAGGGCCACGCCATCCAGGGTTTCCAGGGCGGGGATGCCAGCTTCCTCCAGAAAGGCCATTGTCCTTCCCACTGACTTCACGCGAAGCACAAGCGAGGCTACTTCATCCTTGCCCCAGGGCACCAGCCGGAGAGCCAGAGATTCCGCCAAACGCCAAGCCCCGGCATCGGCCTTTGGGATGTCGCACAGGAAACGATCCCAGGCTGGCGCGGCCTCGTCCACGTCCCGTGCGCCGATTTGGATTTCCTGCACTCCGATGAGGCCCAACGACCCACCGCCAGAAGCGGCAAAGGCATCACGGTGGCTCACCTGCCAGGCATCGCGGTCAAAATGGTATTCCGCCAGGAATACGATCCCCGGCGCATCCAGCAGGCCCTTCACTTCAAGTTCGGTCCAGTTCTCGGAGGCGATGCCCGATCCAAAGGGAACGCCCCATTCCGACAACACGCTGATGACTTCCGTGATGGGCATCGTCGGTTCGAAGGCCAGGCCTCCAAAGCGGGCGCTACCTTCCGAACCTTCCCAGATATCCAGGCTTCCGAAGCGCTTTTCCTTGAAGCGGCCGAATTCCAGGTTCAGATTCCCCGCGCAGACACCGCCGCTCCAAAGGTCCCCATAGTCGCCAAATTCCCAGGCCACGGGCAGGCCGAAACCCTCCACGAAAAGGCGGAAAAGCACAGTGGGATCTTCGGCCTCGATCATCACGTGATCAAGGGTTCGCACCACCGGGAAAAGATCGCTCATGCAGGACTCCTGGAACAGGATGTCATCTCTCCTCGATTCTCAATCCGAAGGCGTGCTAGCGGGATCGTTCGTTCCATGCCTGGATGTTCCGGCGGATCTGGCGGGCATGGATTTCAAGATGTTCTGAATAGATCCGCAACCAGTCGGCGTCCGAATAGGGGCCGCTCTCGCTGTGCCGCCCGGCCCGGTTCCAGGCCTCCTCGGGCAGGCGCCGCAGCATGGTCACCGTATTGGACCGTACGGTCTCGATGGTCCGGAAAGCCAGCTCCACATCGTGGCCGTGATAATCGAAGGCCTCGGCCCATTTGTTTTCGTCGTATCCGATGATGAGCGGCTCCTTTTCGGCCAGCACCAGACGGATCCGTGTGGCGCCGTAGGTTTCGGAATCCGCGCAGTGGACCACAACCTCATGGGCACTCCACTTGCCTTCCCCGGGCCTCCATTGACGGGCCTTGATGGGTACTTCGGACCAGGCCTGCCTCAGCAGCGCTGGCCCGGATCCGTAGCGCATGAGATAGCCATCCCGTTCCGACGTTCCAAGGGCCATGGCGGGCCTCCGATTAGATGGAAGCATAGCAACAGAAATCAGCGCTGCCCCTGGGATCTACTGGAAAGGACGCCTGATGCTATCCGAGTAGATGATTGACGCTCGCCCCTGCTCCAGCGTAGGCTTCGCCATTGCTCAAGGGAATTGCCATGTTTCAACTGATCTGGAAGTTCATCCTCGGCCTCGTCGTGGGCTACGTGGCCCGGATGGTCCTCCCGGGGGCAGACCACATCGGATTCTGGATGACCGGGATAGTCGGCGTGGCGGGTTCCTTCGGCGGTCATTTCCTCGCCAGCGCCATGGGCCTGGAATCCGGCACGAAACCCAACGGGCGGGTCTTCAGCGCCTTCATCAGCATCGCGGGGGCTGTCATCCTGCTGCTCGTGCTGCGCTTTTTCCGCCACTAGGGACCCAGAGCACCCATGGCGCCCCTCTCCGCACTCGCAGGCATCCTAGGTCTCTCCGTGGTATCGGGGATCAACTTATATCTGGCGGTCCTGACGGTGGGGCTGGCGGAACGGTTCCACTGGATCTCCGGGCTTCCGCCGGAACTGCACATCCTGGCCCATCCCGCGGTGCTCATCGCCTCGGCGCTGCTGTTCCTGATCGAATTCTTCGCTGACAAGGTGCCCTTTGTGACGGCGGTCTGGGATGGCATCCACACCTTCGTGAGGCCCGTTGGCGGCGCCTTGTTGGCCCTTGGCGCAGCAGGCAACCTGCACCCCACCGTGCAGGTCATCGCGATGCTCGCCGGAGGCACCATCGCCCTGGGCACGCATGGCACCAAGATGGGCTTCCGCCTTCTCGCCCACACGTCGCCGGAGCCCACCACCCACAGCCTTATAAGCGTCGCGGAGGACGTGGGTGTGGTAGGGCTGCTGGCCTTGGCCTACAGCCATCCCTATGTGGCGATCCCGGTCCTGGTGGCCATCATCCTGCTCACCGCCCTGATGCTCCCCCTGCTTTTCCGGGTGCTGCATTTCCTGCTGGCGGGCTTCGCGGGCCGGGTCATGTCCTGGGTGCGGGACGCCGGGCGCCACGAAGTTTCCGAGTGGGCGGAACTTGCAATTCTCGAACTGGATTCAAAAGGCAGCCCTCACGTGGTCCGCGCCTTTGCCCGCAAAGTGAAGGGCACACCGCGCTTGAAGGATGGCTTCCTGGCCCGCATTGGAGCCCGCTGGCATTTCATCCACCGCGGCCTGTTCAAGACCAAATCCATCGCCATGGATGAAGGTGGCATCGATCCCCTGCGGGTGGTCAAGGGCCTCATATGGGACTCCCTGGTCTTCCTAAGGGATGGCAAGGCCCAGGTGTTCTTCCTGCCCAAGGATTGGGCGCGGTCCTTCCATGGCGACGCCGGGAATCCTCAAAGAAATATCAAGGAAGTGTTCTGAAGATCAGGAGCGGAGGGATTGAAGATTCTTCCCTCGTCTTGCGAGGCTTGCTGCTAGGTTGGAGGGATTCCATCCAAAGGAGACTCGATGTCCTTCCGCCTTCTGCGACACACAGCCCTGATGCTTGTGAGCCTCTCCCTGCTCGCCCAGACTCCAGCTCCCGCTCCATCTCCCGCGCCACAAGCGCCTGGTGGACCCAATGCTCAAAGTGCGGGTCAGCGGACCGGAACCCCGGCCGAAGCAGAACCCAAGCCCTACGACAAAGTCATCACCTCTGAATTCAAGACCCAAGCAGGGCTGTTCAAGGTCCACCAGCACAAGGCCAAACTCTATTTTGAAATCCCGAAAACCGATCTCGGCAAAGAGCTGCTGCTGGTGGCCACGGCCGTGAAAGCCCCCTCTGGCGTGAATCACGCGGGCAAGGCGCTCAACGATGAAGTGGTGCGCTGGGTGGTGCAGGAGAACAAGGTCTACCTGACCCAGGTTTCCCACGCGGTGGTTTCGGATCCCTCCAAGCCCATCGCCGCGGCGGTGGCCAATTCCAATCAGGACGCGATCCTTATGACCTTCCCCGTGGAAGCCTTCGCGAAGGATGGATCACCCGTCATCGAAGTCAGCAAGCTCTTCACCAGCGAAGTTGGCGATTTCTCTGCACGGCCTTTGCTCAACGCCCTGGCGCTGGACGCGGGCCGCAGTTATGTGGAACAGGCCAAGGCCTTCCCCGGCAACGTGCTCGTGGATGCCGTGCAAACCTACACCATGAGCGCCCTGCCGCCAGGAATACCTCCCACCCCAGGGATGCCCAGCCTTCCGCCTAGAAGCGGCTCGGTTAAGGTGGCCTATTCGTTTGTCGCCCTCCCCGACAAGCCCATGATGCCCAGGCTCCTCGATGACCGCGTGGGTTACTTCCCCATGCACAACGTGGACTACGGACGGGACGAGCACGAAGCCAAACACCGCGCCTACATCACACGCTGGAAACTTGAAAAGAAAGATCCCGCCGCGGCCCTCAGCGAACCCGTGAAGCCCATCGTTTGGTACGTCGACAGCGCCACGCCAGCCCAGTGGTTGCCCTACATCAAGAAGGGCGTGGAAGCCTGGAACGTGGCCTTCGAGGCAGCGGGTTTCAAGAATGCCGTGCAGGCCAGAAGTTTTCCTACCAAAGAGCAAGATCCCCAATTCGATCCCGCCGATGTCCGCTACTCCATCATCCGCTGGGTGCCCTCGCCCATCGCCAACGCCTACGGCCCGAGCATCTGCGACCCGCGCAGCGGCGAGATCCTTAATGCCGACATCATCATGTACCACAACATCCTGCAGCTGCAGCGGGACTGGTACTTCACACAGGTGGGCCCGCTGGATCCCCGGGCCCAGACCCTGCCATTGCCGGATGATCTCATGGGCGAACTCGTAGCCTACGTCGTGACCCACGAGTGCGGCCACTCCCTGGGATTCCGCCACAACATGAAATCCAGTTCCCTGTATCCCTTCGAGAAGCTGAGGGACAAGGAATGGCTCGCGAAAATGGGCCACGTGGCGACTTTGATGGACTACAGCCGCTTCAACTACGTGGTTCAGCCCGAGGATCAAATCGATCCCAAATTATTGATCCCGAAAATCGGCCCCTACGACATCTTCGCCGTGCAATGGGGCTACTCGCCCATCAAGGGCGCAAAGAACCCCGATGAAGAAAAGGCCACGCTGGATGGCTGGGCCCGCAGGCAGGACAGCGAACCATGGCTGCGCTTCGATACCCCGGGCACCTTCGGATCCGATCCCGGCGAGAACACCGAAGCCGTGGGCGATGCCGATGCTGTGGCCGCCACCACGCTCGGCACCAAGAACCTCCAGCGGGTCGCGGATATGTTGGTGAAGGTCTCAGAAAAACCCGGCGACGATGATGAAACGCTCACCCATCTCTACACCGCCACCTGGGGCCAGTGGACCCGTGAGCTGAACCACGTCGCGGTCATCGTCGGGGGCTACGATGCCCAGACCAAACACGGCGGCCAATCCGGCGCGGTCTTCACCCCTGTTTCAAAAGCCCGCCAGCAACAGGCGGTGAAATACTTGAACGGCGCGATCCTGCGGACCCCCGAATGGTTGCTCAAGCCTGAAATCCTGAGCCGTATCGAGCCCAACAGCGGTTCCGCGCGTCTCCTCAACACGCAGAAAAGCGTGCTCCGGAACCTGATGGATAGAAGCCGCCTGGGCCGTCTTCAGGAACAGGAATCTGCTCTGGGCGACAAGGCCTACAAGTTAGGCGAACTCCTGGCAGATCTCCGCAGCGGCATTTTCACGGAACTGTCCTCCCCCGCTCCGAAAATCGACGCCCACCGCCGCGACCTACAACGGGCCTATCTGGAGCTGCTTAACGAACGCCTCAATCAAGCCCCCCCTGCGGCTTCCAATCCCTTTGGGCGCAGCCTCCCGAGCCCCAATGCCCAGGATGATCAGCGCGGCGCTGTTCGCGCGGAATTGAAATCTTTGCAATCGCACCTTTCGGCCAAGCTGCCCACTGCCAAAGGCGCTTCAAGGGCACACCTTGAAGACCTCAAAGATCAGATCACGAAGATCCTCGACCCGAAATTCACCACACCCAGCGCAGGCGGGGGCGCTCCCTCCGGCCGGGCTGGAGTGAAGGAAGAAGATACCTGCTGGCCAAGCATCGAAGAAGCCAACGAGTAGTAGGAGAGCGGGTTCACTTCACGCGTGAGCTTCAATTGCGCTTGATGATTCCCGACACGGAAAGGCCAGGGCCTGGCCGAACCCGATCAGGGGCGCGCTTCCACCCGCACCCCTGATCATCGCCCGCCCCAGCGGGCAATTTTCCGGAAAATCAAGGCGTGACGTGGATGACGCCCTTCATCCCGAGACCACAATGGGGTTCGCAAAAGAAAGGCACATCCGTGTTGACGGTCACGGTGGGCGTCGTGAAGGTGGCTGAGAATGGAGCGTTCTCGATGTTGGCGATTCGCTGTCCCGGGTTTGCGCAGGTGGCCCCGATCACGACGCTGTGTCCGCTGGCAGACCACTGAAAAGTGACCACCGTTCCACCCCTCACCGTCATTTCCGAAGGCGCGAATACTGATCCTCCCTGTCCCACCTGGATAGTGTTCGCCGGTGGAGGAGGAGGCGGGGGTGGGGCCTGCATGGAAGGCGAACCGCCGCCACCACCACAGGAGAGCAGCAGAACGAAACCAGCGGCCCGAGCCCCGAGAAGCAAGGCATCGGAAGATACGATGGATGAAAGTGGCAAGCGGAACATCAGAACTCCCTTGTTCTTGTGAATACCCTCAACAATGAAGCTTCCGATGGGGATAGAAAGGTCCGGTCCAAAGATACGGACCCATCCGGTCCACGCATCTCCTTGACCGGATCCCGGGATCCGGGAATGGTTGGGAACGAACTTGATCACCTCATCAACAGGGATGCTATGGCGCAGTGGGATTTGGCCATCCAATTGGATCGCGAGCGCGAGGAAACGCTATACCTCCAGATCGCTTCTGCCATTCAGGACGGCATCCGGAAGGGCCGCTTCCGCCCTGGCCATGCGCTTCCCGGAACGCGGGCCCTTGCGGAATTATTGGGTGTGAACCGCAACACCGCGCTCACCGCTTACCGTGAATTGTCAGCCGAGGGCTGGGTCGTCACCGAACCCGACCGGGGCACCTTCGTGGCGCCCAACCCGCCGGTGGACCTGGACCAGACCAACACCATCGCCGCCGTGGACTCGGGCTCCTGGACCAGCCCCACGCCTATGACTGAACCCTTCTTCCAGCCGCCGGCCATCGACCGCGATGGATTCCAGCTCCTGCCGGATCTCGCGGATGTAAGGTTGGCTCCGACCGGCAGCATCCATCGCGCCTATGGCCGTGTGCTGCGCCTTCAGCAGCAGCGCGCCCTACAGCCCAGCTGGGATCCGCGGGGCCATTTGCAATTGCGGACCTCGCTCTGCCAGATGCTGCGCGACCTGCGAGGCATCAGCCTGGAGCCAGGCAATCTGGTGCTCACGCGGGGTCTCATGGGCACCCTGCATCTGGCCTCAAAAGGTTTGTTCACCTCGGGCGACGCAGTGGTCGTGGAATCACCTGGGGCCTTCCGGCTGGTGGAATCCTTCCGTGCCGCTGGGGCGCGCCTGATGTCGGTTCCGGTGGATTCAGGCGGCATGGATCTGGACGCTTTGGAAGCGCTGCTCAAACGGGAAACCGTCCACCTCATCTGCGTCAGCGCCAGTCCTCAATATCCAACCCATGCCGTGATGGGAGCCGAACGCCGGCAACGCCTTCTGGCCCTCGCAAAGGCCCACGGCGCGCGGATTCTGGAATTGGATCTCAGCCTCGGATTCCATACGGAAAACACCCCGGCACCAGCATTGGCAAGTGAAGACACCGAAGGTCTGGTTTTCTATGCCGCGACCCTGGACCAGATCCTCGCACCCGGTCTGCAGGTGGGTTTCATCGCGGGGCCGAGCCCTGAAATCAAGAACATGGCGAAATACCGCCAGCTCATAGACTGGCCCGGCAACCAGCTTCACGAAGCGGCGCTCGAAGAACTTTTCCGCGATGGCGAGATCCAGCGCCACCTGCGGCGCATCCGCCGCATCACCGACGAGCGCCGCGAAACCATGGTGGACAGGCTTCTGCTGCATCTCCATCCCTTCGTGCGAATTGAAGATCCGCATGAAGGCTTGTCACTCTGGGTGAATGTGCGGGAGCCCCACCTGCTGGACGCCTGGGCGGATCGCTGCGCGACCAAGGGCGTGGTTTTTTATACCGGCCAGCTTTACGAGTTCCACCACCATCCGCTTCCCTTCATCTGCATGGGCTTCGCCGCCCACGATTTGGATGAGCAGAATCAAGCCTGCGAACGCATGGCGGAAGCGCTGAAAGAAGTTAAGGGGAAGAAACCCTGAAACAAGGCTCTGGGCTCTGGGCTATTGGCCGAGCGCTATGAGCCATGCGATGTCGATTCAACTTCGCCCCAGGGCCTAAGGCCTAGAGCCTAGGGCCTAGGGTCTAGTTGACCGTGATCGTGCCTTTCATATTGGCGCCACAATGGACCCCGCAATAAAAGGGGAAGGTGCCTTTCGTGTTGAAGGTGTGGGTCATCGTGTAGCCGGTGTTCTGCATGCCGCCGCTGCTGAATTGGTTGTCTGGGCTGCATCCAGTTCCCGAATCCAGCGAATGGCCGCTGCCCTCCCATACCCAGGTGACTGTGGTTCCGGCCGCAACCGTCAAGGTCGCGGGAGTGAAGGCAAGGATTGGGGTGTTAGTGCTCCCCCCGTAACCATCACTACCCGTACTTGTGCCTCCCACATAAAAAGTGTTGGAGGTTGGCGCTGGCGGCGGCGGTACAGAGGAAGCCGCAGGTCCGCCGCCACCACCCCCGCAGGAGATCAGAAGCGTCGCAGCGACCGCCTGAGCCCCAAAGCGCAGGGCACGGGACGGGATCAGGAAAGTTGTGAGGATACTGGGCATGAAGCCTCCTTTATTGAGATTCATCCTCAACAATGAAGATTCTCCAGGAATGCGAAAGGTCCGGTCCATAGATTCAGACCCATCCGGTTCACGCAACCCTGACCGAGCACTTTCGCCTGGGCTTCAGGTAGGAGATACACTCAGGCCAGATTCCGGGCATCTCCCTATTCTCAAAGTCGTTAATTTTGATCTCCTTAATCCCCTACCAGGAGAATGGATCATGAAAATCGTGCGCATCGCATTTGCCTTGGCCCGGCTTGCCGCGCCTGTGCCTAAGTCCTGCGACAGGTGAAGCCGATCTCGCACCAGCCGTTACCAACCAAGGGGAAATCTGCCCGGTTCATCGCCCCTGCGCTGATCCTGGGGGCAATCGCCCTCGCCTACTTCAATTCGTTTTCCGGCGCGTTCCAATACGACGATTTCAAGGTGATCGTGGACAACCCACGCGTGCACGGTCTGGCTGCCTGGCTCGGAGATCTTCGCGGCATCAGGCCGCTGCTGAAATTAAGCTACACGCTGAACTGGATGGCGGGGCCTTCCCCATGGGGATTCCATGTGGTGAATCTCGCCATTCATTGCGCCAATGGATTCCTGGCTTTCACGCTGTTGAAACGTTTCGCGGTCGACGAGGACGCAGGGCTGATGGCCCTTGCCGCGGCCCTGGTCTTCACAGTGCATCCCGCCCAGACCGAGGCTGTAACCTACATCTGCGGACGCTCCTCCTCCTTGATGGCGCTCTTCTACCTCGCCAGCCTGGTGGCCCACATCCAAGCCAAGGAACGGCGTCTGAGAGCCTGGAACCTGCTTTCTGTCCTGCTCTTCCTGCTGGCCTGCTTGACCAAGGAGACGGCCCTCACTCTACCTTTCGCCCTGTTGCTTTGGGATCGAGCCGCTGGAACCTGGAGGGGGCTTGGCCCCGCTCTTCGCGCGTCATCCCTGCATTGGATCCTGCTCATGGCGCTCTGTGCCGGCTTGGCGCTGCATCCCATGCAACGGTCGCTTCTCGCGGCCAGTTTTTCATTCCGCAGCATCCCCATGAATCTGCTGAACCAGGTCCAGGCCCAGGTTCATCTGCTCGGCATCTGGTGCTGGCCCGTGCATTTGAATATTGATCCCATGCTGCCGGTGGCCACACGCCTGACCTGGGCCATCACGGGCGAGGCCTCGCTGCTGCTGAGCCTGCTGGGCCTGGGTCTGTTCTCGCTGCGTTCAAGGCCTTGGCTGGGTTTCGGATTGCTGTGGTTCTTCCTGCACCTGATCCCCACCAACTCCTTCATCCCCCGCCTCGACCTCGTGAATGACCGCCAGCTTTATCTGCCGAGTCTGGGGCTCGCCATTGCGCTGATGGGCACAGCAAGGGCGGGATTCCGCCGATTCGATGTGTGTGGCAAATGGGCTGCCGCCTGTTTGCTGCTGCTGCTCCTGCCGCTCGTCGCGCGCACCATCCTGCGCAACCGCGATTACCGAACTGAAATCGCGCTGTGGCGAAGCAGCGTGGCAGAAGCTCCGCTGAACCCGCGGGCCTACAACAACCTGGGCTACGCCTACCTGCTTCAAGGCGACAAGGAGCAGGCGCGGAAGGCCTTTGAAGCCGCGCTGGCATTGGATCCAGGCTATGGCAAAGCCAGGTCCAATCTCGATGCGATAGGCCGATAGGGGACGCGCCAGCATCACTTCCAGGGCCACCTTCCCCGCTGAGTGTTCCTACCTAAACCAGGTGGATCGAAGTACCGTATCTCACAGCAAAGCAATGAAAAGCCTAGGGGGAAACTATGCCTTCACTCCAGAAGCGTGCGAGAGTCGCGGGATGGCTGTATTTCATACTCGTGGTCCTCGGAGTGATGAACCTCATCTACATCCCCGGCAAGCTCATCGTGAAGGGGAACGCGGCAGCCACGGCCCAGAAAATCCTCGCGTCCGAATCGCTTTTCCGGTTCAGCATCGCGAGTTCCCTCGTTTCCGTAGTGGTTTTCCTCTTCCTCGTCCTGGCGCTCTACCGCCTGTTCAAGGAAGTGGACCAGCCGCTCGCTGCGCTCATGGTGATCCTGGTGCTGGTGCAGGTCCCCATCGG
>JANYJQ010000067.1 GCA_025358435.1 Holophagaceae bacterium
CCTGCGGCATCCACTGCCTGGAAGTGGATGGTGTTGGATCCCTCGTTCAAGGTGGCGGGGCCGCTGAACTTCTTCGAGGCATCCAGTGCTATCGGCGCGTTTTGGATTTGTAGCGTGCATGCGGTGGCATCATCCACGTTGCCCATCAGTGTCAGCTGGGGCTGTCGGGTGAGCGCCGGGGGCGCGGGATTCAAACGGATCACCGGGGGGGTGCGGTCGATGATGAGGTGGCGCGTGTCCTGGCCGTGGGCGCCACCTGCGCCGGTGGCTTCTGCAAGCACATTCAGCGGACCTTCCAATGGTGTGATCCGCACGCTGAAAGCGCCGCCTGCATCGGGGGTGACAGATTGGCCCTGAACCTTCACGGATGTGGCTGCCACGCTGGCCCTGCCCTTCACATAGATGGAAGCCGCATTCGTGATGAAGCCTTCGGCAGGTTCGGTGATCTGAATCATCAAGCTCGAAGGCGTATAGGTCACGTGGCGCTGTGCGCTGGCATGGCGGTTGCCGTCCTTCGAGGTGGCCTCGAAGGTCAGCGTGTTGGCACCTTCCTGAAGCGCCAGGGGGGCGCTGAATCCTCCGTTGCTGCCGAGCGTGATGGATTGCCCATCAAGACGCAGGGTGGCGTCGAATTCGCTGACCCGGCCTGTGGCCATGATTTGCACAGAGCTCGTGGCCTGCCCTTCGGTGGGCGTATCGATTTGCAGATTCAATTCGGGCAGTTGATAGACCACGGAAAGGTCCAACGTCCCTATGTTGCCTGCGGCGTCGACGGCCCTGAGGTTCAGGCTGTTCTGGCCAGGGGAGAGTTTCAGCGTGGTGATGAAGTGGGACCGCATATCGAGTGCTGTGGGATTGCCCATGGCCCATAGGTGGGCCGCGGTGGCGTCCACAACGGTTCCAGCAAGTGTCAGGCTGGCTTGGTTCGTGATGGCGGGGGCCGGGGTATCCAATTCGATCCTGGGCGGCGTGCGATCAATGATGAGATGGCGGGTGTCCTGGCCGCGGGCGCCTAGCGAACCTGTGGCTTCGGCCAGCACAACGAGGGGACCTTCCAAAGGCATTAACGTCGCACTGAAATTGCCGCCCGGACCCTGAACAGTGGGCTGTCCTTGCACCTTCACGGACGTAGCGGCCACGCTGGCCTTGCCCTTCACTTGAAGCGAAGCCGCGTTTGTGATGAGACCTTCGATGGGATCCGTGATCTGCACCATCAATATCGGAGGTGTGTAAGCCACGTGGCGAAGTTCGGTGGCATGGCGGCTGCCATCCTTCGAGGTGGCCTCGAAGAACAGCGTATTGGTGCCTTCCTGAAGGGTCTGGGTGGAGCTGAAGCCACCGTTGGCATCCAACACGATGGATTGTCCGTTGAGGTGAAGAGTGGCGTCGAATTCACTGACCCGGCCCGCAGCGGAGATCTGGGCTGAGTTGACCCCTTGACCTTCGCTGGGTGAGTTCACTTGCAGAATTAGTTCAGGCCAGGCGAAAGTCACGGTGCGAATGATCCTCTCCGATGGCGCCACATTGGGCAGCAGATCCGAGCCGCGCCCGTGGGCGCTGGCGGGCCAGGCCTCGAAGATGAAAGTGTTGGTGCCTTCCTTCAGATTGCTGCTGGTGGCGAAACGGCCGTCGGCACCGAGGTTCAGGGGTTTCCCATTCATGCCGACGATGGCGCCGGGATCGGTCACACGCCCGCGGATGTCCGTGGCCGGTGCGTTCAGCCGCGCACCCTCGCTGGGGCTTTCCACCACCAAGCCCAACGGTGTGGGCGCCGGGAGCGTAGCCTGGCCCCCTGCGCAGGCGGAAAGAAGCAATAACGCCAGAGCAGCCACCACCGGAAGGCCGGAGCAGGAGCGGATGGCCACAGAGCGCAGCTTCACCCGCAGGGCACGACCCAGGATGGGCCACGTGAGAATCGAAGGGCGGTGGGTCATGGAGTTCACATTCATGGAAACATCAAAAGGGAAATCACGGCTTGAAGGGCTTTCATTTCGCCCCTCCCAGCC
>JANYJQ010000074.1 GCA_025358435.1 Holophagaceae bacterium
ACCGTTGCCCGCTGGGACGAGGTTTGTGGCTCTCACGAAGTCGGCTTCGGCGGCCTTGACCTGGAAACCGCCGCCAGGCGCGGCCATGGCGGTTTTCGGCGCGTTGGAATTCAGTTGGTAGGTGAACTCCTCACGCTTGCCATCGTCATGGCGCTGGATGGCGAACCAGCCAGTCTTGACCAGATTGTCGTGGAGCAGCAGCAGCTTCCGGTGGGCCTCGCTGCCTTTTTCCGCGGACACCTTGGCGGGCACGGGCACCATGACCATCACCGGATAGTCCTTCTTGATGTCGCGCTCCGCCTCGCTCTTCTGCAATTTTGAAGAACCGCAGGCCAGAAGAATGAGAATGGCAGGTGCGATCAGGGCGCGGCGCATGGGGGCTCCAGAGGATCTAAAATAGTGCCACACTTGGGACATGGATGACGTGTTTGCCCATGAATCCAGCCTTCTGGACCTGCTGCGGACCCGCGTGGGATCGCGGCGGGCGCTTGTCTGCTTTTCCGGAGGCGTGGATTCCACGCTGGTGTTGGCGGCCTGTGTCCGAGCGGGCCTGAAGACTCTCGCCTTGCTTGCGGTGAGCCCTTCGCTCCCCCAAGCCGAGCGGGCAGAGGCACATGCGCTGGCCGGGCAAATCGGCTCAGAGTTGCTGGAGCTTCCCACCCGTGAAACAGATCTACCGGCCTATCGCGCCAACGCTGGAGATCGTTGCTACCACTGCAAGTCCACGCTCTATGGCGCCTCTGAAGCCGAGGCTTGCAAGCAAAATCTCTTGGGATTGCTGCTCAATGGAACACAGCTGGATGATCTCGGAGATGTACGCCCGGGTTTGCGTGCCGCGTCTGAACATGATGTTTTTTCACCCTTGCTGGAGGCAGGTTTTCACAAGGAGGATGTGCGCGCCTTGGCCCGCCGTTGGGGACTTGCCAATGCCGACAAGGCCGCCGCGCCCTGCCTCGCCAGCCGCTTTCCTGTGGGCACCGAAGTGACACCGGAGCGGTTGAACCAGGTGGAACAAGTCGAGGCTTTTCTCCGCGACCATGGCTTGTGGCCCGCCCGCGCCCGCTGGCACGACAGCGTGGTGCGCCTGGAAATCGAGCGGGAACTTATGCATCGCGCGCTGGAAGAACCCCTGCGGACGGAATTGGAACGCGCTTGCTGGCGAGCGGGGTTCAGATTCGTAGCCGTGGATCTGGCGGGCATCCAAAGCGGAAGCCTTGCCACAGCGCGGAACTGAAACCACTGATGAACTCGTGAACCCGAAAAAGGGGAAATGAAACCACAGATGGACACTGATGAACAAGGATAATGACAATGGAATCCAGCTCCTACAACTCAGACACCGGCTCAATATTTCTTCGCAGAAGCGCCTGGCACCGAAGCCGTTTTTCATCTGTGTTGATTTGTGTTCATCTGTGGTTCGAAGGTTTTTCGCGTTCATTCGTGGTTCCATTTATTTCGGTGAGGTGAAATTTGGACATCCGCTGGGACCATGAACGTGAGCAGCGCACGGGGATTCCGGAGATCATTTTTTCCCGCGGCAAGACTCCAGAGCAATTGATTCATCTCTTCGAAGAAGCGCGGCAAGCGGAGAGCCTGCGCATCGCGACGCAGCTGAATGACACTCAGATGGACGCGCTTGATTCCATCGCCTCGGTGGATCGGATCAGCCTTACGGCGACGCTCAATCCGCGGTCCATGAAGAACCTTGCGCCCATTGGACTGCTCACGGGTGGCACCGGAGATATCCCCGTGCTGCTGGAGGCCAAGGCCGTGCTCGATGCCTTGGGCTACCCATCCAAATCCTTTTTCGATGTGGGCGTGGCGGGACTGCACCGGCTCCATGGCGTGCTGGATGAACTACGCGTCTGTCCAGTCTTGTTGGTGGCCGCAGGCATGGAAGGAGCTCTTCCTTCGGTGGTCGCAGGCCTGGTGGATGCACCCGTGATCGCCGTTCCCACCAGCATTGGCGCAGGCATCAGCGTGGGTGGCACCGTGGCACTGCACGCCATGCTCGCCAGCTGCAGCCCCGGCATCGCCGTAGTGAACATAGACAACGGCTTCGGCGCCGCCTGCATTGCGATCAAAATGATCAATCGAATGGTAAACACCCAACAGGCGTGAGATCAGCAGCGAATGACCCCATCCAAACCCCGGCGAGGTCTCGTGTATCTGCAAAGCGGATACCGAGAGAATGATCAACCGTGTTGGTACCTCGATTGGCGCGAATCAGAGTGAATGAAAAGTCCAGGTACTCTTGCCCAAGCGCCCTAGGCGCGATCAAACGCCCACAGCCCTTCAGCGCTCACGGCAGGGCGGGGAAGGTCTTTTCCTTCACTGAATCCAGGATCTCTCCATCTTTCACCAGGATGTCTGCGGCCAATCCGAAGCCACCGGGCTCGAAGTCGGTTCCCAGGCAGCACAAATAGTAGTGATCGAGCTTTGTGTTGATACGTTGGCTCAATCTGCCCCGGCGATCAGTGACGTCCTCGAGGGGCACACCCACAAAAGCGCGGTAGGGGAAGGGATGCCCCCAGGGCGTGAGGGGCGGGGACTCCAGGTATTCCGGCACCAGATCCAGGAGGTTGCCCGGATATTCACCTTTTTTTGTCTTGTACCTGGAAAGCGCATCTATGACCCGTTTCATGATGGTTCGCACTTCCTGCTGCCGTTGGGACAGTTCTTTTTTCTGCAGGGCATCGATTTGGTACAGATCTTTTCGGGCTTTTGTGGCGGCTTCGGAATCCGGGAACTGCTTGACGATTTCCGCCATCATCAGACGGGCGGCATCCCCTTGGCCGGCCTGGTTTTTCTGAAGCGCATCTTCGTAGAGTTGGGCCGGCAGCCGAGGATCGTCACTGTTGCTGCAACCAAGGGTCAGCAGTAATAGGACAGGAAGGCTGAATAGAGATTTTGGTGACATCGCGGATTTAGCATACGGTGCGTTAAGCCCAATGGCAATGAAGGCACGCCTCTCCCAAGGAAGGTACGATTGGAACTAGACCGAGGGGTGGGCCTTGCCCGGCCCCGAGGTGGGGGTCCCGGGGACGTAAGCGAGCGAAGCGAGCAGGAAACCACGCCGGCGTGGTTTCCCCCGGAAACAGGTCAGGGGGCACAATGCAGGATCATCCTTGGTTGGTGGGAATAGTCGGGGGATCCGGCAGCGGGAAAACAGCTGTCGCCAATGAACTGGTGCGCCGCATCCGAAAGGGTTGGGCCAGTTCAGGTCGAGGCGCAGGGATCGGCTCGCTGCTGCTTGATATGGATGCCTACTACGCTCCACTGGATGTGGTGAAAGCCAGGTTCGGCAATCAACCCATCAACTGGGATCATCCCCACGCCTTCGATCTGGAATTGATGGCCGCCCACATGGCCGCCCTTCGCCGCAAGGAACCCATCCGAAAACCCATATACGACTTTGCCATCAGCGACCGCACCGGTTTTGGCCCGTCGCTTCCGCCCCAGCCGGTGGTGATCCTGGAAGGTCTGCTGCTCTTCGCCTTGGCTGAACTGCGGGAACAATTGGACGTGAAGATCTTCGTGGATACTGATGCTGATATCCGTATCCTCCGCCGAATAAGGCGGGATACCAAGGAGCGTGGACGAACCCTGGATAGTGTGATGGAGCAGTACGAGCAGAGCGTGCGGCCCATGCACCTGGAATTTGTGGAGCCCAGCAAACGCTGGGCGGATCTCATCGTGCCCACTGGGGTTGAGAACCGCCGGGCTCTGGAGATGATCACGCATCACATCCTTGGGCGCATCCAGTCGGAACCGGAGAAGGCTTGATATGCGGCTCCTGGCCCAACATTCCCAAGGCTTCGATCCAGGCGCCCCCTGGGTCGAGGGGGATGTGAGCACCCGGCAGGATTCCCGGCTCTTCACCCAAATGGTCGCCCGGCGGACCTCGCCCCACACAGGGAGGGAACACACCTTTTACCGGCTGCAGGGGCCGGACTGGGTGAACGTCATCGCCTTCACCGAGGAACTCGAGCTGGTCGTGGTGGAGCAGTACCGGCATGGCATCAATGAATCCACTTTTGAAATTCCTGGGGGGTGTTGCGACCCCGGAGAAAATCCCCTGGAATCAGCCCAACGCGAACTGCTGGAAGAATCGGGATTCACTGCGGATCGCTGGATTTCTCTGGGCAGCTGCACGCCCAACCCGGCAACCCAGACCAATCGCGCCCACACTTTCCTGGCCCTGGACTGCAAAGCCACAGCGGAGCTGCAACTGGATGCCGCCGAAGAACTCCAGGTCTGGGCGGTGCCCTGGATTGAATGGAATGAACTTCTCCGCAACGGCACAATCCATCACGCGCTCGTGCTGACAGCCTTCTTGAAATTGAGCTACTGGGAAGGCTGGCCGGAACTGCGAACACGGCTTGAGGCGTGAAATCATCAAGAATGGAACGCCATTTTATATTTCGAGGTCCCCATGAATTCCGATTTTCTGAAGCATCTCCGCGCTGAAACCGAAAAACTCCGCGAAGCCGGGCTCTTCAAGACCGAGCGTGTGATCTCCAGCGCCCAAAGCGCGCGCATCGTGGCCAACGGCCGGTCGGTGATGAACCTCTGCGCGAATAATTATTTGGGCCTATCAAATCATCCGGCGCTCATCGCGGCCAGCAAGGAAGCGTTGGACTCCCGGGGTTTCGGGATGTCGTCGGTGCGCTTCATCTGCGGCACCCAGGACGTTCACAAGGAACTGGAAACCAGGCTCAGCGCCTTTCTCGGCATGGAGGACACGCAACTCTATTCGAGCTGCTTCGATGCCAACGGCGGTGTGTTCGAGGCACTTCTGGGCGAAGAGGATGCCCTCATCAGCGACGCGCTCAACCACGCTTCGATCATCGACGGCATCCGCCTATCCAAAGCGCAGCGCTACCGCTATGCCAACTCCGACATGGCGGATCTCGAAGCGAAATTGAAGGAGGCAAGCGGCGCCCGTTTCAGACTCGTGGTCACCGATGGCGTCTTCTCCATGGATGGCTATATCGCCAAGCTTCCCGCCATCTGCGACCTCGCGGAAAAACATGGCGCCATGGTGATGGTGGACGACAGCCACGCCGTGGGGTTCATGGGCGAAAAAGGCCGCGGTACCCATGAACACTGTGGCGTGATGGGCCGTGTGGACATCCTCAGCGGCACCTTGGGCAAGGCCCTGGGCGGTGCCAGCGGCGGCTACGTCTCCTCGAAAAAGGAAGTGGTCGAGTGGTTGCGCCAGAAGGCCCGGCCTTACCTCTTCTCCAATTCCCTTGCCCCCGCCATCACCGCGGCGAGCATCACCGCGCTGAATCTATTGACTGACGGCGATGACCTCCGGCGCCGTCTCCGGGCCAACGCCGCGCACTTCCGTGCCGGAATGAGCAAGCTGGGGTTCCGCCTGCTGCCAGGGGAGCATCCCATCATTCCCGTCATGCTTGGCGATGCGGCCCTCGCACAAGCCATGGCCAATGCGCTGCTTCTGGAAGGCGTCTACGTCATCGGCTTCTTCTTCCCTGTAGTGCCCAAAGGCGAAGCCCGCATCCGCACCCAGATGAGCGCCGGGCACTCGATCGAGGATCTCGACTTTGCGATCCAGGCCTTTGCGAAGGTGGGACGGGAGCTGGGCGTGATCCCTTGAATCCGGCGACGCCCTTCAGCCTGAAGAAGTGGTACATGGACGCGGTGGACGAGCGCGGGGAAGGCTTCATTGGCTACGCCGCTGAGCTGAGCTGGAAGCGGCTCTCCCTCGCCTACCATGGGTTCCTCCGCTGCAGCGCCGATGGCGGGACCACCTCACGGAACCGGTTTCGTGCCGTGCCGATGCCAGTCCAGGAGGGGTCGACTCTTCGCTGGAAGGCGCCGGGCATCGAAGGCGAGTGGCAGGGCACTGCGGCGCCCATCCAGGAGATTCTTTTCGAGACTCCGGAAGGCCGCATCGATTGGCGCTGTGTCCAACCCCGGGCCACGGCGGAGCTGCGGGTGGGAAAGGGTTCCATCCATGGCCTTGGCTATGCCGAATATATCGAGATGTCCCTGCCGCCCTGGGACCTGCCCATCCGCGAATTGCGCTGGGGCCGCTTTCTGTCCACAGGGCATCACATCGTCTGGATCCAGTGGCTGGGACCGGTCCCGAAGCTGCTGATCCACCACAATGGCGTGCGCCACGAGCAGGGGGAGATCGATGAGACTGGAATTTCCTTCGGCACCACCCGTCTGGTCTTTTCGGGAAGTCTGCAACTCCGGTCCGGAACCCTGTTTTCAACGGTGTTGGCCAGAGTGCCCTGGATCCGCCAGTTGCTGCCGCTTTCCATTTTGCGGCTTGACGAGCGGAAATGGCGGAGCCGTGGCCACCTGAACCAGCAGGGACAGGAGGCCGAAAATGGATGGGTCATCCACGAAACGGTGAGGTGGGCATGAGGCTGCCTCCGCGAATGGGAAAGCTGCTCTACGCCCTGTTCTTCTGTGGCCTGCTGCCCATCTCCCTGGCGCTGTGGGCCTGGAGTTCCGCGAGGCTGGTGGACCTGCCCATGGGGCCCTGGCGGCCGGTTGGCCTGGGCATTGCGGTCATCGGCCTTGCGCTGATGCTCGCCGGGATGCACCACCTTATTCGTTTTGGGAAAGGCCTTCCCATGAACGCCTTCCCTCCAGAGCGCTACGTTTCCCGAGGTATCTATCGCCTCTTCCGGCATCCCATTTATGTGGGCTTCTGTGGGCTCTGCGGCGGGCTGGCGGCGGCCCTGGGATCATCCTCGGGCCTCTACCTTGTCACGCCCGTGGTGGCGCTTCTCTGCACGGCCCTGGTGCTGGGGCATGAACAGAAGGCGATGCAAGCGCAGTTCGGAAATGCCACCCACGAAGTTCTCTTCGGCCTTCCGCTCATAAGCGGCGCGCGGGCGGCACTTCAAGAAAGAATCTGCGCAGCGTTGACGGTCTTCGCCCCCTGGGCGCTGCTCTACGAGATGCTGGTCCACTTCGGAACCGGGAACGGTTTCATCCGCACTTCGCTGCCCTTCGAAGGGCGATGGCCAGTGTGGCAAGCCGCCGAAATACCCTATGCCCTGACCTATCCCTTCGCACTGATGGCGCCCTTCTTCATTATCGATAAACGTCGGCTCCGGGAGTTCGTGGCCGCAGGCTGGTGGGCCACAGGACTGGGCATCTTCCTCCAGATTGTGTTGCCCCTTTACGCCGAACCCCGCCCCTTCGAGCCCCACGGGTTCTTGGGCGCCTGGATCCAATGGGAGCGTGCCCTCGACACTTCGGCAGCGGCCTTTCCCTCCTTCCATGTGATCTGGGCTTTTCTGGCGGCAGCCACCTATGCGAAGGCCTTCCCAGCATTCAAGAATGCCTGGTACACCCTCGCGGTTCTCATGGCGCTTTCATGTGTGGCTACGGGAGCCCATTCTGTCCTGGATGTGGTAGGTGGCGCGGGCGCCTATGCCCTGGTGCATTTCCGCCATGGGATCTGGCGAAATCTCCAGGGGGCTTCGGAGCGACTCGCGAATTCTTGGAAGGAATGGCATTTCGGAGGATTCCGAATTATCAACCACAGCCTTTACCCGGGCCTGGCTGGCGCTTTGGGCGCAATGGTGGCGGGACTTTTCGTCCATGACGCCCGGGCCATTGCCCTCATCGCCACCTGCAATATTTTGGGCGGCTGCCTCTGGGGGCAGTTCGTGGAAGGCTCGCCCCGTCTGCTCCGTCCCTTCGGCTACTACGGGGGCATTTTGGGCAGCGCAGTCGGCATAGCCATAAGCGCGCTGGCCTTCCGTCAATCCCTGCTGTCGTTGGCCGCCGCTTTCGCTCTTGCTGGGCCATGGGTGCAGGCCCTGGGCCGTCTGCGCTGTCTGGTGCAGGGCTGCTGCCACGGCCGGGTGGCGGAGGACGGGAATGGCATTCGCTATGTGGGTGAGCACTCGCGTGTCTGCCTCATTTCAGGCCTGAAGGGACAACCCATCCACAACACCCAGCTCTACTCGATCCTCTCCAATGCCGTGATCGGGCTCTTGCTCCTGCGGTTTTGGTATGGCGGGGCAGGCCGTCCCCTTCTCATCGGCCTTTATTTCATATTGAACGGCATAGCCCGGTTCGCCGAGGAGGGTTACCGCGGTGAGGCGCAGACGAAAATCGTCGCAGGGCTGCCCATCTACCAGTGGTTAGCGGCGCTCAGCGTTGTCCTCGGCGTCGCGGCCATGGCCATCCCCGGCGCAGGCGCCATGCCCGCTCAGTTTCCTAGTGCCGCGATCATGGCTGCGGCGGTCTTTGCCGGCCTGTTTTCAGCGTTCGCCATGGGCATGGATTTTCCCAGATCGAATGTCAGGTTCTCGCGCCTTTCCGGATAGAAATCACGCCTTCCCTGGCCATGCCTGCGTTCGTGGTGAAATGCTTGTCATAGGGGGGACCCATGAAAGCCCTGATGAAGTCTGAAGCCGTAGAAGGCATCTGGATCACCACCGACGCGCCGGTGCCCACGGTAGGTGTGCACGATGTGATGATCCGCATACACAAGTCGGCCATTTGCGGCACGGATGTGCATATCTACAACTGGGATGAGTGGAGCCAGAAGACGATCCCGGTTCCCATGATCGTGGGCCATGAGTATTTCGGCGTGGTGGAGAAGGTGGGCGTCGAGGTGGATGCTTTCAAGCCTGGCGACCGTGTGAGCGGCGAGGGGCACCTGACCTGCGGGTTCTGCCGCAACTGCCGGGCTGGGAAACGCCATTTGTGCCGCAACACCAAGGGCGTCGGGGTGAACCGGCCGGGCTCGTTCGCGGAATTCCTGGTGATCGACGCGGAAAACGTCTACCACATCCCCGACAACATCTCGGATGAGATGGCTTCCATTTTCGATCC
>JANYJQ010000081.1 GCA_025358435.1 Holophagaceae bacterium
CAGACTTTTCGCCTTGTCCTCGCTCACGCCCCGGTGGCGCAAGAAGGCCATGGCCATGGCGTAGTGGTTGTCCCCATCCTTGGCCAGAACAGGTTTCGGCAGCAGGGCGCGAAGGCCATCGACCCTTTTGTTGAGCTCGCCGATCTCCTGGTCCTTGTCGAGGATCGCCTGGAGGAGATAGCCGGTGCCAGTGCCTTTTTCGGCCTTGAGCCGGGCTTCCAGCAGAGCCTTCTGGTCAGGTGTCAACTGCATGGTTTCGGGATTGGGCTTCACATCCTTGATGCCAGCCTGGGCCAACTGCTGTTGCTGCTGCTGGCCCGCCTGCTGGGCCTGGGTCTGAACTGCCTGGGCCTGTTCGGCTTTCTGGGCCATGTCCTTGACTTGCGCGTCCTGCTTTCCGCAGGCCAAGACCAGCGCCATGACTGCGGTTGCGAGGATCATCCGGATCCTGGGATTAAGGGTGGTTGGTTTCATGGAATCTCCAAAAAAGGTGGGGGTGGCTTGAACACTTTCAAGTATGTCCATTGTCCTACATCGCACCGGAATTACAGCAAAAAGCCCTGCTTTGGCCGGATCAGTGGATCAAATGCATGGGCGAACTGAATGGAAAGATCGCTCTGACAAGCCCATGACAAGGCGCATTGCCACTGGCCCCACGGGTCAAGCCAAGTGGAACTCGAAGATGATGCGGAAATCCGAAGGCACAGCGCGGCCATTCTCACGGGCCGGAGTGAACTTCCAGCTTCTGGCTGCCTTAAGGGCTTCATTTCTGAGCATGGCATTTCCGCTCATGACCGTGGCTTGAATGGGATGCCCCTTCGCATCCAACCGAAGTCCCACTTCGACGTTTCCTTGCGTCCGCGTGGCCTTTGCAATCCGCGGATACTCGGGCTTCACTTCCTCCAAGGCCGATGCAGATGCGAAACTGTAGGCCGGAATGATCTTGGCACGGACCGCCTGGGGAGTCTTTTGCAGAGAGGAAGCGGGCTCAGGAGCTGTTTTCCAGAAGACTGGAACTTCTGTCGGGAGGAAAACCTCTGCCTGGTCGCTTACTCGGGTGCGTTCCCTTTCAACCAGGATGAGGCCTACACACGTGAACCCCGCCAAAGCGAGCAGGGCAGGAATTGTGAACGTTGGGACAGGTCTGGAACGTTTTGGCGCGTTTGGCGGGTGGCTCATGGAGCGCTCCTTTTCAACTTGGTGGGATAACAAGCAGCCCTTGAACGTCTGGAGAGCTCGATTCCGGCCTGAGTTGAAAAAGGCGGGAGCTTTCAATGATGCGTTCCCTAGATGCATCATGCCGCGGCGGCTCTGCGTCAAGCCATGGTCCGGTGTATTTACTTCAGTGTGATGCTTCAGTTCTTTTGCCATGTGAACGTCATGGCATTTTCCCGGAATAAGCCTCCCTCAGGCACTTGCCGTTGATTCGCGATCTACGCGGGGAAGCGTGGCCCCGCAGGACCCGATAGACTTGGAGGCAGGAGCAGCCATGTCCAAAACCATCCGCATCGCCAATGGCCAGGGATTCTGGGGAGATAGCATCGACGCGCCGGTGAGGCTGGTGGAATACGGCAAGATCGATTACTTGACCCTGGACTATCTGGCCGAAGTCACGCTTTCCATCATGCAAAAACAGAAACGCAAGAACCCGAGCCTGGGCTACGCCACGGATTTCGTGGATCTCATGGCGCGCACGCTGCCGATGATCAAGCAGAAGGGCATCCGCGTCATCGCCAATGCGGGCGGTGTGAATCCTGAAGCCTGTCGCGCGGCGATTATGGAAGTCGCGAAAAAACTCGGAGTCACCGGCCTTAGGATCGCCACGGTCACAGGCGATGACGTGCTGGACCGGCTGGACGAATTCAAAGCGAAGGGATTGAAACTCGCCAACATGGACACGGGCGAAGGGCTCTTCGACGCTGAACGGGACATTATCAGCGCCAACGTCTACTTGCAGACCCAGGGCATGGTGGATGCCCTGGCCACCGGCGCGGACATCGTGCTGACCGGCCGCTGCACGGATCCTGGACTGACGCTGGCACCGTTGATCCATGAATTCGGCTGGGCCGCGGACGACTGGAACCGTCTCGCCGCAGGCACCATCGCAGGGCACATCCTGGAATGCGGCGCCCAGGCCACCGGCGGGAATTTCACGCGGTGGTGGGAAATCCCGGATTTATGGAAAGTGGGCTACCCCATCGCTGAAGTCAGCGAGGATGGCACCTTCATCGTGACCAAGCCCGAAGGCAGCGGCGGCATGGTCACGGTGGACACCGTGAGTGAACAGCTGGTTTACGAAATGGGTGACCCCAAGGCCTACATCACCCCAGATGTCGTGGCTGATTTTTCGAGCATCCAACTTCGCCAGGCAGGTCCCGATCGTGTGGCCGTGAGCGGCATCAAGGGTGGCCCCCGCACGCCTTTCCTTAAGGTGAGCGGTGCGTACCTCAAGGGCTACAAAGCCACGGGCCAGCTGACCTTGTGCGGGCCGAAAGCCCTGGAAAAGGCGAAACTTTGCGCTGACATCGTCTGGAAGCGTCTCGAGGCCGCGGGCTGCGTGTATGAATACACCGATGCCGAATACCTCGGCAGCTCCACCGTTCACAAGGGCATCGCCTTCGAACCGTCCGAGCCCTCGGAAATTGTGCTGCGGCTCAGCGTGAAGGATGGTGACAAAAAGAAAGTGGAGCGCTTCGGCCGCGAACTTGCACCCTTGGTGACCGCCGGGCCCGCAGGCGTGACCGGCTTTGCTGGAGGCCGCCCCAAGGCCGCGGAAATCGTCGCCTACTGGCCGGCGTTGATCCCCCGCGAGGAGATCATTTGGAAGGTGAGCGCGGAGGAGGTTTAATCAAGCCTCATGGCTGCCCGGATTCCCCATCGCGTTCAGCCATGACTTTCGCTTCGCAGTCTGGGCAGATGCCATGGGTGAAACTGGCGCGGCTGCGGGCCTCGATATAAGATTCCAGCTGGCCCCAGTAGCCCTTGTCATCCCGTATCTTGTGACACCAGGCGCAAACCGGCAGGAGCCCTTTCAATTCGCCGACTTCCTCCAGAGCCTGGCTGAGCTCCATGTTCAAAGCGCGTTGGCGGGCCATGGCCACCCTCAGGCCACCCACTATGGCCGCCACCAGCAAATACACCAGGGCATGCACCAGGAATTCCCATACCGCATAGAAGGCGTTGAGATGGATATGGCCTCCCAAATGATCCACGACGCTCCAGACGATGGTGTTGACCAGCGCCAAAGCCACCGCCCAGCGCCAGCCTGCCATCCAGGCCGCGAGCAGGACAGGCAGGATGTAGAAGGCCGAGAATTCCAACTCCAGCCCTGTGATGTAGTCCACCCAAGCCACCAGCAGCGTGGCGGCCAAGCTTGCGGCCACGCCGGCTTTCGGCGACAGGGAAGCCTCTGTCATCCACACCTCAGGTTAGAAATTGGATGCCAGGTGCGTGCCGATAGTTGAAGAATTATTTTAATAATTCCGCGACCAGCTCCGGCACCCGCTCGGTGGCGGTGCCCTGGCGCTGCTCATCAAACCGTGAACCCGCGATGGCAAATTCAAGATTGATCTCGATTGTGCGTGCTCCCGCCGGGACTGCGTTCACGAAGCCCGCCGCGGGGTAGACAGTGCCGGAGGTGCCGATGGCAATGAAGAGGCCGCATCCTTCCAGGGCAGTGAAAATCCTGTCCATCTCCAAGGGCATTTCGCCGAACCATACAATATGCGGTCTAAGCTGACCCAGCTGGCCGCACCGGGGGCAGCGGCTCTCAGGCAGGATGTCCTTGACCCAAACGGAGACAGCCCCGCACTCCAGACAGCGGGCCTTCAGCAGTTCGCCATGCATGGGCAGGAGGGATCGGGAGCCCGCCCGTGCGTGGAGGTCGTCCACGTTCTGGGTGACCAGGAGCAACGGGCCGGACCAGTGGTTTTCCAGTTGGACCAGGGCATGATGCGCCGCGTTGGGCGACACGTCCTTTAGCTTGCGTCGGCGCTCATTGTAAAAGCGTTGAACCAGCGCGGGATTGCGCTGGAAGGCTTCGGGCGTGGCGACATCCTCCATCCGATGCTGCTCCCAGAGGCCTCCGTTGTCCCGGAAAGTGGGTAAGCCGCTTTCGGCGGAGATGCCGGCTCCGGTAAGGATGACGATGGAGGGTTTGGAATCGAATCCCATGGGCGCCCCAGCAAGATCAGGCCTTCATTAAACCAGAAGCCCGGGACCCGGCTCTCTGTTAGAAGGACACCACGTGGAAGGAAGCGCATCATGTCACGGAGAACTGAAACCATCCTGCGGATCCTGGCAGCCCTGGCCGCGGCGGTGCTGATGTTGCCGTTGCTGGTGTGAAAGATCTGACCGGCCTGAATTCGGGCGTTGAAGGAAACCCATAGGGCCCCTGGCGCATTCAAGTGAGGCCGCCGTGCTAAATTGGTAGCTCGGCCTGTCCACCCGCCTTGAGGTTCCATGCGCCTTTTCCCAACTCCAGCACGCACCACGGTCCCAGGTCGCCAGCGGGGCTTCACGCTCATGGAACTGCTGGTGGTGATGACCATAATCGCTTTGCTCTCGACGGTCGGCATCGTGGGCTATCGGCACAGCACCAAGCTCAGCAAGGAATCGGTCCTGAAAGAAAACCTCTTCCAGATCCGCCATGCGCTGGAGCAGTACCACGCGGACCGCAGCCGCTACCCCACTTCGTTGGCTCAATTGAGAGATAAGGGCTACGTGCGGGAGATCCCCAAGGATCCAATGACCAATTCCTCCGAGACTTGGCGTACGGAAATGGAAGCCGCCGACCCGGACTCGCCGGAAGCTGAAACTGGCATCTGGAATATCCGCAGCGGGAGTCAGGACATCAGCGAGGACCAGGTCCCGTACAGCGATTGGTGAACGGTGGCCGATCTTGATTCCCGTCAGGGCCATCGCTATGACAGCCCGGAGATCCTGGCCTACCTGAATGACCTCCATGCAGGTCACGATGCGGCACTGGCTTCGGCTTTCGCCGCGCCGGAAAAGCAGGGCCTCCCCGCCATCCAGCTCGGCATGAGCGAAGGCAAGCTGCTCACCCTACTGTTGCGTCTCGTGGGCGCGAGGAAGGTCGTGGATTTGGCACCCTGGCGGGTTACTCCGCCATCCGGATGGCTCATTCCCTTCCGGCAGACGGCCATCTTTGGACCCTGGAACTGGAAGAAAAACATGCTTCGGTGGCCAGGGAGAACCTGGCGCAGGCGGGCCTTTCCGATCGGGTGGAAGTGCTGGTTGGACCAGCTCTGGAATCACTGCCTGGGCTGGAATCACACGGACCCTTCGATGCCGTGTTTCTCGATGCGGACAAGGGCCGGTATGACCAATATGGGCGTTGGGCGGCCATCAACTTGCGGCCTGGCGGACTCCTTTTGGTGGATAATGCCTATTATTTTGGACAACTCATGGATCAGAGCCCGGAGGCAGCCGCCGTTCGCCGCTGCCACGAAGAAGCAGTCCAGGCCTTTGACACGGTCTGCATTCCTACTCCCGATGGACTCCTGCTCGGGATCAAGAAATGAATCTGAATCTTGACCTTCTTGACGGCGCTTACGCCGTGGTCCGGCTGGACCCAGATGAATCCGTGCCCGCCTGGGCACGGGGCGGGGCGCTCTGGTCCATCACCCAGACGCCTGAAGAACTTTCGATCCTGTGTGCTTCAGAGCGCGTGCCACCGGGCTTCCGTACTGAAGGCCCCTTCAGGGCGCTGAAGGTGCGTGGTCCGCTGGACATGGCCTTGACCGGCGTGCTGACCTCCATCGCAGACCCATTGGCCAATGCGAGCCTAAGCATTTTCGCGCTCTCGACTTTCGACACCGACTATGTGCTGGTGCGCGAGTCGGCATTGGAGGCCGCCATCCGGACGCTCCGGCTCGCCGGTCATCAGGTCGAATGAGCTAAACTTCAACCTATGGAAAAGACACTCCGCCGACTTGATAACGCCTCATTGGTCCTGCTGCTGCTTTGGCTTGGGATGGCGCTGGGCTTTGCGGCGCTCATGGCTCCTGCCCTGTTTTCCATCCTGCCCTCCAAGGATCTGGCGGGGCGACTGGCAGGCCTCATGGTTGAACGGCTGGATATCTCAGCGTGGGTCGCTTTCGGCGGTGCGCTTTGCCTGAGCTACGGCGGGCGCTGGCTGAATGAGATCCACGATTCCACCGCCATCGGGCCACTGCGGCTTTGGAGCGCTGCGGTCCTGGCAGCCCTGCTCTTCACGTTCTCCAGCACTTTCCTGGCCACGCCCAGACTGCATGAACTGAGAACCCAGATGAACGCGCCGGTGGAATCCTTGCCCAAGGATGATGCGCGGGTCCTGAGCTACCGCAAGACCCACGGCCTCTCCACGCAATTCTTTTTCATCCGCGTGATCCTGGCCGCTGTCCTGGTATGGGGCTTAGGCAGCCTTCCGAAAGCGAAGCAATCTGAAGGTGAGAGTTAAGAGTCAAGAGTTGAGAGTCGAGGGCCGAGAGGCATGAGGGACTGGAACCGCTCCACTGGCTAGTTCATCACCCGCACCAGTGTTCCTTCCTGCAATTCAAGACCGGGATTCAGGACCACCCTATCACCTTCCTTTACGCCACCCAGCACGCGCACGCGCTGCCGTTCTTCATCGCCCAGGGCCAGAGGAACGAGATGGGTTTTCTGATCTGCATTCACCACTACCGCGAAGGGACGGCCATTTTGTTGTGTTATGGCTTCAACCGGGATCTCCAGCCGTGAGGTGGCCGTTACCTTAAACTCCACCTGAACGGACCCTCCCGCCAGAAAGGCGCGGTCATGGTTGTCCAGGTCAACTTCGGCCAGCAAAGTCCGCGTGCGTGGATCGAGCCCGCCATTCACGCGGCTGATGCGGGCTTGGCGCACCATATCGGGCCGCTCACCCGCGCGAACCGTGACCGACGCGCCGACAGCGACCTGGGATGCCATGGTCTGATCGAGATAGATGGTGACGCGCAGACGATCCACCTGGGCCACGGTGACCAGAGGAAGCGCAGCGGACGCGCTGTTGGAGGCGTTCTGCACGAGCGCGCCGGGATCGGCGAAGCGCTGGGTGACGACGCCATTGAAGGGAGCCTTCACCACTTGGTAAGCCTTGAGCGCGCCGGAAGACTCCAGTTTGGCGTCGGCCATCCGCGCGTCGGCCAAGGCCTGTTCCATATCGCGTTCGGAGAGGAGTTGCTGCTTGCCCAGCGACTCGGCCCGCTGCGCGTTGCGGCGCTTATTGTCCGCATCGGCTTTCAGCGCCTGGAAATCCTGATCGGTCTCTGGCGATTCGATCACCGCGATCACCTGGCCAGTGGAAACAGCGCTGCCCTTGTCCACGTTGATCTGCCGCAGGAATCCGCTGAGCTTGGCGTAGAGGGTCGTGGATAGATAAGGCAGGGCCTCACCTTGCACTGAATAGGTGCGCTCGCCACCGCCCTGTCCGATGCGGGCCACCCGCACGATCGGACCTTTGTCGAGCTCGGCTCGCCGAGTTTCGGAATCACGGCGCTGGTTCCATTTCTTGACACCCACCAAGGCACCCACGCCCAGGGCCGCGAGTAGCAGAAGCAGAATCCCGCCTGTCACGAATCTGCCTGTGGACGGCGGTTGCTCCGGGACCTGGAGTTGTTCGGTCATGCCTCGCTCCCTTGTTGTTCAGCCTGGAATTTGTCTTCCAGAAGATGAGCCGTCGGCGGCTTGTGCCGCAGCAGGCTGTAGACCACCGGAACGATGAAAAGCGTGGTCACCGTCGCGAAGAGCAGCCCCCCGATCACAGCGCGGCCCAATGGCGCGTTCTGGCTGCCGGCCTCGCCCAGCGCGAGCGCCATGGGGATCATGCCGATGATCATGGCCAGCGCCGTCATGATCACCGGGCGGAGGCGCGTCGTACCCGCCAGCAGGGCCGCTTCTACCGCGTCGATGCGGCCGTCTACAGCGCGCACGTCGTTGGCGAAGCTCACCAGCAGGATGGAGTTCGAAACGGCGATGCCCACCGCCATGATGGAACCCATCAAGGATTCCACGTTGATGGTGGTGCCCGTGAGGGCCAGCACCCACAGGATGCCCACCAGCGCTCCCGGCACCGCGGCCATGATGATGAAAGGGTCCAGCCAGCTCTGGAAAAGCACCACCATCAACAGGTAGACCAGCGCGATGGCGATGATCAGGCCGCCGCCCAGGCTTGTGAAACTGGTCTGCATGACCTCGTACTGGCCCCGGATCCTAACCTTCTGGCCCGGCTGGAGTTTCAGGTTCTTGATGCCCCTCTGGATATCCCGGACCACACTGCCCAGATCCCGGCCGTCCACGTTGGCCATGACATCCACCACCCGCTGCACGGTGTAGTGGCTGATCTCGATCGGGCTCGTGGTGCGCGCAAGGGTCGCAAAATTGGAAAGGGGTTGGAAGGCTGCCTGGGCCGTGGGAGCTGCACTGCGGGCCTGGTCGGGTTGCAGCAAGGCGGCACCGCCGGAAATTCCAAAGGGAGTTGCCATCAGGGTGGCCGGCGAGTCCATCAACCGGTCGGGCGCTTTCACGTTCACCGAGTACTGCACTCCGTTCACAGGATTGAGAAAGAAGGAGGGGGCCAACTGGCCGTTGCCGGAAAGATTGACCAGCAGTCCGTTGGCCACGTCGCGCTGGGACAGTCCCACTCTGGCGGCCCGTTCCCGGTCCACATCCACCCTCACCGCCGGCGCATCGGCGACCTGCTTGATGCGCACGTCCACCACGCCGGGAATGGCCTTGAGCCCATCCTTCAGGGCCCGCGCCGTGGTATAGCCGTTTTGCAGGTTCGCACCCTCGATCTGCACGTCGATGGGCGCGGGAACACCGAAATTCAGCACCTGGCTCACGATGTCCGCGGGTTGGAAATAGAAGCCCACCCCAGGGAATTTGAGCGGCAGCGCTTCGCGCAGCTCGCGCATGTAGCGGCTGGTGGGGCCGTGTTCAGGATTCAATGAAACAAAGAGGTCCCCATCCTGGCTGCTCACATTGTCGGAAGGGATGAAGGCCATGTTGTAGGAGACGGGCACGCCCATATTGGCGTTGACCGAGGCCAGTTCATGCTTGGGAATCACGCGCCGGATCTCGTCTTCCACTGATGCGATGATCCGCTCGGTCTCCTCCAGGCGGGTGCCCGCCGGGGCCCGAACATGGAGCTTCATCAGCCCCACGTCCACGGTTGGGAAGAAGTCCTGGCCGATGCTGAACAGCAGGCCCAGGCTGATGACGAAGAAGATGTTGGCGCCCCACATCACGGCCTTGCGGTGGTGCAGCACCCGGTCCAACACACGCCCATAGGCCATCTGGAAACGGCCGAGCCAGTCTTCCCGCCATTTATTGAAGCGCCCGCCTAAAGTGGCTTTTGGATCCTGCTGTTGCTCCTCCTCCTCGTGGATCTGCTTGCCCATGAGCATCCGCGAAAGAGTAGGTACGAGGGTCCTGGATAGCACATACGAGGCGAGCATGGAAAACACCACCGCCATGGCCAGCGGTGTGAACAGATATTTCGACGGACCGAAAAGCAGCACCACCGGGAAGAACACGATGCAGATGGCCAGGGTCGCCACGATGGCGGGGGTGGCGATCTGACGCGCGCCGTCCAGAATGGCCACGGTCAACGGCTTGCCCATGGCCGCATTCCGGTGGATGTTCTCCACCTCCACGGTGGCGTCGTCCACCAGCATGCCGATGGCCAGGCTGAGGCCTCCCAGCGTCATGATATTCAAGGTCTGACCCATGATCTTCAGGCCGATGAGGCCGCACAGGATGGCCAGGGGGATCGAAGTGCACACCACCGCCATACTGCGCCAGGAGCCCAGGAAGAAGAGGATCATCAGCGACACCAGCAGGGAAGAGATGAGGGCTTCGCCCACCACGCCCTTGATGGCGGCCCTGACGAAATGGCTCTGATCGAAATCGAATTTCAGCTCCATGCCGTTGGGTGCAGCCGCCTGGATGGCCGGTAGCGCCTCCTTGGCGGCATCAACGACGGCGAGTGTGGAGGCGTCGGATTTTTTCAGGATGGCCAGGTAGGTCGCGCGATGGCCGTTGACCCGCACGATGTTGGTCTGGTCGGCGAACCCATCGTAGGTTCGCGCCACATCCCCCAGCAGAACCGGCGCGCCACCGACCACTTTGATCGGGATACGGTCGAACTGTTCGACGGACCCGATATTGGAATTGGTGAGCACCGCCACTTCGCGGCCACCCATTTTGGCGATGCCCGCGGGCGTGATCACGTTCTCGGCGGACAAGGCAGTCACCACATCCGCCGGACTCAAACCCCGGGCGGCGAGCTTGGCCGGGTCGATGTCTACGCTGACCTGGCGGAATTTCCCGCCGAAGGGCGCAGGCGTGGAGAGGCCGGGAATGGTAAACAGGCGCACCCGGATGAAGTTGATGGCGTAGTCGGCCAGCTGCTGCTCGGGCAGGGTTTCGCTCTGCGCCGTGAGCTGCACCACGGGAACATTGGAGGCGTTGAACTGGATCACGGAAGGGGCCGTCATGCCCGGCGGCATGATTCTCAAGATGCTCGCGTTCACCGAGGAGATCTGCGCGATCGCGCTGCCGATATCGGTGCCTGGCTGGAAGTAGATCTTCAGCAGGCCTGTGCCCTGGATGCTTTGGGATTCGATGCGCTCCACGCCGCCCACCGTCGTGGAGTAGGCGCGCTCGCTCAGGAACACCACACGCCGTTCCATTTCCTCCGGCGTCAGCCCTTGGTAGCTCCACACCACCGAGACAACCGGAATATCAATGCTCGGGAAGATGTCCACCAGCATGCGCGATGTGGACAGCACACCCATCAAAAGGATGAGCAGACAGAAAACCGCCGTGGTGTACGGGCGTCTAAGAGCTAGTCGAACAATCCACATGGTTTCAGTGCCCTTGCTGATGTGCGGTGGATGGGAGTTGGCTGGGTGCGGAACCCTGGTCTTCCATGCGGGCCAGGTTGGACATCAGAAGCCGCAGGGTCTTACGGATCTGGCGCCCCTCATCTTCCGAAAGACCGGTCTCGATGCCGTCAATCATGCCCCGCCGCAAATGGCGCAGGGATTCGGCCAACGCGGCGCCCTCCGCGCTGAGGGTGAGTTTTACCCGGTGTCCGTGGCCGCGATCCGCCGTGGATTCCACGAAGCCACGGTCCTGCAGGTTTTTCAGGATGCGGCTGGCGGTGGGGCTGTCCACCCACACCAGTTCTGCAACCTCGCGTAGCGAGATTTCTGGCCGCTCGGACAGCACCATCAGCACAGTGTACTGTTGAGGCGTGACGCCGTGGGGCGCAAGCCAGCGCCAGGCCACCTGGCGCATGCGCCGCCGCGTGGCGGAGATGAGCAGAAGGAGGCTGGATTCATCCCAGAGGGGAAGTTCTTGCATAAGCAAGAAGCTAACAGGGCAGTTCAACATCCCCAAGAGATTGCGACAAAGTATCTTTTGATTTTGTGATCTTGGGACGACCCTGACCAACTTCGGGGAGCGTCAAATCCAGGAACTGATCGCTCCGGCCACGCCGGGAGGTTGCTCCAGCGCCAGCGGCCGCTCCCAATCTTCCAAGTCCCGTGGCCGCGGCGGGCCGGGGATGAGTTCCCGAAGCCATTCACGGACTTCCTCAATGCCTGCTTTGGTCAGTGCGCAGCTGAAAACCGCGTCTGGATGTCTTTTTTTCATATCCAACCGATGTGGGCGAGTCAGCCGGTCCATCTGGTTCAGCACCAGCAGCCGCGGGTGGTCGCCGCAGCCGATCTCATGGAGCGTGGCCCCGACGATCTTCAGATGTTCTTCCAAGTCCGGGTTCCCTGCATCCGCCACCACCACCAGCGCATCGGCGGTGCGCACTTCGCCCAGGGTCGACCGGAAGGCCGCCACCAGCTGATGGGGCAATTTTCGGATGAAGCCGACCGTATCGGACACCAGGGCTTGTTTCGGCGCGCCTGTTTCATCGTCCGCGCCAAGCCAGGCCTTGCGCGTGGTGGTGTCCAGGGTGGCGAAGAGCATGTCCTTGGGCTCGCCTTCGCCCGTCAGGCATTTCAGGATGCTGGTCTTGCCTGCGTTGGTATAGCCCACCAGGGCGACCCTTGGAAGGCCTGGAACCCGGCCCTGGCGCTGGGTTTCGCGCACCTGTTCCAGGTGCTTGAGTTCCTTCTTCAATTGTGAAATGCGCAGCCGTGTCATGCGGCGGTCCACTTCGATCTGGGTTTCGCCCGCGCCACCGCGGGTGCCCACGCCACCCGCCTGTCGCTCGAGATGGGTCCACGCCCCTTTCAATCTGGGTAATTCATATTCGAAGCGCGCGAGTTCCACCTGGGCTCGCGCTTCACGGGTCTGGGCGCGCTGTTCAAAGATGCTGAGGATGAGCCCGGTGCGGTCCATGCAGCGCAGACCCGTGGATTTTTCGATGTTGCGGACCTGGCTGCCGCTCAGTTCGTCATCGCAGATCAGCATGGTCGCCTCCAAGCGCCTGGCTTCCTGCGAGGCGGCCTCGAGTTGCCCTTTGCCGTAAAAGCTGCGGGCCTCGGGTGTGGCGCGTTTGAGGCGTTCCTGTCCTACGGGTTCAATGCCTCCGGCCCGTGCGAGCTCAGCGAGCTCCAGCAAATGATCCTCGATGGTCGCCCCCTCGTCGTCGCGCCCTTGCCGGGCCAGGAGGAAGCATCGGGGTTGGATTTCTGCCATGAACCAAGAATAAGGTGCTTCCCTGGCAACTGCCCCGGGGAAATTAAGCAGCAGTTCGCACGGTGGCATCCGAGTTCTTTGTGACCTTTTTGGCAAATTGATTTCCATCGCGGTTCATCCATGAAGGCGATGATTGATCCATGGACATGGCGGCCCTTCATCTCGCCGCCGACCTAGGCGGCTCCGTGCTGTCCGGGGAGGGCGGGGCGCTGGTGCTGGTGGAGCATCAGCGCCGCCATGGCCTGCCCGTCCTGCTGGTGCTGGGTAGCCGCACGCCGCACCTGCTTGAAGCCTTGGAAGCTTGGGAGACCTGCGATGCGGAGTTGAATTTGTGCGCGCTGCTTCCTGCCCCTGGGGTGGATTTGAGTGCGGCCTTGCGCTTCCACCGCCGCCGCATCGGTTCCCTGGTGGCTGCAGTCGATGCCGGCCTTCCCTGGTTGGATGATCGGCCCATGCTCGCCGCGCGTCTTCCCGGGCGGATTTTCATGGCTGCGCCAGAAACACTAGGGAAGGCTCCGCTCTCGCCGTTAGAGAAGATGGAACTGAAATCCTTTCTGCCGGCCTGGGACAAAAAACTAAGGCGTGAGGCCTTTCGCAGAGGGTCCTGGAAGGAGGTCGAAGGCGGGTTCGAAACCGACCTGTGGCCTGGCGTGGGGATGCCCACCAATGCCGAGTTGCGCATCCCGCCCCTTGCGCTGCCGACGGCCACGTCGCTTGTGGATGTGTTGCGGTCCAGCCTGCGCAATGCCTTCAACACGCCCATTCCGTTGCTGCCGTTGCCCGGCGATCCATCCAATCTCCATGCCTTGGCCCAGCTCACACCCAATCGGGCGGCCTTCCGCGGGCCAGTGGAAGCCTGGCGGCTCGCCTACCAGAAACTAGCCGAGCTGCCCGCTCCGCCGCATTTCTGCGCACGATGCTGATGGGCTGAGCCCAGTGCCGCCATGGCAGGGCTGTTCATCAGTTGCCTTGTGCTGAATCAGGGAGTGGATTCTTTGGGATGAGGAGTGGAGGACGCCGCACGGCCTGCCTAGCCATCCATCTGGCGTGGCTTTGGGAGACGCAACTGAGTCGCTCTGTTTAGATGGAGTCATGGACCGCAGCATCGGGAAGTTCGAGATCATCCGCCGTTTGGGAGGCGGCGCCATGGGCGAGGTGTTCCTGGCGCGGGATCCCAGCATCGGCCGCGAGGTGGCCATAAAGACCATCCTGCCTTCCCTGGGGCCCATGGACGATGTGCGCCAGCGCTTCGCGCGGGAAGCCCAGGCGGCTGGCCTGCTGCAGCATCCCAATGTGGCGACGGTCTTCGAGTACGGCGAAGACCATGACGTGCTGTACCTCGCCATGGAATTCGTCCCCGGCGAGGATCTTGGCGCCGTGCTGCTGCGCGATGAACTGAACGGCGCCCAGATCCTGGAGATCGTCGCGCAGATCTGCGAGGGGCTCCACCACGCGCACAAACAGGGCATCGTGCACCGCGACATCAAGCCATCTAACGTCATGGTGCTGCGGGATGACGATGGCCTGCGGGCCAAGATCATGGACTTCGGCGTGGCCAAGACCGCTCATTCGGATCTCACACAGACAGGCCAGATCATGGGCACCTTGGCCTACATGGCGCCGGAATACCTGCGCACGGGAAAGGCGAGCCCCCAGTCCGACCAGTTCTCCGTAGGCGTCCTGCTCTATGAAGCCCTCTCCGGAGCGAAGCCCTTCCAGGGCGAGACCACTGGCGCCGTGGTCTACGGCATCATCCATGACACGCCGCGGCCGCTCGATCCCGAGCACCTCCAGGGCGTGAGCCCGGCGGTGCGCACCCTGGTGGAACGCGCCTTGAGCAAGGAACCTGATGAACGCTTCGCCTCCACCGGCGATCTGGCCAAGGCCTTGCGCTCTGCCAAGGATCCCCTCTGGTCCACCACAAGCGATGCCACGGCGGTGCTGGACCGGCCCACGCCCGGCACCACCAAGCGCGTCAAAGTGGCATCTCCAGGAATCCGGGGATGGACGTGGGCGCTTGGCCTTGGCGCCGTCGCCATCGGGGTGGCTGTGGTCTTCCGACTGCCGAAGCCCAAGGCGATTCCCGCCATCCAGACGCCGAACGCGGCCAACATGCACCTCAACGATTTGGTGCTGGACGAGGCCGAGCGCCTGGTGGACACCAGGCCCAAGGACGCGCTGCTGCTCATCCAGGGCGTCATCGATGCCACGCCGAAAGACGTGCCCATGGACCCCGATGCTTACGCGCTCAAGCTCGTCGCCCTCCACAAGCAAGGCGACCTGGAAGCCTTCGGCGAGGCATTGGGCGAAGCCCGGTACCGCGGCGTCACGACCAAGGACCTGCTCACCAACAAGGCCTACAAGGCCATGCTGGAACGCGATAAAACCAAAAAGAAATTGCAGGACGACTTGAGGGCGCGGTTGCTGAAGGGCGAGTGAGGGGAATTGGCCTCAATGCCCCCAGACCTTGGAGAAACCACGCCCGCCGGATTGAGGGTTCTGCGCCCATGTGGCAGGGGAGGAATCCTGGATGGTGTAGGAGCCCGGAGGCAGGGTCACATTGGCATCCACCGTCCAATTGGCGTTCTGCACGTTGCTGGAAGCCGTGGATCCTTTCGCCGCCCAGGGACCGTAGGTCCTCCCAGACGCATCCACAAGGGAAATGGAGCCAGGAGCTGCCCCCTGGGCATTGTTCCAGTGGTAGTTCCAGATCTGGGTGACCACGGTCTGCCTGGTGAGGGTGAAAACGGTCCTTGCGGTGGGATTGTTCACGACTCCAGAGGTGTTGCTGCTGTCGAAGAGCACGACAATCGGGCCTGATGGCTGCGGCGGCGGGGGTGGTGGCGGCGGGGGTGGTGGCGGAGAAATCACGCCAGCTTTCCCCCAGACTTTGGCGTAACCGCAGCCCTTCGACTGGATGTTCTGCCCCCAGGTGGATGGGGAAGAGTCGACAACCGTGTAGGAGCCGGCCGGCAGGGTCGCATTCGGGCTTGCGGTCCAGTTCTCGTTCGCCGCCTTGTTGGCCCCAGGGGATCCGACCGCTGGCCAAGGGCCGTAGTTCTTGCCGCTTTGATCCGTGAAGCCAATGGTTCCCGGCGCGGCACCCTTGCCGTTGTTCCAATGGTAGGTCCAGATTTGATTGATCAAGGTCGGCTGGCGGAGGACCACGACCGTTTTTGCTGAAGGGTTGTTGTACACCGTGTTGCTGTTCGTATTGTCGAAGATCAGGTTCGCGCTGGGTGCGGGAGCCGGGTTGGGCGATGGCCCCGGCGTGGGGCTGGTGGGCGTCAGCACGAAGTTCACCTGGTAGGTCCGGCCCCGATGCTGGAAGCGGACGTTGTTGGCGCTGAGCGTGCTGCCCGTCGCTCCGAGGGCGCCCGTAAGCTGGCCTGTGAACATGGCGGCGGTGATGCCGATGCTGGCCTGTGAGAAGAAGACATCCCCGGCCATCTGGTTGGGGCCGAGCTTCGGCACTTTCTTGCCCGCCGCTTGGAGGATCCTGTAGGGCTGGTCCAGGTCCTTGAAATCGAGATGGCCGCCACTAAGCTGGACAGCTCGCGTGGTCGGATTGATCGCGGCGTACAGATACATCTTGAAGAAATTGTTCTGGGTGTCCCAGCCGGACCGGTATTCGACATAACGGAGGGCCTGGGCCGCCAGGCCTTGGGTCGACAGGATGAGAAAGAGCCCCAGCAAGACTTGCAGGACCCGGCGGATGGATGCGTGCGGCTTAGCCTGCTGTGCGTTGTTCACGGAGATTCTCCTTCGTTCCAAGGGTGATGGTTGGCGAAGGGTTCGCCCCCTTCTGGCATGGATGCCTGCGGGACCGCAGGCTCCATCTGTGATGGTCGATTGCGCGCAAAGATCCGAATTGATACGAAGTATCAGCGAGAGGCTGCATAGGGTGTACGCCCCGCCCAAGAATCTTTCAAGGAAAAACAGAAGAAAAATCTGAACATCAGGGCCTTGGCTGATGGCCCATGAAGGTAAAGCAACCAGCGCCAATGCTCGCAGTTGGGGGCAGGGCGTAAAATTGAAGCTGTTTTTCCAGAGGGGAGGGTCCTTGGCAGTCAAGGCTCTGCTGGTTTATCCCGAAATGCCGCCAACTTACTGGAGCATGCGCTACGCGCTGCCCTTCATCGGCTGCCAGGCTTCACTACCGCCTTTGGGCCTGCTGACGGTGGCGGCGATGTTGCCGAAGGACTGGGATCTTAAGCTCATTGATCTGAACGTGGAGACGATTTCCAAGAAGGATGTCTTGGAGGCCGATCTGATCCTGACTTCCGCCATGCTCGTGCAACGCGTCTCTTTCGAAAAAATCGTCGCGCTGTGCAAGGAAGCGGGCAAACCCCTGGTCGCGGGCGGGCCCTACCCGAGCAGTTGCCATGAGCAGATCGAAGGCGTGGATCACTTTGTGCTTGGCGAGGCGGAGGTCAATCTACCGCCTTTCCTGGCGGATTTCAAAAACGGGAATCCGAAAAGCTGCTACCGGGATCCCACGCGCCCCGACATAACGCACACACCCCCGCCGCGCTTCGACCTGTTGGACCGAAAACGCTACGCCGGCGCAGCGTTGCAATACTCCCGGGGCTGCCCCCACCATTGCGAGTTCTGCGACATCGTCGAGCTCTTCGGCCACAAGCCCCGAACGAAAACACCCGCCCAGATCCTTGCGGAAATGGATCTGCTTTATGAAGGTGGATGGCGCGGCTCGCTGTTCGTGGTGGACGATAATTTCATCGGCAATCGGCTGCAGGTGCGCCGCCTGCTTCCAGAGGTGGCCCGCTGGCAGCAGGAACGGAATTACCCCTTCACGCTCTACACTGAGGCCAGCCTGGACCTGGCGGCAGACGAACGGCTGATGGACGACATGGTTCGGGCAGGCTTTAACATGGTGTTCGTCGGCATCGAGACACCCGACCAGGCCACGCTCGAGGCGGTGGGAAAGCGCCTGAACAGCCGTGCGGATCTGCTGGCCAGCGTTCGCGCCATCCAGGCAAAGGGGCTGGAAGTGGCTGCCGGGTTCATCGTGGGTTTCGATGCAGACCAGGACGATATCTTTGACCGCCAGATCCGCTTCATCGGGCAGGCCGCCATTCCCACGGCGATGGTGGGACTTCTGACCGCTCTTCCTGGGACCCGGCTCCATACCCGCCTGGCCTCGGAAGGGCGCCTGCTTTCCACCTCGGTCGGGGGCAACAACACCCATGACCTGGACTTGAATTTCCTGCCGCGGATGGATGCCGATGCGCTTCGTGCGGGATACAAGCGCGTGCTCGCCGAGGTGTACCGGCCGCGCCGCTACTTTGCGCGTTGTCTTGAGCTGATCCGCCGGATGAAGTCCCACAAGACCTCCGTGCGCAGGATCCGGCTCATCGAGCTGCGGGCCTTCTTCCATTCCCTCGTCCGGCAGACTTTCTCCCGCTATTCGTTCGCCTACTGGTCCTACCTGTTGCGGGGCCTGTGGATGCGCCCGCGCATGGTCGCAGAGCTCGTCACCATGGCCGTGAAGGGCCACCATTTCTTCACCATCACCCGAAGCCTGCTGGAACTGGAGAAATTCAAAGACAAGCTGCAACGCTCACGCCAAGATCTGGAAGACCGCCTCAAGCGAGCCATCCAAGGCAACGCCAAAAACCTGGCCGCCTGGAAGGCCTACCGCACTCGCCTGGTGGAGAAAGCAAAGGCCCGCTCTGACGGCTTCCACCCCGATTTCAAGTCCAGCGCGGTGAAGGCGTTTGAAGAATTCAGGGGGGCGACCGAGAGACTGTTGGTGACGGGTGCTGGAGCTGCGAGGAATTCGGGGAGTTGCTCCTAGGGCACAACCAGATGGAATTGCTGGAGAAGCCTCAGCGCCATCGGGAAAAACCGGGGCAAAGAATTTTCATGGGCATGGATTTGTTGTGTGTTTTCAGTTTTTGATCCCCGAAAATCTCAGTGGCTCCCAGGCTGAAAAAATATTATTTGGCTTGGGAGTCACGGGGAGGGACGGGGATAAAGATCCAGCTATTCGGTTGCCATCGTGCCCTTTTCATTAAGGTTCATCCCCGGTTTAACAGATGTTGAAGCACGGGTACACGCACTGTGTGCGCCGTTTCATGCCAAATAGGCATCTTCTAAATTTCCGTGATCTGGCAGCCGTACCAGGACCAGTACCCGCGGCCGGGGATGTTGCCGCGGATCGCGATATAGGTTTCCTGGGGTTTGGCCGTTCCGGGGAAGACGATCAACAGGCGGTTGGAATTGGGCATGATCTGCTGGAACGCGCTGCTGTTGTCCACGTGGACATAGATGTAATACGTACCGGTGTTTCCATACATCCCGGCATCAATGAGGTACTTCTTGTTGGGCAGGGGCTTGAACGAGATGAAAAGGTCCGGATCGTTCCCTGCGCCGTTGAACATGTTGGTCGAGTTGCCGAAGGAAGCAACCCCGGTTCCGTACCAGTCCGAGTAGACATACATGGGGTTCTCGTAATGAGTGGCGGCGGAGACTCCATTCACGGTCTGCACGTGGTTCTGCACCGTGAGGTTGATGGTCGTGGCGGGGGCGCCACCCCCTCCGGAATAGAGATTCAAGGCTTTCAGAGTCGCCACCTTCTCGGTCCAGCTAAGGGGTTTGGGGCCGGCCTGCAGTCCGAGGGTCCGATGCGTCGACTGGACCGCTGGGACACTCTTACCTGCGGCCAGGTGGGCGACCGGATGGGCCGCGGGCGCGATCTTTTGCATAACCGACGGGACCTGGAATGCTGCCAAGGCGGCCAAGGGAGCCAGAACGAACATTGCACGGGACATATGTGTCCTCCGGAGAAGAAAGGGATGCTGGCGGTTGTTGAAAACTGCGCAAGTCTACCGGCCTGGCACGGAGCTGTGTCCTGCAATTTCTGCCCGTCCGTTCCAAGATGCGAATCCCTCAGCCAACAGCCATGAACCACCAGCCCAGAATCCAAAGCTCAAAGCCCGTAGCTCACTGCAATTCAACGAATATCAGCGGGGGCAGGTCGGCGCTTTGCAATTTCCATGTCGCCTGGCCGATGCGGAAAGTCGAGGGCAGCACCAGGCCCGGCGTGTAGCACCAGTAGGTGGCGTCTTCGGTCTGGATCAATTTTGCGCCGCGATGCTTGGCCACCTTCCAGGCTGCGGGGGCAACGGTTTTTAGCGGGTTGGCCTTGGTGGCGATCAGCTTCTCGGGCCCCGTGTGGGTGAGAAGGAAATCCCGCAGCATGGCCAATTCGCCGTGCTCTGGGCGCAGTGAAATGAAGGCCGGATGGTTGCCGCTGATCACTTGAAACTCCGCGTTCTGCGCGCCGGAGATGAAGCGAAGCGTTCCACGCGGGGTTTGCGCGGCCAACGATAGGAACGATAGGCAAACGAGCGTGGCGGAGAAAAGCCGCATCAGCCTTCGCCACCTTGACCGGTTTCCGCAGTTGTCCAATCCACTTTCAGGTTCTGCTGGACGAAATAGTCCTCCACCTCCGCCATATTCCTCAGCGGGCCATGGAAGAGCTTGGTGTTGCTCATTTCCGGGTCCAAAGCCTTCACCACCAGCAAGCCCATGCCCGGCGTGTCGTGCACCATCACATACCAGTTTTTATAATCACCTTCGTTGACGCGGCCCAGTTTTCCAATCGGAATCACTTGCTCTCCTACATGTTCAAGGCGCGGCCATAGACGGCGCGGGCGGCTTCGGGGAAGACTTCATTCAGGGTGGGATGCGGGTACATGGTGTTGATGAGCTCATCCACGGTGTAGCCGCCGCCGATCAAGGCGAGGCTGGAGGCCACCAGCTCCGTGGCTTTGGGGCCGATGATGTGGATGCCCAGGATCTCGCCATATTTCTTGTCCGCAACGATCTTGATGAAACCGTGGGGCTCGCCCACGATGTTGGCCTTGGCCATGGGCATGAAGGGAAACTGGCCCACCTGCACATCAAAGCCCTGCTCCCGGGCCCCCCTTTCAGTCAGGCCGATGGAACCGATTTCTGGGTCGCAATACGTGCAGCCAGGCACGCGGTCGTAGTTGATCGGATGGGGATGCGCGTCCATGCCCAAAGATTGCGCCGCGTGCTCGGCGGCCACCACACCCTCCTCCGAAGCCACGTGGGCCAGCCAGGGGGTATTCACGATGTCGCCGATGGCATACATGCCTTCTTCGCTGCTCAGCATGAAGCCGTCCACATCCACGTAGCCGCGGTTATGGGTGGCCTTCGTGTTCTCCAGACCGATATTCACCGTGACCGGTGCGCGCCCTACGGCGATGAGAACGTGGCTGGCCTCGATGGTGCCCGGTTTGTCGCCTTCGAGATGGCAAATGACCTTATCGGCATAGCGTTCGATCGTAGTGATCTTGGTCTTCACCCGGATGTCCATCTTGTAGGATTTGGCGAAGATTTTGGACAATTCCTCGCTCACTGCCGTGTCTTCGATGGGCACGAGCTGATCCATCATTTCCACCAGCGTGACTTTACTGCCCAGCCGCACGAAGGTGGAGGCGAACTCCACGCCGATGGCGCCGCCGCCCAGGACGACGAGATGGCCCGGAAGCTCCTTCATGTCCAGAATGTGGTCGCTGTTCAGCACGCGCAGGCCGTCGGTGTCCAGGCCCGGAAGTTCGCGTGGCACAGAGCCCGTGGCCAGAATGATCTTTTTCGCGGTGTGGACCTCCTGCTCCACCACCACACGCCCCCCGCCCAATAACTTGCCCGTGCCCTTCAGCACGGAGATCTTGTTCTTCTTCATCAGGTATTCGATGCCCTTGCCATTCTTGAGCACGATGCGGTTCTTGCGGGTGACGATGGCCTGCAAGTCCGCGCGCATCCTGGACACGTCCACGTCGGCGATTCCGAATTCCTTGAGGCTCTCCATCTGCTCGAAGCGATGCGCCGTCTCCAGCCAGGTCTTGGCAGGGATGCAGCCGCGGCGCAGGCATGTTCCACCAAGGCCCGCGGGATCCTTTTCCACCAGGGCGGTATTCAGTCCGAGTTGGGCCCCGCGCACCGCGGCGATATAGCCTCCGGGACCACTTCCAATCACGATCAGATCAAACGCAGCCATGTAAGCTCCAGAGCCCAATCCAGAAGTATCCCACGGGGCGCCGGGGAGCCAAACAAGCCTGACTTTACATCCGCGCCTTTTGCATCGTGCCCACCTGGCTGAGTATTTCTTTCTGATGGATTTCCTTCAAGTTCTCTTAGCTCCTACACTGGCCATCATGCGTACGATCCTCCGCTTCCTGTTCTCCGCTCTTGGCCTGCTCGCCGCATCCTATGTGCTTCCGGGACTCCACCACGGGTCTTTCGTGGATCTGCTGGCGGTGGCCGTGGTGCTGGGCGTGCTGAACGCGACGTTGGGGCCGCTGTTGAAATTCATCGCCTTCATTCCGGTGGTGTTCTCTTTTGGATGCTTCAGCCTGGTGATCAACGGCCTCGTGTTCTGGCTGGCTGGCTCCCTTTCCCATCGGCTGGGCCTGGACTTCAAGGTGGACGGTTTTTGGACTGGATTTTTCGGCGCTCTCATCACGAGCCTCGTAGCGAGCCTTGTGGAAGTCGTGCTCATAGGAAGAGAACCCAGGGACGGGCCGCGGGCGAGGAACCTGAAGATCATCAACTGATACAGGAGCCCGGTTAACCTGTTCGACTTCAGCACTCCGGACCCAGGACTCAAGACCCAGGACTCGAATCATGAAGCCAGCCACAAAACTCCTGGTCCTGTTGACCAGCATCAATCTGGTGAACTACCTGGACCGCTATGTGGTGGCGGCGATCCTTGAACCCTTGGGCAAGGATCTGCATCTGGGGGATTCCCAACTGGGGAGCCTGACCCTTGTGTTCGTGGTGGTCTACATGCTGGCCGCGCCGATCTTCGGTTGGCTGGCGGACCGCTACCACCGTCCGCGATTGGTGGCGGCAGGTGTGGCGCTATGGAGCGTAGCGACCATGTTGGCCGCCTTCGTCCACAGCTATCACATGCTGCTTCTCACTCGCTCACTGGTGGGCGTGGGCGAGGCCGCCTACGCCACTCTGGGTCCGGCCATTCTGAGCGATGTCATTCCCGAAGATGAACGGGCTGCGAAATTCACCTGGTTCTATCTGGCCATCCCGTTGGGGTCAGCGCTTGGGTACGGTCTAGGCGGCATCGTGGCCCAGCACTATGGATGGCGCTCAGCCTTTCTTGTGGCGGGCCTCCCGGGATTGATTCTCGCGGGCCGAATGGTGCTGCTGTCAGATCCTGTGCGGGGCGCCATGGATCATCTTCCCGACCTCAGCGCGTCCGCAAACTGGTTCCAGAAACTCGGCGCCATTTTCAAAAACCGGATCTGGCTCGCCTGCACTGGCAGCTACGTGGGCTACACCTTCGCCATGGGCGCCCTTGCCACCTGGGGCCCCGCGCTCCTTCAGAGGAAATTCGCTGTGACCGTTGGAGAGGCGGGCCTGGTCTTTGGCGGGCTGGCGGTTGTGACTGGCATCCTGGGCACTTTTCTGGGCGGAATCCTCACCGGAAAACTTCAACACCGCTGGCCGGACGCAGGCGTCTGGATCAGCGGGCTGACGCTTCTGGCGGCTGCCCCCATAGTGGCCTGGGCCGTTTCAACGGGGCATCTGCATCTCACCTATGGTTTGTTCTTCCTGGGGATGCTGTTGCTCTTCATCAACACAAGCCCGGTGAACGCGCTTACGGTGAGTTGTCTGCCCTCGAGTGTCCGTGCCACAGGTGTGGCGATCAATGTGTTGTTCATCCATTTATTTGGCGACGCCATCAGCCCGAAATTGGTGGGCATGGTCAGCGATTCCCTAGGCGGCAGCGGCGGGGCGCTAGGCCAGGCCATGCTCATTGCCGTGCCCGCGATTTTGATTTCGGGAATTCTGCTTTGGTGGGGGCGCGGATTTGGCGGCAATCTGACCTCGGAATCCCGCTGAATCCGGAATCGAATTTCAAATGGGAACTACCACAGGTCCGGCCGGGCTGATGAAAATTCCGGCATCAGATGGTGGAACTTAGGGCTAGAGTTAGGCCTGGAGTATTACCAAGTGCTGATTGAGTGATGGAGACATGGTCATGGACTTGAGCGCTTACACCATCCTGGTTGTGGAGGATCACGATTTCCAACGGAGGATGACGCTTCGCCTGTTGAAGGATCTGGGGGCGGAAACGCTCCTGGAAGCTTCGAATGGACGTGAAGCTTTGCAGTCTCTGGTTGATCGTGGCGAACCTGTGGACATCATTTTATGTGATTTGGATATGCCGGAAATGGATGGTGTTGAATTCATCAGCCGTGTTGCCGAGTTCCGGTTGGCCCATGCGGTGGCCGTGGTCAGCGCCATGGAGATCTCCATCCTGAACACCGTGGAGACCATGGCCAAAGCCTATGGGTTGCAGGTGCTGGGCGCGATCTCCAAGCCTTTGAACTTGCAGGATCTCACCAAATGCATTTCCAGCTTCCAGCCCAAGGGAAGTGTCCGAGCAGCCAGCGTCGCACCTAGCGAATTCAATGTGGAGGATTTGAAAAACGGGTTGGTGGAGCGGGAATTCATTGCCTTCTTCCAGCCCAAAGTATCCTTTGCCACCGGTGAAGTCCTGGGTGTAGAGGCTCTTGTGCGGTGGTTCCGCCCGGGCCATGGTGTGGTGTCGCCCCTGTATTTCATCCATCAAATGGAACTCGAAGGCTTGGTGACTCCCCTGACCGAGGTGTTGTTGACACAAACCTGCGGTTATTTGAAGGCCTGGGCCAGGAGAGGCTATGAACTCACAGCCTCGGTGAATGTATCCATGCTTTGCCTTTCGGATGTGAGCATCGCAGACCGCCTCCATGATTTGGTCAAGGATTCCGATTGCGAACCTAAGCAGATCATCCTGGAAGTGACCGAAACCGAAGTGATGGTGGATGTGGCCAAAGTGCTGAACGTTTTAGCGCGGCTGCGCCTAAAGGGATTCGGGCTTTCGATCGATGATTTCGGCACAGGCTACTCATCCCTGCAACAGCTGAGCAATGTGCCCTTCACTGAGCTAAAGATCGATCAATCCTTCGTCAAGGATTCTCCGATTCAACCCAGGCATCGGACGATCATCGAGGCGAGCCTGGATTTGGCCCGCAAGCTCAAACTGAAGACCGTGGCCGAGGGCGTTGAAACACGGGCCGAATGGGATCTGCTCAAGTCCTTGGGTTGCCTGCAGGCCCAGGGCTATTTCATCGCGCGCCCGATGCCAGGTCATCAAGTCTTGGATTGGATCCAGATGTGGCAGGCTCCTGAAGAAGCCTGACATCCGCTATCGGGCAGAACCTGAGCAACTTTGAGCAGCCATCACTTGCTGTCCATGGTCAGGCTCGCAGGTTGGAGATCCGGAAAGCGTGCGAGGCAGGATTCGTAAAGCCGCGTCAGAAATTCCATGATGACCCATTCGGTCTCCCGGTGGTCTGTTCGAAGCAGGCGGTTGAGGCGCATGTGCGCGAAGCTTCCGGCAATGCCCGCCAGATCCTCCTGCAGCAGCCCATGGTCGATGGCGTCTCGTATCCGGGGCAGGCCAGAGGGAGCAGGAATCGTAGGCAACCATGAGGCCATCGGGAACCCCGTCTCCAGTTCCTTTCGCAATTCTCTGAATTTCTTTCCGATCCGCACCCCTCCAGCGCCCGAGTCTCCGAATTCTTTCCGGAATCCTTCCCGGGAAGCCTGGGCCAGCTCTTTACGTGAATGAACGCTCAAACCCAGAGCCGCCCAAATTGCATCCGTCCCTCTCAGGCCGGCCCTCCAGCGTTCTTCCAGCGTCATGCCGCCGACCAGCTGATCCAGGATTTGCTGGCTGTCTTCAAAGAACCACCCTTCAGCGAGCGCAAAGCCGAGCGAACCCCCATAGCGCTCCAATTCCGGTTCAAAAGTATCCACCTGCAATTTCCAAAGGAAGCCTTGGGCCAGGGGTTCCTTCAAGTGCTTGTGGATCAGGGGGAGCAGTTCAGCCAGAAGCCGCATGGGAAGGCCATGGAAGCGCAGACGCAGGTGGGGGGCCGGGTCACGATATCGGACGAAGTGCCAGCGGTCCCAAAGCCCCTGTGCTTTCGTCATGCGAAGGAGCGGTTCCAGTTCTGTCAGAATGCGGTCTGCGCTTGAGGGCCCACAGTAGAGCTTGAGGTAGAGCCACTCCGAGCCGGGTGGATATGCGCGTGGTCCGGGGTCTTTGGAAATCTGATAAAGAGGAGCCTTCTTCGGCGGCGAGGCAGGTTCCGCTTCGAAGGGAACGGCCAATTCGTGAGCCAGGCGGCCTTCCGGTGACGAAACCAAGGCCTGGCCAGGATCCGGGAAACACTCTGTGAGGATGAAAGCTGAACGGTTTGACACGATGTGGTGCAGGGTCTCCACCCACAGGACCTGGTCCAAGTCCACCAGCAAACTGTTGTCGGCATCGGTGAGCATGACGAGCCGGGGCAGCCCCCGGCTTTTCCGCAGGACCTGGAAGGCGCCCCATACCCCGTCAGTGGAGCCTGCCAGAGCCTTTTTCAGTTCACCTGATTCGACCCTCCAACGGGCTTTACTGATGACATGCCGTCCCCGGGTGACCCGCGGCAAAAAAGATTGCTCGGCCAAGGCTCCCCAGGACCATCCTCCTGGGCGTCCATCCTGATCCTGCAGATGGGCCAAAAATCGATACACGACGGGCCCCCGGGTGAAGTTGTGGGCGGAGGATAATCGGGGGACGACTTCTCGCCCCAGCCGCGTTGAAGCCAGAAAAACGCGATCGCCCCGCACAGTCACCTGGAGATCCGAAGGGATCACGGTACTGTCTTGCGCGACACCAGGTGAGGCCAGAAACGGAATTTCATAGTCCCGCAATGATGGTCGGGCCAGAACATTGCCCATTCTGCCGTCTGGCACATGGACAACTTCGGCAAACAACGCATCCGGACGAAAAAGCTCCTCCTTCCGAAGGTGGCTTTGGAGGTAGTTCTTCAAATCCGGGTCTCCAGAGGCGAATCTCCCGAGCCAACGGGCGGCCGTAGGACCCGAATAGTGTTCCATCCAGAATCGGAATTCGCCCCTGTCCAAGGCCGAGGGGCTGGAGGCCGCAAGACTGGCCAAGGCCGCGAAGGAATGGGGAAAAGACTGGGGATTCGGATTTACGAGGGCCTCCATATCGTCGTCCTCCAACTCCCAGGTCAGGGATTCCTGCCATCTGGGAATTTGCGCCATGAGGAACAGGTCCCGACGTGAAAGCAGCGAGGGCCGGGCCGGGCTTGGGAATGGTAAGTTCTCCAGGAGAGGGGAATCCAGAGGTGGTGCCCCATCGAACCCTATTCCGCTCTCCTCATCCAAGACTTCCAAAAGCGGCATCCATCGAATCCCATACCTCTCTTCAAAAGTCGCCCGGAAACGATCCAAGGGACGCTCGTTTGGGGGTGGGGTCAGCCGGCGGAGCGTTTCGGCACCAGTCTCAAGGGCCTGGCGGACCACAGGAGACAGGGCCAGGCAGGGAGAAGGACGGAAGAGGTCCACCTGGATGACATCCCTGGTTTCGGATGAAATCCCTAGATCTGCCAAGGATGACAATAGTTTGGGATAGCCCGCTGGATGTGAACCGGGGGGTGATCTCTGGAGCGCCTTCAATTCCAGGTCCACCGCGGCAAGGGCTTCGCTCCTTCCTGCCAGGGCCGGATTGGCCCGAAGGGTGGTGATCACCTGGCCCAGAGGGTCGGAATCGGTGAGGGGCGGACAAAGGCTTCCACAAAGCATCTGGGCATCGACAATTTGATCAAGGAATGAACGGGCTGCCGCCGGCTCGACATCCAGGTATCGCGTCAGGCCTGCTGCCAAATCCCTCAGGCGGGCCCCCTCCTTCGCCTGCTCAAGGACGAAGTCGAGATGCGGCGTCGCCTCCACTGCTTCCAAGTGGTACGTCCGACCCTTTCCCACCACTTCCTTTCGTTCAAGGTATCGGTGCCAACCCCCTAGAGCGTAGATGCTTGAGTTGGGCCGGTAGTCGAGCTGAGACCGTACCTCCGGCTCCCGCTCCAATCGATCCACCAAGGTTTCCAGCACCCCCCAATCCAGGCGCACAGACTTGCGGGATTCCTGCCAGGACCCCATCGAAAGGTGGTTGGCAGGGCCCCATCCCCCCATGGAAACGCCCGCAAAGAGGCCGAAGGGAGTCGAGCGGTTGCTCATCCGGCTGAGGTATTTCAACAGGGCCCATTCTACGTTTCGGGCTGCCGTGTTCTCCAATGATCCTTCCAACCAGGCACCAAGCCGCGAGGCAAGATCCGGGGAGGCAAGAGCCATCGCTTCTCGGATGTCGTCGCGTCGGACCAGATCGCGAAGAACCTTGCGCATCGCTTCCCGATCCCTCTCCTGGTCGACAGGGAAAGAATCCGGAGCGCCAGCCTCTGGCCATGTCTGGAATTTTGGCAGGAGCGCATCCAGGGGAAGGCTCGGAGTGCGAAGCACGAAAAAATCAGCGGTTTGGCATGTGGATTGGTGGGACATACCCGGTGATTCCTTGTGAGTGGACCAACCCAGGAAAGCATTCCCCTGATCCAGGGGAACCCAAGCGATCCGAAAGGTACATCTTGGGGGTTCCAACGGTTGAAGTCGTGTTTATATACCGTTTATGGAAAGGTGTTGGATATCGTCCCGGCATGTCTCAAAACCTAGGTTGCGCCCTGTGGCGCTACCTGGGAGTCCCCATGAACAACATCCTTTCCTTCCGAAAAGAATCCATCCAGCGCTCAAGCGGCGAGAGCCAAGTTCTGGGCCGTTCCCTCGCCGGACTCCCACAGGACCAAGGATCGAGGCAGGCTCGTGACCAGAGCTGGCCGACTCTCACGACTACACTTACCGTCACGGAATGATGGCCAGCCTGGGTCTATCGAATCCGGGGCCTGGGGTGCCTTGGGATCGGTGAATGCATGGACTTCCTGGTTTCCATCAGCCAAAAATTGGCGGGTTCTCGGAGCCTGTTTTTTGCTTTGGGTCCTTTTCCTCTTACCAGGTTATTGGTCCTCCAATCTAACTGGCTCTAGATGGATCTGGGTCAACGCCTTCGTCACCCCTTTCACGCATATCGGTGCTTTCGCTTTTCTAGCTCCTCTGCCCTGGATCCTGCCTCGCAGACTTCCTTCCCCTTGGAACTTCATTCTAGGGTTCGCCCTATCGGTGCTTACCTGTGAACTGCTTTCCGCGATTCTCCCCGTAATTGATGCCTGGTTCCTTACCCATGCAAAGATCAAATTCAACTTGGGTAAGGTTGTGCAACTTTACATTTCATTTGTGGGTCCAGCCATGATGGTTGTAGGAGGACTTGTCGCAGCCCGGGCTCGCTCCGACGAACTTTGGGCGGTCTCTGAAATGGAGGCCCAAGTCGCCAAGAACCGCCTGCTCCAGAGCCAGATCCACCCTCATGTGCTCTTCAATGCATTGAACGGCTTGGTGGAACTCATCCACAAGAGCCCCAGGGAGGCCGAGAATGCCGTCCGGCATTTGTCCGAGCTGCTGCGGCGCATCATGAGGGCGTCCGAACAAATGCGGCTGCCCCTGGGGGAGGAACGCAAGATCATCGCGGATTTCCTGGCCCTGGAATCCATCCGGCTGGCAAGCCGGCTCAGGGTGATTTGGGAGTGGGACGAGAACCTGGATTCGATCGAGGTCCCCCCCCTCCTGCTCCAGCCGCTGGTGGAAAATGCCATCAAGCATGGCATCGCGCCCAGCATTCCAGGCGGGGAGCTGATCCTTCGGGCCAGGGCCCAGGATGGGGCGATCTTCCTGGAGGTATGGAATTCCGGGGCGCCGTTCAGGGACCATGAGGAGGGCAGAGGGATCGGCGTAAATAATTTGCGTTCGCGCTTGTCGTTGGCTTTCGGCACTGGAGCCAGCTTTTCCATCGGTCCTTCAGGCCCGGGAACGCTCGCCTCCATTCGGTTGGAGGCGAACCAAGTAGAATTCGCACATGGAACCCTTTAAGGCCCTGGTGGTGGATGACGAGCCTTTGGCGAGGGAGCGGTTGTGCCGGCTGCTCCGGGATGCCGGGTGCCTGGTGGTGGGTGAGCTTGGGGACGGTATCGCGCTGCTCCAGTGGCTGAACCAGCCACACGAGGTGGATGTCATATTCCTGGATATCCAGATGCCCGGACCCAACGGAATGGAAGTGTTGGCGGAAGTCCCAACCAGTCCACCAGTGGTTTTTGTGACTGCACACTCGACCTACGCGGTACGCGCCTTTGAACTCGCCGCCGTGGACTATCTGCTGAAGCCTGTCTTCGAGGATCGGCTTGCCAAATGCCTGGAGCGTTTGCGAAATCAGCTGATCCGGCGGTTGAGCCCGCTTGAATTGAAGACCCTGTTGCCGCCGCCCGCACGATTCCCCATCAGGGCGGGAGAGGGTGAAATTTTCATGGAACTTGAACTGATCACCCACTTCGAACTGGATAACGGTCGGGTGTGGGCCTGCAGGGGGCTGAATCGCTATTTGACCCGGTGGACTGCCCTATCGGAGGTGGAACATGCCTTTCCGGACGACGGCTTGGTCCGGATTCAGCGCAACCTGTTGCTCAGGCCCCGCATGGTCAAGGGGATCCGCCCCGCCTCATTGGGGCGGATCAATGTGATGGTAGCCCCCAAGGTGGAACTGACCGTCAGTCGCGCCATGACACCTCGAACGAAGGAATGCATCCGGGCAGGAACTTCATGATGCAACCTGGTTCCCGAAAGCCCCATAAGCGCGCATAGGCAGCCTTCCAATAAATTTCGTTCGAGGGTCAGGTAAGCCCTCGATCGGGTTGAAGTTCGTTCGGGGGGAAAAAAACACCGTTCGCAGGTATCCAAATCTCCCATCAGCGGCGGGGCTTATGCTCATGGAAATTTTGAAGGTGAACGCATGCAAGAGTTTGAATTCAATGTGGCGGAGAACCAGGGGAGCCAGTGGCCATTGACGAAAAAATGTTGGATCCCCAGGGTTCGCCTACCAGCTTGGAGGGTGTCCCAGGGTGAAGGCACATCTTGCGGGGCCGATAAATTTCAGGTCTCTCAAATTGCGGTAGGGGTTGCAAGTCGGGTCGGGTGATTTTTCTAAGCACCGGGTGGATGACGGAGATGGGGTCATGGGTTTGAGCGAGTGCAACGTCATGGTTGTGGAGGATCATGATTTCCAACGCAGGACGACGGTACGGTTCTTGAAGGACTTGGGTGTGAAATCGGTCCTGGAGGCTGCAAATGGACGCAAAGCCGTGAACATCCTGACTGGCCGGGGAAGACCTCTTGACATCATCTTTTGTGATCTGGACATGCCGGAGATGGACGGAGTGGAGTTCATCCGCCATGTGGCCGAGGAGCAGCTGTCCCAGGCTGTGGTGGTGGTCAGCGCCATGGAAAGCTCCATCCTGCACGCCGTCGAAACCATGGCCAAAGCCTATGGCTTGCAACTGCTCGGCGTGATTCCCAAGCCCCTGGATTCGCAGAAGCTCGCGAGTTGCATATCCAAATTCCAGCCGAAGGAAATCATTCGGAAGCAAAGCGCCGCACGCGACGAATTCACTGTGGAAGATTTGAGACACGGCTTGAAGGAAGGAGAGTTTATTGCCTACTTCCAGCCGAAGGTTTCCTTCGCCACAGGTGAAATGAAGGGTGTCGAGGCACTCGTGCGATGGTTCCGCCCTGGCCATGGCATGGTGCCACCCGCTCAATTCATCCCCGAAATGGAGCATGAGGGCCTGGTCGCCCATTTGACCGAGGTGCTGTTGACCCAGACCTGTGGGTACCTGAAGGCCTGGGCACTGATGGGTCATGTCGTGACGGCCTCAGTGAATGTCTCCATGCTTTGCCTGACCGATGTGGGCATCGCAGATCGCCTTCATGACCTGGTCAAGGAATCCGATTGCGATCCCAGGCAGATCATCCTGGAAGTGACCGAGACCGAGGTCATGACTGATGTGGCCAAGGTTCTGAACGTGCTGGCAAGGCTGCGGCTGAAGGGATTCGGGCTTTCCATTGATGATTTCGGGACTGGGTATTCATCCCTTCAACAGCTCAGCAATGTGCCCTTCACGGAGCTGAAGGTCGACCAGTCCTTCGTCAAAGATTCACCGACCCAACCCAGGCACCGGACGATCATCGAGGCCAGCCTGGGTCTGGCGCACAAACTTAAATTGAAGACCGTGGCCGAGGGTGTCGAAACCCGCGCGGAGTGGGACCTGCTCAAGTCCATGGGGTGCCAGACAGCACAGGGTTACTTTGTGGCCCGCCCGATGCCGGGCCACCAGATGCCGGCTTGGATTCAAATGTGGCAGGCTCCCGAAGCAGCTTGTTTATAGAAGGCTCATGAAACCCAACACCTATATTCTCGGGTTGCTTGATCGGTTCAGCCTCCGACAACTCATGTCGGCTTGGGTCGCGATAGTGGCGGTTGGGTGCTTGACTGCTCTGGCTGTCTCCTTGTGGATCTACCGGTTCCTTCAACTCCAATCGATCGGAGAAGGCCATCTTCAGGCCGAAATCCTATTAACGGTTCTGACCGTCTGCGGTTTGCTCCTGGTCCTTGGTCTTGCCATCCCGCGAAGCGTCATGCGGCAAGTCCGGGGCATGGCGGAATTGGCCCGGCATCTGGAGATGCGGGACTTCAAGAACTATCCGATATCGATTCCAAAAGGCGACCTGGGTGAAGTCGCCGAGGCCTTCCTTGATATGCGGAGCGCGTTCATCGGGTATGAAACGGAACTGTGGGCCACCGTGGACCAGTTGCGGGAGGCGAATCACCGCCTGGGGAAGCGTGAGGCCGAAGCCCAGGCCGGGAATCGAGCGAAATCCGCTTTTTTAGCGGCCATGAGCCACGAGGTGCGTACCCCTCTCATCGGCATCAACGGAATGATCGAAGTTCTCTCCATGGGAAACCTGGATGAAGAACAGCGCCAGGATGTGAACATCCTCCATCATTCGGCGCAGAACCTGTTGCAGATCATCGGGGATGTCCTCGATTTTTCGAAAATCGAGGCAGGCAAGCTGGATCTGGCGCCCGAGACGATTTCAGTCCTGAATCTGGTGGAAGCCTCGGTCGCGAATTTCAAACAGACCGCCTCCAGCAAAGGGCTCCAGATTCTCATCGACACAAGCCATGCCCTGAACCCGGCTCATCAAGCGGATCCGATGAGACTGCAGCAGATCCTCAATAATTTTTTAAGCAATGCCGTGAAATTCACGCACGAAGGCCACATCGCGGTGAGGGTCCGGTGCATCGAATCCACGCAGCATGCCGACCGTCTCCTATTTGAAGTCCAAGACACGGGCATCGGAGTATCCGAAGAAAACCAGGCAAAACTTTTCCAGCCATTTTCCCAAGCGGAGATGAGCACCACCCGCCGCTTCGGGGGCACCGGACTGGGCCTGGCCATCTGCCACCATCTCGGAGAGCTAATGGGGGGCGAGATCACCATGCGGAGCGCTGTGGGGGAAGGCACCACCATGGCTTTCACGGTGACGCTTCCCATCGGCGATGCCACGGAAATCGTAAAGATGGAGCCGTTGGACAGAAGGAAAACCACCCGGTTCATCAGGCCCAAGCCGAGCCTGGAAGAAGCAATTGCGGAGCGGAGCCTCATCCTTCTGGCCGAAGACCATCCGACAAACCGGGCGGTGCTCACCCGTCAGTTGAATCTGGCGGGTTTTGCGTTGGAGGTGGCCGAGGATGGGCTGGATGCCTTCGAACAATGGAAGACCGGGCGCCACGCGCTGGTGCTCGCTGACCTGCACATGCCACGCATGGATGGCCACCAGCTAACCGCTGCCATCCGCCAGTGGGAACGTGAGCAGGGGCTGGCCAGAACCCCGGTCATCGCGCTCACCGCCAATGTTCTGCAGGGTGAGGCTGAACGCTGCATCGAACTCGGCATGGATGACTACCTGACGAAACCCGTGCGTATCCCCGTGCTGGTGGCCAAGCTGCGGGAATGGTTGCCACACCTGCAGTGGTTGCCCCGGCCCAGGAGCCTGGAATCCCTCCGGGAGGATCCGAAGCCGCTGGCTCCCCCGAGGGAACCATCCATCCCCGTGTATAACGATGCATTACTGGCCCTGAGTGGAAATGATCCGTTGGCCGCGCTCGAAATCCTGGAGGATTTTCGATCAGCCACCAAGGCTGATCTGAAGCTTTTGACCCAGTTCTTTGACCTGAAGGACCAGGACTCGCTGGCCCGCCAGGCCCATCGCATCAGGGGCGCCAGCGCCATGGTCGGTGCCCGTGGCTTGGCGCAGAAGGCCACGGAATTGGCGACGCATGCCACCAATGGAGAATGGCGTGAAGCCCGATCAGTGCTGAACCGGATGCAGGAAGTTTTCGATAGCCTTGCAATCTTCGACTGATCAGTCTTCGTTGCAGCTTTGCCGGGCTGCCACCCAGTTCATCACTTCCAGGGGGGTCATCCGCTTGAGGTCGAGTGCTTCCAATTCCTCTCGCAGTGGATCGTTTGCGGGTTCGAACATGGGCAGGAGAGGTTGTTGAGCGGGAAGGGGTGCTTGGTATCGGGACACAGGCGCATCTTCACCCGGTTCCACCAAAAGCCTTTGTGCCTTTGCTATGACAGAGCGAGGAAGACCCGCCAACTTGGCGACCTGGATTCCGTAGCTGCGATCCGCAGGACCCGGTGCGATCCGGTGGAGGAACAGGAGCTGATCTTCCCACTCCTGTACTTCCACATGGAGATTCTGGATTCGTGGGTCATCGGCCAGTTTCGTCATCTCGAAAAAGTGCGTAGCGAAAAGCGTGCGTGGCTCACCGCCTTTTAGATCGCGGAGATGCAACGCGATGGCTTCGGCCAAGGCGAGCCCATCGCGGGTGCTCGTTCCCCGGCCGATTTCATCCAGGATCACCAGGCTCGCGGGCGTCACCTGGTTCAGGATCCTTGCGGTTTCCGTCATCTCGACCATGAAGGTGGATTGGCTCTTGGCGAGGAAATCCGAAGCGCCGATGCGTGTGAAAATGCGGTCCGTGATGCCAAAGCGCATGAATTCCGCGGGCACGAACGAGCCGGTTTGCGCCAACACCACCAGCAGGGCCGCCGTACGCAGGAACGTGGATTTACCACCCATGTTCGGGCCGGTCACCACGGCCATGTTCTGCGTCTGTCCAAGGTTCAGATCGTTGGGGATGCATTCGCGGCCGAGTCTCGCTTCGAGCATGGGGTGGCGAGCGCCCGCGAGAATCAACTCCCGCGCATCGCTCAGCTCAGGCCGCGCCCAGCCGCTGTGCCGGGCCCGCTCCGCGAAGGCGCAAAGCAGGTCAAGCGAAGCGACGGTTCTTGAAAGCGCGATGACTTCTGCCCTGGACGCAAGCACAAGATTGAGGAGCCGCTTGAACTGGATCGACTCCAGGCGGACTTGGTCGCTCTCTGCGCTCACCAGCCGCTGCTCGAAAGCCAGCAATTTTTCGGTTGTGAAGCGCTCGGCGTTGGCCAGGGTCTGCTTCCGGATGAAATGCTGCGGAGCCGCCGCAAGATTGGATTTGGTGATTTCGAAGTAGTAACCGAACACCCGGTTGTATTTGATCTTCAGGCTGCCGATTCCCGATGCCGAACGCTCTTCTTCTTCCAATTCCAGCATCACCTGTTTTGCATCCCGGGCCAGGCGCCGGACTGCGTCCAGCTCAGCCTCCACGCCATCCCGGATGACACCGCTTTTTTCGATGTCGAGCGAGGGCGCCGCTTCCAGGCAGCGCTGGAGTTCCTCCATCAATTCCGAGCAAAGCGGCGTGGAGGCTGGCCAGAGGCCAAGATCCTCCGCGTCCCCGAACCAGCCTCGATCCCGGAGCAGGGAAGGCAGGCCTTGCAATGCTGCCAGGCCATCTCGGAATTGAGCCAATTCCGGGGGTGTGGCGAGGCCCAGCGCGACGCGGCCCAGAAGGCGGTCCAAATCCGGCACGCGGGCGAACAGTTTTTGCAGCGGGTCCCGGTGGCCATCCTCCGTCAGCCATGCGACCTGTGACCAGCGCCGTTCCAGCGCCTCGTTTTCCCTCAACGGCTGTTCGAGCCAGCTCCGCAACAAGCGGGAACCCATGCGCGTGCGGCACTGATCAAGAAGTGCGAGCAAACTGCCCTGCTTGCTTCCATCCAGCGTGTTGACGAAGAGTTCCAGATGCCTCGCGCTGGTGGCGTCCAGCAGCGGACCTGCGGCGCCAAGTTCGAGAGACACCCCCTGGAGATGTGCGGGGCGCCCCTTCTGGGTTATCTCGATCTGGTCCAGCAGCGCTCCCAGAGCGCCGATGGCGGCGGGGTAGAGGTGAAGCCCCACGCCCTCCAGATGCTGCCACCCGAAAAAGGCCAGGATCTGCTGCGTGGCGCGGGAGGTCTCGAACCTCCATGCGGGAAGCCGCTGCGTGGTGATCTCGATTTTCTCGGGTAGTTCGGCGTCTTCAGGCAGCAGGAACTCGTGGGGCGCGAGGCGTTCCAGTGTGGCGGCCAAAGAGGCTTCACCTTCGCCTGGCAACACTCTGATCTGGCCACTGGCGAGTTGCAACAGCGCGATGCCCCATGCAGACCCGATGCGGTGCACCGAGGCCAGCCATCGCCCATCATCATCCAGCCAGGTTCCGGGCGTGATGATGCGTTGGATAGCTCGGGGCAGCAGTCCTTTTACCTCTTCTGGCTTCGCGGTCGGTTCGGCAATGGCAGCGCTGAAGCCCGCCGCCAGAAGTTTTGGCAGGTAGCTTTCCAATGCGAAATGAGGCACACCGCACATGGGCATCTCAGTGTCGGTCCCTTTGCCCCGCGCGGTGAGCGCGATTTCCAGCACCGGCGCCGCGAGCACCGCATCCTCCCCGATAATCTCGTAGAAATCCCCCATGCGGGTGAGCAGGATCGCGCTGCCCGCCTCGCGCTTGAGGCCCGCGATCTGAGTCATCATCGGGGTGGACATGGGTTCCTGGAGAAAAAAAGCACTACGCGAAGGTGAGGAAGGTAAAGAAGGCGGCGAAGAGACTATTGGGTTTGCATGGACCGGACAATTCGTTTGATCCTACCTTCAAAACCCTCTCGACAATCGCCTTCCGGCGATTCCGGGGCAAGGATGCGCGCGTAGTTATTTCATTTTCCTGCAAACCCTCTCCAATGCTGCTACGAGCGGTTCGATGGCTGCTTCTCTGAGTGAGCAGAAGGCCAGCCTGATATGCCGATCGCTTTGGTTGACCACGCCGACACTTTCCTCGGTGATCAGGCGCTGGCGGACGTCTTCGGCATGCAGTCCACTACGTAGTTCCAGCAGGCAGAAACATCCGGCGTTGAAGGGATAGACGATCCACTGTCCGGTGGGTTTGGAAAGCGCGTTTTTCAAGATGCGGTAGCGGCGCTCCAGGATCTGCCGCATGGCTTCAAAACTCTCGTCGTGGCGTGGATCCAGAAGTTCTTCTTCCATCAGATACTGGCTGATGCCGAAGATCTGCTCGTAGTTGTCCCAGTAGAGGTCTGGCAGCAGCAGGGTGTCGCCGCGCTCGAAGAACAATTCCGCAGCCATGGAAATGGCGTGGCAGATACCTGCCGTCACAACAGGGAGGCCGATGCATTCGATACGGGCATCTTCCTTCACCAGTTTCTCGCGCCAGAGTTGGCGGGCCTTGGGCCGCCCTTGGATAGGGCTGTATAGAAAGGCATCCTTCGGCTTGAGCCCTTCCAGTAATTCACCCAGGCGGGCCAGGGGTATAGGGTTGCCATGACCGTCCGTGATCTGGCCGATGGTGGCGTCGATGGCGCATCCCGCCGCCTGGCCAGCTTGGTAGGGAATACCCTTCGGGAAATAAGCTCGGCGGGCCAAAAGTGAAAGGGCCTCGAAGACCTGTGGAGCCTCGGCCAAAAGCCGCTTGTTCAGGTCCTGGGCTTCGGGGGAAGGGTTCACGATGGCCTTGAATACAAAGTTTGAGCATACCGAGCGTCTTCAAAATACCCATGAAAAAGCCCAATGGGTGCGGATCTGATTCAATCTTATAAATTAAAAATTAGAAAATCTTAGTTGACAGCAATCATATTTTTATTAAAATTAAATTCTCGGAGGTCCCATGACTCTGTTGCCCTTCACTCAAAAAGCCAATGACGCCCTGGTGGCTGCCCGTTCCAAAGCTGTGTCGGATCAGCACCCCGAAATCGTGCCCCAGCATCTCTTTCAAGCCTTGCTGGCCCCGGACATGGGACTGAGGCCTGTACTGGAACGGGCGGGTTTGCCCCCCGAATCCATGAAAGGTTTGCAGGATGGGGCGGATGAACTGCTGAATAAACTGCCCAAAGCCATCGGTGGATCTGAACCCCAGCTTGGAGCGGGGTTCCGGCATTTCCTGGAAGTGGCCAGCGACACGGGCCGCGGCCTTGGCGACCGGTTCCTGGCGACGGACGCCATGCTGCTGGCCTTTTCCAACGCCGCCACCGATGTAAAAAAACTGTTGGAACGCTTCGGGCTGGACAGGAAAAAACTGGAAGCCGCGATCAAGCAGGGCCGCGCCGGTGCTCGCGTTGAAGACGAGAAGGCGGAAGAGAAATTCGCCGCGCTGCAAAAATACGCCAAGGATTTCACTTCGCTGGCGGAGGCTGGAAAGCTTGATCCTGTCATCGGCCGCGATGAAGAAATCCGCCGGGTGCTGCAGGTGCTGTCGCGGCGCACCAAGAACAATCCCGTGCTCATCGGCGAGCCCGGCGTTGGCAAGACCGCCATCGCGGAAGGCCTGGCCCAGCGCATTGTGAAGAACGACGTGCCCGAAAGCCTCAAAGGCATTCGCCTGATGGGCCTGGATATGGGCTCCCTGGTGGCCGGAACCCAGTACCGGGGACAGTTCGAAGAGCGGCTGAAGGGAGTGCTGAAAGAAATCGAAGACAGCGACGGCGGGATCATTCTCTTCATTGATGAATTGCATATGCTGGTGGGGGCTGGATCCGCGGAAGGTTCCATGGACGCCGCGAACCTGCTAAAACCCGCGCTTGCGCGGGGCGATCTGCGCTGCATCGGCGCCACCACGTTGAATGAATACCAGAAGTACATCGAGAAGGACGCGGCGTTGGAGCGGCGGTTCCAGCCAGTGTACGTGGAGGAGCCGAGCGTCGAAGACGCCATCTCGATTCTCCGAGGGCTGAAGGAACGCTACGAATTGCACCACGGCGTGCGCATCAAGGATGCAGCGCTGGTGGAGGCCGTTCAGCTCTCCAACCGCTACATCGCCGACCGGTTCCTGCCGGACAAGGCTGTGGATTTGATGGATGAGGCGGCCTCAAGCGTGCGAATGCAGCTGGATTCCAGACCCATCGAGATCGACGTGCGGGAGCGCCGCGAGATGCAGTTGCAGTTGGAGCGCCACGCTTTGGCCAAGGAGAAGGACTCCATTTCCAAGGGCCGCCTGAAGGAACTGGACGGGGAATTCGCGGAGTTGAAGGAAGAACTCTCGCGGCTTCGTGCCCAGTGGGAAAACGACAAGAAGGCCATTGAGCAGACCCGGGCACAGCAGAAAAAGCTGGATGATCTTCGCATCGAACTTGAGCAGGCCAAAGGCCGGGCCGAATATGAGCGGGCTTCGCGGCTCGAGTACGGCGAGATTCCCGCCTTGGAAAAGCAGATCGAGGCCGGTTCGAAAATTGAATCCTCCATGCTGCGCCTTGAAGTGAGCGAAGAGGATGTCGCCAGTGTCGTGAGCAAATGGACCGGCATTCCGGTGTCCCGCCTCATGGAGGGAGAGATTCAGAAACTGTTGCACATGGAGGAACGCCTACGGTTGCGGGTTGTCGGCCAAGATGCAGCGTTGGTGGGAATTTCCGATGCCCTGCGCCGCAATCGCGCAGGCCTCGCGGATCCCAAACGGCCCATCGGTTCTTTTCTTTTCTTGGGCCCCACAGGTGTAGGCAAAACCGAAGTGGCGAGGGCTCTTGCGGAATTCCTTTTCGACGATGAAAACGCCATGGTGCGAATCGACATGAGCGAATTCACCCACGAGGCGGACTCCACGAGGCTCATCGGCGCGGCACCGGGCTACATCGGCTACGAGGAGGGCGGCCGCCTGACCGAGGCCATCCGCAGGAGACCCTATGCGGTGATCCTCCTGGACGAAATGGAAAAAGCCCATCCGCGGGTCTTCGATCTGTTCCTGCAGGTGCTGGAGGACGGCCGCCTGACCGACGGCAAGGGCCGCACGGTGAACTTCCGCAACACCATCCTGATCATGACCAGCAACGTGGGCAGCTCGGCGATTTTCAAGGCCGGCGGCCATGCGGACCAAGCTCAAGGTGAGATCCAGGAGGCCTTGAGGGCCCACTTCAGGCCTGAATTTTTAAACCGGATTGACGAGGTGGTGACGTTCCGAACTCTGGATCGTGATGACGTGAAGGCCGTGGCGAGGATTCAGCTCAAGCGAGTTGAAGACCAACTAGCCGAGCGGAGGCTGGGCCTGGAAATCAGCGAAGAGTCGTTGGACTGGCTTGCCGAAGAAGGTTTTGATGAACAGCTTGGCGCCCGGCCCTTGAAGCGGCTCATCCAGCATGTGCTGGTCAATCCGCTGTCCAGGTTGATTCTTGAGGAAAAGCTGGAACCGGGCTGCATGGCCCATGTTCGCATTCAAAATGATCAGCTGCTTGTCGAGGTTGAAGCGGTGCAGTGATTTTCGTGGTTCTGTTTTCCGTTTTCGATGGGAGCATTCTTTACAAGACAATGCTCCCAATCGTCCCAGTGATCCTCCAAATGCAAAAGAATCTGCCACGGTCCGCCCGGGTCCCAGCGGGCCGTCGGCATCTGCCTTACGCCGAACCAGCGCCACTGGCCCTGGTGGCTTTGGATGGAGAGACGCTGGTGCACAAGAACGCTGTCGGGCCGCTCATGAATCTGCTGCAAGCGGCTAAAAAAGATGGAGTTCCCCTCAGAGTGGCGGCGGGATTCCGCTCGGTTGAAATGCAGCGCGCGGCCTATGAATCCGGTGCCAGAAAAAAGGGCATTTCCTTGCGGTCCTATGCCTGGTGGACCGCCCCGCCCGGTTTCAGTGAACACCACACAGGGTTGGCAGTGGATTTTACCGACCTAAGAAAACCCAAGACAGATTTCACTCCGGCGACTTTTTCAAAAACCGAAGCCTACGCCTGGCTTAAATCCCATGCCCCTGAATTCGGATTCGAGCTTTCCTTCGAGGAGCGCAATACACTCAGGGTGGCCTTTGAACCATGGCATTGGCGCTTTGTGGGCGATGCTGAAAGCAGGGCCATCTTTGCCGTGGCAAGGCAAGGCAGGGCCGGGTCGCTCAAGATGGAGTTCCGACCCCACGTTGAACGAGGCTCAATCTTGCGACGCAACGATTTCATATGTCCCCATAGGCAATGCCCTTGAACCCCCTGTCCATCCTCATCGTTGATGACGAACAAGGCTTCCGCGAGCTGATGGTGGAAGCTCTGCGCACGGAAGTATCCCAAGTGGACAGCGCGCCGGATGCGGAAACGGCGTTGGCCATGGTGTCGGAGCGGCACTATCCAGTGATCTTCACGGACCTGATCCTGCCCGGCAGCCAGTCGGGACTGGATCTGATCCGGTCCATACGCCATATGGACCGCCGTGCGTTCTGCATCGTCATGACCGGAAACGCCACGACTGAAGTGGCCATCCAGGCGCTGAAGGAAGGCGCCTACGATTTCATCCTGAAGCCCTTCACCCTGGTGGAGATCAAAGCCAGCCTCAAACGCGCCCTGAGCCACTATGCGACCTTGAGGGAAAACGAGTCCTACCAGACCCAGCTGGAAGAAATGGTGGCCGAGCGCACCGGCGAAACCATGAAGCTGAAAGAGGACATCGAGCATCTTTTCGAAAGTTTTGTGGCGGCCTCCGTCACGGCCATCGAAGCCCGGGACCCGAGCACGTCAGGCCATTCCGAACGGGTGGCAGAACTCACGGTTTCGCTTTCAGAAGCCGTGAACCGCACGGATGGCGGCCACTATGGGTCCACGCACTTCACTCCGGCGCAGTTGCGGGAGATCCGCTATGCAAGCCTGTTGCATGATTTCGGGAAAGTCGGCGTGCCCGAACATCTCTTGTTGAAGGCAAAAAAGCTAAAGTCCGACCGGCTCGACCATCTCTTGCAGCGGCTCCACCAGCGGGACCTGGAGCAGACTCTGAGCCTTTTCGAGTCGGCCTGGGGGAACGGCTCGAATTTCGATCCCGATCGCTTCAACGAGTTGATGGCTGCCCAGCGACGGGAATCGAGAGCGCTGGTGGATAAGCTCCAACGCTGCAACGAGCCGCAGCACCTGCTCCAGTCTGAGATAAATGAACTGGAGATCTTGGAAACTCTGGAATACAAGCACTGGAGCGGCAAAGTAATGCCACTGCTGGAACCTGCCGACATGGAATGCCTGCGGGTGCGGATGGGCAGCCTGACCCAGGGCGAGCGTGATGAGGTAAGGGCCCACGTGAGCCATTCATTCCGGTTTCTCAGCCGGATCCCATGGACCGGTGAACTGGAGAATGTCCCAGTCATCGCCTATGCGCACCATGAGCGGCTCAACGGACAGGGCTACCCGCGGGGAATTGTTTCCGAGGAAATCCCCATACAGAGCAAGATCATGGCGATCTCCGATGTCTTTGATGCGCTTGTGGCCAAGGATAGGCCCTATAAACGTGCCGTGAGCGTGGAGGAGAGCCTGGATATCCTGGACGAGGAAGCCCGTTCGGGGCTCCTGGACCGGAATCTGCTGGACATTTTTCTTGAAGCCCGCGTTTATGAAGTAACCACCTCGCAACCCCGGGAGGCCCCATGATCCCAGAGCCCATTCTTCTAGTGGACGATGAAGGAACAGTGCGGAGCACGCTTCGCGAAGCCCTGGCCAAAAATGGCTATGTGGTGGATGAGGCCGACAGCGGTGAAACGGCCTTGACCATGGTGGCCAAAAAGCACTATCCAGTCATCCTCACCGACCTGAAAATGCCCGGCATTTCAGGTTTGGAATTGATCGGTTCCATTCGTGATAAAGACCCTTCGTCCCTCTGCGTGATTATCACGGGATACGCAACGATGGAATCGGCGATCGACGCGCTGAAAAAAGGCGCCTATGACTTCATCAAGAAGCCCTTCCAGACCGTTGAACTGCAAGTGGTCATCGACCGGGCGCTGGACCATGCCCGGCTCATGAAGAAGGTGGAGAATTACCAGGCGGATCTCGAAAGCCGCGTGATGACCCGGACTTGGGAACTCCATGCCTTCCATGAAGAAGTGCTCCGCCTCAACGCGTTATTGCTGGCCGCACAGAATGAGATCGACCTGGAACAGCTGGTCAAACCCTTCCTGGATCATTTGCGAACACGGTTCAATCCTGATGGTTGGGCTCTGCTGGTGCCGGATGCTGGGGCAGATACCTGGTCGTACCTGGTGAAGACCGGTGAAAAAGCCTGGCCGGAAAGTGCGGTCTGGGGTGATCTCGGCACCGTCCATGAAGCCCAGGAATGCCGGGTGGATACGGGCTACAGCGAGGGATTCATGGTGCCCTTGCGCCATGGCGACACGCCATTGGCGATGCTGATCCTAGGATTCGACGGACGCTCCTCCTTCTACCCTTCGGATCGCAGTTTCCTGCTCTGGAAGCGCCAGATGGAATCCGCTCTGCTAGGGCTGCACCGGGCTCATATGCTCGCCAGGCGCCTGGTGGGTTCGGCGGGTCAGGGTTGAACCAGATTCTCTGGATCGGTTTCGATGGAGTGGACGCGGAGGCAGTGCCTTCGGACCTCGCACCCGGCGGCATCATCCCCTTTTCACGCAACCTCGATCCTGATCCCGAGCGGGGTCCCGCCCGCCTGAAGGCACTGCTCGACGGGTTGCATTCCCGCTGGGGAGCTGAGCTTCCGATGGCGGTGGCCCTTGATCAGGAGGGCGGGGCGGTCTCGCGGTTGAGACCTTGGGTGGGCGAGACGCCAAGCTTCCGCACACTTTGGGACCAAGGCGGCGCCAGCGCATGTGAAACCTGGGGGCGGCTATGGGGGACCGGTCTCAGGCTGCTCGGATTCAACGTGGATTTTGCCCCGGTGGCAGATTTGTGGGATGGACGTGAAGGAACGGGCATTTGGAATCGAGCCGCCAGCAGCGACCCAGCAGCCGTCGCCACCGCCGCGGGGGCCTTTCTGCATGGCCTTGAAAGCACTGGTGTCCGCGGCTGCCTGAAACATTTCCCTGGACTTGCTGGAACCAAGGTGGACAGCCACAAAGCGCTGCCCGAGCTGGAGGATGATGCGACGATCCACCGCAACGCGCGGCCCTTCGTGGCACTCTCCAACGAGGACCGCCTGGTCATGGTGGCCCATCTGAAAACACCCGGCAGCGGTTCGCTGCCCGCGTCCATGCATCGCGGTTCCGTGGCGGAGAATCCTTGGGGCGTCCGGGGAAGATTCCTGCCCGATGATCTGGAGATGGGCGGGTGCACCGGATGGAATTGGGAAGACCGGGTGCGGCTTTGCCTCGAAGCCGGGCACGAATGGCTGCTCGTTTGCCAGTCCGGGCAAGGTGTGAGGGCCTGCGCTGAAGCCCTGGCAAAGCAGCCGGAAACACTTCGGCTGCCGGCCTTGGAACGCAGCCTATCCATGCGGAATAACTTGCCAAGGCCTCAGCCGGGGCCATTGGATGTGATGGCCTGGAAGGCCTGGGTTGGGCAAGTTAGGCTCTGTGCTCTCGGCTCTGGGCTCTAGGTGCAGAGCCCAAAGCCCAAAGCCCAGTGCCTTACTTCGCGGCGGCCTTCAATGCCTCCATTTTGTCGATCTTTTCCCAATTGAATTCGGGCCGTCCGAAATGGCCGTAGGCAGCGGTGGAGCGGTAGATGGGCTTGCGCAGGTCCAGGGCCTCTATCATGGCCTTGGGAGTGCAATTGAAGACTTGCCGCACGGCCTTGACGATGGCCTCGTCAGAGACATGGCCGGTGCCGAATGTATCAATGTGGATGCTCAAAGGCTCTGCCACACCAATGGCGTAGGCCAGTTGCAGCTCAGCCTTGTCCGCGAGCCCCGCGGCCACGATATTTTTAGTGATGTAGCGGGCCATGTAGGCCGCGCTGCGATCCACTTTGCTGGGATCCTTGCCGCTGAAGGCGCCGCCGCCGTGGTGGCCCGCGCCGCCATACGTGTCCACGATGATTTTCCGGCCAGTGAGACCGCAGTCGCCCATGGGACCGCCGATGACGAACCGGCCGGTGGGATTGATGAAGAACTTGGTGTTGGCATCGATCAGTTCTTCAGGCAGCGCATAGCGGATGACCAGCTTTTCGATTTCGGCGTGGATGGTTGCGTTGGTGACTGCCTCATCATGCTGGGTGGAGATCACCACGGCTTCGATGCGCTGCACCTTGATGCCGTTGTATTCCACGGTGACCTGGCTTTTGCCGTCCGGCCGCAGCCAAGGCAGGGTTTCGTCCTTGCGGACCTCGGCCAGGCGCCGGGTAAGGCTGTGGGCGTATTGCAGGGCCGCCGGCATCAATTCCGGCGTCTCGCGGGTGGCGTAGCCGAACATCAATCCCTGGTCGCCGGCCCCGCCGGTGTCCACGCCAAGGGCGATATCGGGGCTCTGCTGGTCGAGGGTCACCACCACGGCACAGGTTCCGGCGTCGAATCCCTTGTTGCTGTGGTCGTAGCCGATGTCCTTCACGACTTCGCGCACAAGCTTGGCCACGGGGATATAGGCCTCGGTGGTCATCTCCCCCGCCACCACCACCAGACCCGTGGTCAGGAGGGTCTCGCAGGCCACGCGGCTTTTGGGATCTTCCTTGAGCGCGGCGTCCAGAACCGAATCCGATATCTGGTCGGCCATCTTGTCGGGATGCCCTTCGGTAACGCTTTCGGATGTGAAAAAGTGTTTGCCTGCCGTGGCCATGCGCCGACTCCCCATCCCGGTGGCGGTTCGAGGCCCCGGAGCCCATCAGCTTAACATCCACGACGCTTGTCTTGCATTGAACAGGGGGCTATCTTAAGTTCACCTAAAGCCATAACCAGAAGAGTCTTCTTCACCTTAACGGAGTACGCCATGATGCAGTCCCGATTCCGCAGCGCCGTACTGTCGCCTTTCGCCGCCACCGCAGCCGTGACACTGCTGGTGATGGCTCCTGGCTGCGACAAGTTCAAACAGAAATCCGAGGACAAGGAGATCAAGAACCTGGAGCAGAAGGCCGCCGAACTCGACAAGCTGAGCCAGCAGCAGCAGCAAGTCGCCGGAACCCAGGAAGAGAAGCTCAAAGCCATCAATGCCCAGGCGGGTGGGGTGGACATCAAGCCCAACTCCGAAACCATGCAGCTCACCGATGAACAGAAGAAAGCGCTGGAAGAGCGCATCAAGTCCGAAAAGAACAGCTCCTACCAGGCGCTCCTGCAAGAAGTTCTGAACAAGGACAAGGAGATCAAAGATCTCAACGACAAGGTCTCCAAACTCCGCGCTGTGCTGCCCCGGCCCGATATGACCGGTCCCAATGACAGCCACTACGGCATGGCCATGCGCTTTCTGAAAAAGAAGGGCGTGCCGCTTGAAGAGGCCCGCAGCCTGGTGAGCCGCGTGAACCTGATGGAGAAGATGGCCCCCGGCTTCGAGGTCTACCACTTTTATGCGAATGGCGTGTATGGCTCATGGGTGAGCCAAGGCAAAGCCAAGATCAGTCCCAGCGATCTGCAACGGCAGGAACGGGAAAAAGTTGAGAATGAGCGCGACACAGCCGTGGCCCAGGGGGAAAAGCTCCAGGAAGAAGTCAGCGATCTGGCCACGCGCAAGAAGCAGCTGGAATCAGACATCAGTGGTCTCACGGACGAGAAGACAAAACTCCAGGCCTCCGTGGCCGAGCTCACCACCACCAGCGAAAAGCAAAAGGCCCTTCTCAACTCGCTGCACTATGTCGTGGGCGACAGCAAGAAACTGGTGGAGCAGGGCGTCATCATCGTTCCTGTTTTCGCCAAGGACCGCGCGGGCAAGAACTGGCGCGACGACGTGTTCGAAAAGTCCCTGGATCTCCGCTCGGCCGACACCATCAACATCAGCGCGAGCGAACTGGGCTTGAAACGGATTGGAAAGGTGAGTGTGGTGCCGGGCTCCCTGGTAAAAGACGAGCATTACAAGCTCACTTTGAGTGCGGACAAAATGACCGCGGTCATCAAACTCCTGACCAAGGATCGCTTCCGCAATGAAAAAGTCGTCTTCGCGGTTTCAGAATAAAAATTTCCGGAATGTTTCCAAGAAGTTTCCGCTTCCACTGAGCCTTTCCAAGCCCTAGAGTTGCATCCAACTCCCTTCCATCCAGCCAGAGGTGCCTATGTCACAGCGGCCCGAAAACATGATTTCTCCCTTGGTGCCCCGGTCCCGCACCGCTCTGATCAGCTCGATCGGCGCCGCAGCCCTTCTGCTCGTGGGTTGCAGTTCCAACCTGCAGGTGCAGGGTCCCGCGCCCTACGACTCTGATCCAGCGACCGGAAGCAACGTCAACTACGCGCTCTTCGACCCGAGCGCGAGCGTGATTCCTCTCCCAAACATCCTGGCGACCGCCACCGTGACCGGCGTCTCGTACGCACCACCGGCTGATCCCGCCAACATGACTGCCTTGGAAAAATCCAAGGTATATGTATTTCCTGGCGTCCCGCCCACATCCTACGTAAACGGGGTGCCCCAACCCTCGCCCAAGGATTCGCTGGCTTTCCTCAACCTCACGGAAATGGGGGGCAAGAACGCTGTTTCCGGCCTCACCAGCCCCATCAAGCTCTCCTTCCAGGCCCCGGTCCTTCAGTCGTCAGTGATCCTTGTAGCGACCCCTGCGACCCCTACGACCCCTGCGATCCCTGCGACCGTGAAGGTTTTCCAGGTCATTCCTGATGTGACCGGACCCACTGCCGGTCTGACTGAAGTTGCCCCCCTGGGCTTCCGCGATGTCTCTGCCTTATTCAGTGTGGAGTGGCAGTTCACCTGGCACGACCGTGACACGGCGACTCCCACTCCAAACGTGGTGCCCAAAACCGTCTCGCTCGCCAACCCAGCGGGCGTCGCTGGGGCCGCCTTCCAACTCGTGCCCCGCCTTCCCCTGACGCCTGGCAGCCGCTATGTCTATGTGGTGACCGATGGCGTGAAGGATTTAGCGCCCCCCAACCTTCCCGTCGGCCAGAGCCTGACCTTCGGCTTCTTGAAATACGTGAAGGGCGCGGATGTGAATCCGAACGCCACGTCTGCGGGAACCAACCTCGCGGATTCGGCTGATCTTCAAAACCCGGCCCGGATCGCCGGAGCGGCCTCCCAGGCCAGTCTGCAATCGATCTATGGCAATGCGATGATCACCATTCCGGTCCTGGGGAGCGTTGTCGCGCTCTCGGGCTATGGCAAGACCATGGACGACCTCATCGCCAGCGCCACAGCGGACACCAGCGGCAAAGCTGCGGCCGGCGCGGGCGCCACGGGCATCGGCACCGCCAGCGAAAACCTGGCCCAGCGCCGCAACCACATCAAGCTCCTCGGCCGCTTCATCACCACAGGCACTGTGGCCACGCAATTCCTGGCAAACAACGCCACCACCCAGATTCCAGTGGAAGGCGCCCTTTGGGCCTGGGCCAACAATGCGCCGGGCACACCTTTTGCTGGAGCCCCTGCGCGCCAATGGAGCAATGTGGTGTCGGGCTGGGAGGTGAAAGGTTCCAGCACCATTCCCAGTCCGGGTCAGGGCTCTATCGATTACCTTTTTGCAGCAATGGGGCTTCCGAGCGCGATACCACGCGTGGATATCGGCTTAGCTGCCAAGGGCTCCTTTGAAAGTGGCGACCTCAATATCGACCCGGCGGTGGCCCACGCCATTGCCGCCACGATTCCGCCCTCTGGAAACCTCACCGGCACACCCGATCTGGGCAGTCACCCTGTCTACAACCCTGGTTACTACCCGACAGCTGCCGCCCCTGTCCCCGGCACTGGCGTGCTCCAAGGTGTCAGGCCTGATGCCAACACCCTGACGGGCTTCCTGCACGTGAACCGGACAGTGCACTTCTGGTTCATCGCCCCTGCCGCCGCCCCGCCTGTTGGCGGATACCCGGTGCTTATCTACCAGCACGGCATCACCTCCCAGAAGGAAGACATCTTTACCGCCGCCAATACCATTTGCAAGGCAGGCTATGCCATTCTCGCCATCGACGCTCCCCTCCATGGCGAGAACGCCAACCGCCCCGATTCAGCCGAGTGGGGCGCTAACTTCATGAGTCTTCTGGATATCCCGAATACCCGGACCAACATCCAACAGGGCGCTTTCAATCTCTGGCGGCTTGAAAAGGTCGCTAAATCCAGCAGCCTTCAGGGCACTGCGGCTGCCTATGGCAAGCCCATCGCGACGGCTGGCGCTACGAAATTCGTGGGCCTCAGCCTGGGCGGCATCATCGGGGCCTACTTCATGGCGGGGAACTCGAATCAGTACGGCCTCGGCGGAAGCAACATCCAGGGTCTTTTCTCTTCACCTGGGGCCAAGACGGCTTACATCATCCGGGATGGCAAGGCCGGCTTCGAATACCAGGTCAATGACACCCTTCGGAAAGTTGGAGTCGCGCCGGGAAGCCATGATTACGACCAGTTCCTGCTCCTGGTGCAGACCATCATGGACTCGGTTGATCCAGCCTGGGACGTATCTCCCATCAAGTCTCTGCCCAGCGGCCTTCCCGCCCCTTCCCGTTTCTCGGGCCGCGTCTGCATGCAAGAGGCCATTGGTGATACGACCATCCTGAACACCTACGGCAATGCCCTAGGGAATTTCCTTGGTGGCTGGGGTGTGTTGGGAAGTTCGCTTTATGACATCGCACCTAACTTCACCCAGGTGATGCTGGCGGGCGCCACCTCACCCGTGCTGCCCTTCATGTACGGCGTTGTCGACGGCGTTCCCGGCCTCAAAACCCCCAGCGCCCCCGCCACCAGCCCCAGCAGCGGCCCGACCGAAGGCTTCTTCCAATTCGGGACGACTGCCCCCACCGGGGCCGCGAGCCACACAATGCTTCTCGACTTCATAAACCCTGCCATTACCGCCGCAGCCCAGAAGCAGCTGTATATCTGGCTGGCCACAGGCCGTCTGGCAGATCCGGCGGATACGGCTCACTGGGGACTCGCGGGACCTGCCGGACCTGCCGAACCGGTGCTGGAACCCCAGAAGATCCCATTCCTGGATGCGCTGCGGTAGTTGAAAAGCAGGCTCTAACCAAAAGCGGGCGGATTTTTCGCCCGCTTTCCATTTCCTGGGATCCGCTTCACTTCGGCTCAACCTAGACGAGGAATCTGTTCCGAAAGTTGCGGGAAGGCCTCCAGCAGCTCTGCTTTCGCTTCCAACAGACCCACTGCGTCGGGATGCCTGCGGTGGCGATACCCCCGGATGGCCTGCCAGTCTTCCTTCAGACGCTCGGATAGCGGCAGGCTGAGGAAGGCCAGCAGCGCCAGCGCCATCACGGCGGATGCACCCGCAAAGCCCCAGCGCCAAGCTGCAAGGCTCAGTAACAGCGCGGCCCAAGCAGGCATGAACAGCAGACCTCCCATCAGCTTGTAGGTACCCACGACATCCACCTCATCCGTCATACGATTGGTGAGCCAGCCGATGAATCTGTAGGGGGGCCAGAAGAGCAGGGCGGCCGGGGCGATGAGCAGAGCTGCCACGTGGTGCAGGATGGCTTTCCCCGTCCAGGCCCGCACCTGTGAAGGAAGGTAGGGAAAGCCTACCTGATCGGGCCGCAGCCCCTTCTCATGAAGCCAGCCATGGGCCTGATCCACACGGGCGCGGAGGCTGGCCCGATCTGCTTCATTTAAAGCGATCAGCGCGGGGAGCAGTGACTGGGTGCGCAGGCGCACG
>JANYJQ010000100.1 GCA_025358435.1 Holophagaceae bacterium
TTCCGCCGAAAGGCCGCCGCTGATGACCTGGAATTCCTGCACCGCCTCCTGGCTGATGCTGGCCCGCAGCGCGCCTCCGCCCAGGTCGTTGTTGTCCAAGCCATCCAGCAGGAAATTATTCTGGCGCGGCGTCATGCCCGCGAAACTCAGGCCGGAATTCGGACTGCCGTTCCCAGTCGGCAGATTGCCCACCGCCGCGAAGGGCGTGGTCAGGCTGAAATCCACGAAGGTGCGGCGGTTGATCGGAAGGCTGGAAACAAGGGTTTCGTCCACCACGCTGGCGACCTGGGTGCGTTCGGATCCCGATGCGGTCCCCTCCACCAGCACCAGGCGTTCCTCCGGCATGCCATCGGGCGCCAGCAGCATTTCCACTGAATCAGTGGTGCCAATTTGCAAGGTGATGGCCCGCTGCCTTGCCTGCTTCCCGGCCGCAGCGGCCTGGACCCTGTAGCTTCCCGCTGGCAGCAGGCGGAAACGGCATTGTCCATCCGGTCCGCTGATCCCGTTCCAGGAATCGTGGATGTCCTCCTTCAAGATGGAAATTCTCACGCCTGCCAAAGGTCGGCCACCGCCGTCATGCACCATGACTTTCAGATCCGCCGTGGTCATGCCCGTGCTCTGAGCCGCCAACGCCACGGGCAGAGCACCGAGAACCAGTCCAAGCGGAAAAGGTGATCTGCCCAAAGAATCTCCAACTACAGCAAGCAAATGGGAACGCGTTGAAGGTGTTGTAACACAGTCCGGTATTCTAACGTTCGGAGCAGGGTTCTTCTGGAGGCGTGACTGGAGATGTTACCTTGCTCCTGGATATCAACGTCTGAACCTGTCGCATCATGCTGGTGTTTCCATGCGAAACCCTTTTCAGCTCCCACCCGGCCAGGCCCACTTCGCACCTGAGCTCGAACGGGCCGTCGTGGATGAGCTCTACAAGCGCGCATGGGCGGCTTTCGGAGCGCTGATACTTGTTTTGGCGGTGGCAGGGTCGGTCCTGAAGGAAGCGATCCAGCGGCATCCTCCCATTGGCCGTGTGCTGATGCTCATGGTCGTGGTGACTCTACTTCGCACACTCAGTCTTGTTCTGCTCAAGAACCTGCCGAGCCCACGCTTGCGGTACTGGGGTTTCATCACCGGATCCACGTTGATTGCTTTCGGCTTTGCCGATTTGAATATCGTCAGCTACCCCTACCTTGAGCTCCCGGAGTTGGCCTTGCTCTGCATGATCGACCTGGGCATCTGTTCCGGGGCCCTGATGAGCATGGGCAGCAGCTTTTTAACCTATGTGCTCTATGTGATCCCGAATATCGGCTCCATCGCCCTGGTGGTGGCCCTGGGTCCCTCGACGCGCTGGAGCCAGAATTTCATGTTGCTCGGGTGCATCTACCTTGTAGCTCTGGTGCTCTTGGCCCTGCAGCTTGCGCTGGCCTACCGGCGAGAGGTGATCTTGCGCATGGAAATGGCCGAGATGGCCCTGCGGGACAATCTCACCCAGCTGCGGAACCGGCGCGCGCTCATCGAATTCATGTCCCTGGAATCCGAACAGGTCTTACGTTCCTGGAGGATCACACCCGATCCCACGCACCCAAAGACAGCCTCAAGTCTGGGCATCCTGATGTTGGACATCGACCATTTCAAGGCTGTGAACGATACCTTTGGCCACCTTGCCGGCGACGAGGTGCTCAAGCAGATCGCAGCAATCCTCACCGAGACCGCCCGCAAGCCCGACATGGTGGTGCGTTGGGGCGGCGAGGAATTCGTCATCGTGGCCCGTGACACCGAGCGGAAACCGCCCTCCCGCTTGGCCGAGCGGATCCGAGAGCGGGTGGAGCAGCATCCATTCCACCTTTCCACCGGGCAGACCATTCAAGTCACCTGCTCCATCGGATATTCAGTCTTCCCCTTCGATGAAAAGCTGCCCGCCCTGCTGACCTGGGAACAACTCATCTCCGTGGCGGACACCGGCATGTACTTCGCCAAGACCCACGGACGGAACCGGAGCGTCGGCATCATGGCCGCAGACCAGATCAAGACTGATTCCGAGGTTCTGAGCTGCCTTGAGCAGAGCCTTGAAAAAGCGCAGGCGGATGGATTGGTGAGACTTGTCGAGTGACGCGGAACATCGGCCAGGCCTGTCCTTCTAAACGCTTTCCCCGGCCACGAATCCTGTGCTGAAGGCCGCTTGCAGGTTGTATCCCCCAACGGGGCCGTCAACATCCAGCAGCTCGCCACAGACGTACAGATTTTCCCAAGGCTTCACCCGCATTGTTTGAGGGTCCACGGCTGAGCGTTCCACGCCTCCGGCGGCTACCTCCCCACGCTCCAGAGGAACCACGCCAGGCAGACCGAGCGGAAAGGCCGTGACCCAGCCCACCAGCTTGGACCGGATGCCTTTGGGGAGATCCTTCAGCCGCAGATCACCAAGTCCTTCCGCGCGCCAGAGGGATTCGGCCACCCGTTCTGGAACCCACCGCTGAAGCCAATTCCGCGCAGATAGATGCGGGTTCGTTGTCTGCTCATGCCGAAGGTCCGAATCCATTTCCGTTTCAGTCGAATCGGCGAAATCGTAGGCAAGCCAGGCCTGTCCCTTACGCCGGGCGGCTTCGGCCAGGCCGCTCAATTCCAGCGCTGCCGGGCCGCTGATGCCACTCCTGGTGAAAACGATGTCATCCGAAAAGGCACCTATCCGCCGGCCTCCTTCCCGCTCCAGCAACCTCAACACGCCCTTCCTGAAGGCCACGCCTTCCCAGGCGGCATGGGATGCCTTGAGTGGAATCGGCGCCAGCGCCGGCGTCCAGGGAAGCGTCGGCACTCCCAGTTTCTCCAGCCAACCCGCCACCTCGCCCCGCGTCCCGGTTTCGGGGTAGCTCGCGCCGCCGGTCGCAAGGATGAAGGCGTCCGCCTGGAGCAGGGACCCGTCTTGAAGCCGGAGAGCTGCCACGCGGGGCGCCCTTCCTTCCAGCCCAGCCGCGCGGGTCCCTGGCCTGACCTCGACTCCAGCCTTTTGCATCAGGGCCACAAAGGCTTCCACCACCGCTGCCGCGCTACCGGGTCGATCCAACGGAAAGACGCGGCCATTCTCCCGTACGTACGTATCGACGCCTTCGCGATGCAGGAGTTCGATCACATCTGCGTTGGTGAAGCGATGGAAGGATGGTCTGAGAAACCGGGCCTGATCGTTCGGAAAGGCCGCAAGCATCGCCTTCACAGTGCCATCGTGGGTGAGGTTGCATTTTCCGCCGCCGCTGATGCGAAGCTTTACCCCGAGCTTCTGGTTGGCCTCCAGCAACGCCACACGATGGCCTTTCAAGGCAGCCCGCCACGCGGCCACCATGCCCGCCGCGCCTCCGCCCACCACGATGATTGAAGCCATGGTTCAACTATCGCAGCAAGCCCAGGCCACCTGGACCAGAGTCGACCGAATCTGGTCCGATCGCACTCGATCCCACCGAGCTGGGTAGCTTTGTATTCCCTATTCGCTCCTGGCCATGATCGCAATATCGCCTTGCGAGGCATGGCGGGCCTTCGTAGCATGAGCTTGCCTTCCCGGTTCGCACCCTCCCCAGGAGCCCACATGTCCGCTTGTCCCACGTTCGCCCGCGCCGCGCTCCTGGCTGTGCCCCTGCTTGTCCAGCCCCTCGCCGCCCAGGGCTTCCAGGTCAAGTCCCACATGCTGAAAAACGGCATGAAGGTCCTCGTGCAAGAGGACCATGCCATTCCAAATGTGGCGCTCTACACCTTCTATCGCATCGGATCGCGGAATGAGCGGCCCGGCACCACGGGGATCTCGCATTTCTTCGAGCACATGATGTTCAATGGCGCGAAAAAATTCGGTCCCGGCGAGTTCGACCGGGTCATGGAGGCCTTCGGAGGCCACAACAACGCCTACACTTCCCAGAACATCACGGCTTATCAGGACTGGTTCCCATCCAGTGCGGTCAACCTGGAAAAGATTTTCGAAATGGGAGCCGACCGCATCCGGGATCTGGCCTTCGATCCGAAGATGATCGAGTCGGAACGGGGGGTCGTCGCCAGCGAGCGGCGCACGAGCGTGGACAACTCGAACCAGGGAATCCTCCACGAACAGCTCAACGCCACGGCTTTCACCGCCCACCCCTATATGTGGCCCGTGGTGGGCTGGATGAGCGACATCCAGAGCTGGAAGATGGAAGATCTCCAGAACCACTTCCGGATGGGCTACGCCCCCAACAACGCCACCATGGTGGTGGTGGGCGATGTGGACACGGGCGAGGTGATCCGCCTCGCGGAGAAATACATCGAGCCCATCGCCCCCCGCGAGGCGCCCCCCAAGGTCGTCACGGTCGAACCTGAACAGAAAGGCGAGCGCCGCATCGTCGTCCGGAAGCCGGCCCAGCTCCCCCTGGTCATGGTGGCCTTCCACATCCCGCAGACAAGCCACCCGGATTACTACACCCTTGAAATCCTGTCGAACCTGCTCGCCAGCGGCCAGAGTTCCCGTCTCTACCGCCGGTTGGCGCGCTCAATCTCCAAGTGCAACATTCCTCAGAAAGAATGGATGCATGGGAAACCACTACACCCATCTGAGTTGCGAGGAACGAGCAATGATCCAGGCGAAGCTGGAGTTGGGATTCAAGCCTCGGGCGATCGCCCGAGGCTTGAATCGCGCGGCCTCGACCATCAAACGGGAGCTCGATCGTAACGGCTGGCAGGCTCCAGTTCGTCCCCGTCGGCTAGGTCGGCCATCCCTCACGGGTGGCTATCGCCTCCAGAATGCCCAGGCAAGGGCCCGTGCACTCGCCACCAAGCCCCGCGTGCTGAGGAAGCTGGTGGTTGGATCACCCTTGTGGCAGCTCGTCCTTGAGAAGCTTGCCTCCGGCTTGTCCCCCGAGCAGGTGGGGGGCACACTCGCCCGTATGCCAGAGCCTGTGCGCATCAGCCACGAAACGATCTACACCGCCATCTACGCAATGCCCAGAGGGGAACTGCGCACCGAGGTCATCGAGTTGCTTCGCAAATCCCACAAATCCCGCAGGCCCCGTGCGCGTGGGGAGGATCGACGCGGCCTCATCCCCAACATGACCAGCATTGATGAACGCCCTGTCGAGGTCTCGGAACGCCTGGTCCCGGGCCACTGGGAGGGCGACCTCATCAAAGGCGCTCGCAACCGATCCCAGGTTGGCACCTTGGTTGAACGCAAAACCCTGTTCACGGTGCTCGCGCAGATGGATCACGCCACGGCTGCTTGTGCCGCAGAAAGCTTTGCCCGGGTGCTCGCTCGTATCGATTCCCAGATGCTGCGCAGCCTGACCTATGACCAAGGGCGGGAGATGGCGTCCCATGAACTTTTCAGTCGAAACACAGGCATGGCGGTCTACTTCGCCCATCCGCACAGTCCCTGGGAGCGCGGCATCAACGAGAACACCAATGGCTTGCTTCGCGATTACTTGCCCAAGGGCTCGGATCTAAGCGTCTACACGCAGGACGATCTCGATACCATCGCCTGGACCCTGAACGTCCGCCCCAGGAAATCCCTCGGGTGGAAATGCCCCGCAGAGCTTTTCCTTCCAGAAGGCGCTTTTGATTTTCAAGCCTTCTGGTCTAATCCACCCAAGCCTGTTGCACTTGGAACTTGAAACCGCCCTGTGGAATTTTCTTGTTTTTACAGGATAAGCAGGATGGCCAGGATAGGAGCGAAAGCCGGGGTATTGCACCGTCCTGGGAATGACCCAGAGAAGGGTGATGAACAACAGATATCGCTTACATAGCCTTCCTAAAAAGGAGGATGAT
>JANYJQ010000102.1 GCA_025358435.1 Holophagaceae bacterium
GCGGAACTTGGTTTGGATCTGGAACACGCTCATGGGCAGCTGCTTGTAGCTGTGGACGGTGCGGCGGACCATGTCCGTGACCACTTCCTCGTGGGTCGGCCCCAGGCAGAACCAGGTGTCCTTGCGGTCCTTGAACCGCAGGAGTTCCTTGCCATAGAAGGTCCAGCGGCCGCTCTCTTCCCATAGATCGGCCGGCTGGACCGTGGGCATCAGGATTTCCTGGCAGCCGTCCTTTTCCAGTTCTTCGCGGACGATCTGTTCGAACTTCCGGATGCTGCGCAGCGCCAGGGGAAAGTAGCTGTAGATGCCCGCCGCCTGTTTGTGGATCATCCCCGCCCGCATCATCAGCTGCTGGCTGATGACATCAGCGTCCTTGGGCGTCTCGCGGAGGGTCTGGAGGAGAAGTTTCGATTGCTTCATTGTTGTCCCGTTTAATAAAGAGAAATTACGCGGAGGATAGCGGAGGCGCTGAGGGAAGCGGAGAAAACAAGGGTTAAAAAGAATTTTTTTTCTCCGCTACCCTCCGCTTTTTCCGCTGCCCTCCGCGTAGTGTTTTTCAGTTGAGGAGCGACCCGATGAGCTGGCTCGCGGTTTTGCCGTCGAAAGCCCCGCCGGCCGAAGTTTGGAGCGTTTTCATCACGAGACCCAAATCCTTTTTGGAGGTGGCTCCGGTCGTTGCGATGGCCTGGCGGACCGCGGCTTCAAGCTCGTTTCCCTCAAGCATGGCAGGCAGATAGGGCTTGAGGATCGCGATCTCGGCCTGCTCGGATGCGGCACGATCGGTGTAACCGGCCTTCGCGTACTGCTCCACGCTATCTTCGCGGCTCTTCACCAGCCTCTTGAAAACCGTTATGGATTCCGCTTCGCCAAGCCGCCCCTGAGGCCCGAGTCCCTTGGCGATGGCTTCGTTTTTGTAAGCCGCCAGGGCCATGCGCAGCACGCCGGTCCTGGCGCTGTCCTTGGCCAGCATGGAAGCTCTGAGATCGGCCTGGAGTCGGTCGAGCATGGGAACCTCAAAAATAAATCGATAATTTTTCATCCTGCCAAAGGGCGCTTGTTAATGCGAAGAACGGCGCCAAAGCGCCGTCCCCTTCAGTTTACTGCCTAACTGCACACAGCCTGCTAGGCTTCCTCGAACTTGATGACTTCCACTGGGCAGGCGGCTGCGGCGGCGATGATGCTATCGGCCAGTTCAGTCTGCACATCGTCGTTCAGTTCGCTCATTTCTTCGCGGTTCTCGCTGTCGACGCCATCTTTCCGCACGCCGGCCATGATGTTGCAGCTGGTGTCCGTCACGTGGAACACATCGGGGGTTTCTGCCTCACAGGCATTGCAGACGATGCAGCCTTCTTCGATCCAAACCTTGGTAATGGCCATGGGGTTGTCTCCTCCGTCTCCACATAGGGCGAACCTTTCAAGATTATCAAAGGACCCGGGCATCTCCAAGCACGGACCTTGTGGGAGAATCGAGGTCCGTGGCCTCCCGAGAACTAGACATCCTGACCCGCATCCGAGCCCTGCTGCCGGGGGGCGGGACGCTTACTGACGATTGTGGAGCGATCCCATCCACACCCTCAGGTGAAGTGCTTCTGGTCACAACAGACCTTATGGAGGAGGGCATCCACTTCCATACGGAATGGCATCCGCCAGAATTCCTCGGCACAAAGCTGCTCAATGTGAATCTTTCCGACCTGGACGCCTCAGGTGCGAATTTCCTGGGGTTCACGCTCACCCTGGCCCTTCCTCCAGATCTTGAAATGGCCTGGCTCGAGGCGTTCCTGCGGGGGCTGGCGGATGCGGCGCGTGCATCCGGCATCGCCGTGCTTGGGGGCGACACGGTTGGACGGCCCAAAGGGATTGGTCTAGGGATCACTGCGTTCGGATCTGCCAAGCGTTGGTTGCGCCGCGACGGAGTGCTTCCGGGCGATCGCATCTACGTGGATCAGCCCCTTGGCCGAAGCCTGAGGGGATTGCGGAAACTCCAGGGCGGCGATCGGTGGAATCCTTCCCGCCCTGATCCCGATATCGCCTGGCACCTTGATCCGAAGCCCTTGCTAGGCTTGGGTCCGCGCCTGGCCGAAATTCCCGAAATCCATGCCTGCATCGACCTTTCCGATGGCCTTTCGCGGGATTTGAGAATGCTGGCGGAAGCCAGCGGCGTGAGCATGGAACTGCGTCCTGGACTCGATCCCGATGAGCTTTCCGGTGGCGAAGACTACGCCCGCTGCTTCGCCTCATCCCTGGAAAAGGAAGTGCTCGAGTCCCGTCTGGGAATTCCACTCTTTACGGCGGCCAAGGCTGTGGAACAAGGGCGATGGCCCCTTCTCGTTTATGATGGGGCTACATGGATTCCCTTGGATGACCGCAGCTTTGACCACTTCGACAATCTCTCAAATCGGCACGGCCTCTCATGATTGATGGCTCTGGCCCAGCGCCCGGGGCGCCTGTGGCGGAAGCGTCCCCGCGAGGCCTTTACGCAAAGCTCAAGCTGCACATTCTTCATCCGGACCTTGGCCCCGAGAATGTCGCCTGGAGCTTTGCCATAGGACTGGCGGTGGCCTTCAATCCCCTGCTCGGGTTGCATACAGCCTTGATACTGCTCTTTTGCGCGCTGTTTCGCGGCCTGCATCGGCCTCTCATGTTTATCGCAGCCTTCATCAACAACCCTTGGACCATGGTGCCCATAGCCACCGCATCGGCCTATCTTGGCAATTTCATCCGCGGGCGGGGCATGCACTTGGATCTATCCACCATCCACTGGCGTGAGATCGGATGGCGGAGCTTTGTCACATGGCACGGTTTCGAGGCCATGCACGAAATGCTCCGGCCCGTGCTGAAATCATATCTTTACGGAGGCATGCTGCTCAGCCTCCTAGCCATCCCCGCTGGATACTGGGCCATGCTGATGCTGGCCCGCCGCCTGCGGCGGATCCACTTTCATTCCCACGGAGGCACTCATGGACATGCGGTTCCTGATGAAGCAGGCCCAGGCGATGCAGGCGAAACTGGCGGAAGCCCAGAAAAACCTGCGCGCTGAAGGCACGGCCGGAGGCCAGCTGGTCAAGATCACGTTGAACGGCGCCAAGGAAGTGCAACAAGTCTCCATCGCGAAAGAAGCCATGGATCCTGAAGATCCTTCCATGCTCGAAGACCTATTGCTGGCGGCCTTCAAGGATGCCTCCCAGAAGGCTGACGACGCCATGGCCAAGGTCACCGGTGGCATGGGCGCTGGGTTGAATATCCCTGGGCTGAAAGCCTGATGAACCTTCCGGCTCCATTGCAGGCAGTTGTGGAAGCGTTCCAAAAACTCCCGGGGGTGGGAGCCAAAAGCGCGCAACGCATGGCGTTGCACCTTCTCAAGGAAGGGCCGCAGTCCATGGACCACCTGGGCAATCTACTTACGCAGGCGGCGCATCGTGTGGGTTTTTGCGAGCGCTGTGGCGCCTTTACAGACCAGCCGGCCTGTTCCATCTGCCGGGATCCCAAACGCGACGCCACCGTGATCGCGGTGGTGGCGGAGGCGTCCAATGTCTTGAGCTTTGAACGCAACGGCCACTTCCACGGCCGCTATTTCGTGCTGGGCGGCCTGATCTCGCCGCTCCGCGGTGTGGGTCCTGACCAGCTCAAGATCAGGGAATTGCTCAAGCTCCTGGAGGACCATGAAATCCAGGAAATCATCCTGGCGCTGAATCCCACCATGGACGGAGAGTCCACGGCCGCCTGGCTGGCGAGGGTCCTGGAGCCCCTGGGATTGAAGGTCACCCGAATCGGAATGGGGCTGCCCGTGGGAAGCGACCTGGAATACGCCGACGACCTGACCCTGAGCCGCGCCATGGAAGGCCGCAGGCCGGTCAAAGGTTAGACCCGGTGCGTTACTCGTTGAAGGTGGCCATTGTGCCTACAGCCCAACGCCCACAGCCTAATGCCCTTCTGCCGGCTCTGGCCATGGGCTTAGATCGCCGATCCCCCAGCGGCGCTGATACCAGACCTTTTCCATATAAAGACCCTGAGGCGGGGCCGAGATGCCGGAGCCCCGGCGATCCCGCCCTGCAAGAATGGCAGCCATCGATTCCGGCGATTTTCTGCCGCGACCCACATCCACAAGCGTTCCGGTCATGATGCGGACTTGATGCATCAAAAACCGGTTGCCTTCGAAAACCAGATCCAGCGCGGAGCCGCGCTCCGCAAGCTCGACCTTGTATATGATGCGCACGGCCGTTTTCGCTGAGCATTCCGCCGAACGGAAGCTGGAGAAATCATGTTCTCCCACCAGGCAGGCTGCTGCCTGGGCCATGGCTTGCCTGTCCAAGGGCTCCTTCCCGTATTGATGCCATACCCGGTCCAGCAGGAATGGATCCGCTGCCGGCCCCTCCTGAAGCTTGTAGACATAGCGCTTCGCCACGGCGTGGTGGCGGGGGAAGAAGCCGATGGGGGCCATCTCCGCGGACATCACCCTGGCATCGGCCGGCAGATGGGCGTTAAGGGCCGCCATCAGGCGGTAAGGGTCCCAATCCCGCTCAGCAACGACCAACACTCCCTGGGCCCTGGCATGGACTCCTGCATCCGTTCGGCCGGTTCCCTGGGGAATGGGCGCGCCGGGTTCCAGGGCTTGAAGTGCCTTCCACAATTCACCCTGGACGCTCCGCAAGGTGGTCTGGATTTGCCATCCATAGAAGCTCGTGCCGACGTAGGCCAGGCGCAGGAAGAAAGGAAAGGGCATGGCCTCATTGTAGGCTTGGAGGGCTTTCCCGCAGTCATGAATCCGTGGAACGTTGCAGCGACTTTGCTGTGGAACACTGCTGCTTCCTGAAGGCCCACCAATAGTGCATCTGCTTATTTTCTATGAGTTAGGACTCAGGAATAATGGCTCTTCAGGCCACTAGCGATGCTCTAGAACTGCTATACATGCTTGATCGCGAAAATAATTATTTGAAAACCCTTGACATCACTACATCCTGGCCGTACCTTCGTTGATGTTTAGCGAAAACATAGGAACCACAAGGGTTTCAAGCTCCTTCCCAACTGAATAGCTAGTGGAACCGGGACATCTCATGGTGGGGTGATTCCGATTTCCTTTACCCGGGGACTGATGTCCCCATTTTTGGAGGTATTACATGAACAAAGCCGAACTGGTCACCGCCATTTCGGACAAGGCTGGAATCACCAAAGCCCAGGCTGCTGCAGCCCTGGATCAGATGATTTCCAGCGTGTCCGGCGCCCTGCGCACAGGCGACAAAGTCACCCTCGTGGGCTTTGGAACCTTCTCGACGGTGAGCCGCGGACCTCGCACGGGCCGCAATCCACGGGACAACAAGCCCATCAAGATCGCCGCGAAGAAGGTCGCGAAGTTCAAGCCGGGCAAAAAGCTTGCTGACGACGTGAACGGCAAGGGCGGTAAAAAGAAGAAGTAATACCCGAAATCGCAGTTATCTCCTGAAACTTGGTGATGTTGTTCAGCCCACTTCGGTGGGCTGAATTTTTTATCTATTACTGTTTTACAGTCTCTAAATTTTGTTCCACGGCAAGAAAAGCAAAATTCCACCCCGCTTGTGCTTTGTTCCTATAGGTCGTCCTTAAATACTGCTACTGTTGGATTGAGCATCCTGGCAGGCACCCAAAAGCCCTTCAGTCCGTGGCATGCGGGCCGACCCGTGGTGTGAAAGCCCATGGATGCACGATTCCTGTCGATCCCGGCCTCAGCGATGTCATTCTTAAGGGCTCGCATGACCAGTCCGCCGCTTCCGAAGCCCACGCCCTTGATCGCCCTTTGCCTGGGCGGCATGGATCCATCCGCTGGGGCAGGCCTGCTGCGGGATGTGATGACTCTCAGCGCCCTTGGTATTCATCCCATGGCTGTAGCCACCGCCGAAACCCTCCAGAACGGCCTGGCTTGCCAGCTTATCGAAGCGCCCTCCCTGGATCCGGTGAAGCGGATCGAGACTCTGGGGCCGCACCTTGTTGGAAGGTGGGGCGTAAAGCTGGGCATGGCTGCCCTGGATGAATCCACTTTCCGGCGGCTTGCGGCCACCTTAAGAGCGCTTGGTCCCCCGATCAGGATCTGGGATCCCATCCTGGCCCCCTCCGCGGGAATAGGCCTGCACGACGGGGCAGATCTGCGCCGCATGGCCGATGTCCTCCTCAAGGATGGCGGCTGGATCGTAAACCCCAATCGGGGCGAGTCTGCAGCCATCGCGGGCCTTCCCCCGGATCAGATCCAGAGCGCCGATGTCGGACTCCTGGCCCGCCCCTGGCTGGAGCGGGGCGCTCGAGCTGTGTGGCTCAAGGGTGGCCATGCCCCCGGCCAAGAAATCCAGGATTTCTGGATCACCTGCGAGGGCATCGCTCCTCTGCCAGCATCACCCCGTTTACCAGGCCAACGGCGCGGCACCGGCTGTACCTTGGCCGCCACCTGGTTGGGCCTGCGGCTATTGGGCCGAACGGAAGTGGCCGCTGCCGAAGAATCGGCGCAACGATTGAGGAGCCGCTGGAACCAGGCCTTCGCCCCGGGCGGCGCAGGACGGCCTGTCTTCGCCCCGGAGGGCCAGGGTGCTTGGCCAGGGGGCTTGGGCGCTTGCCCGGGGGGCTTGAGCGCTCGGCCGGAGGTCCCGTGCGACTGACGGAAGGCAAGGGCTATTTTATACGGTGCGCCATCGACACACCCTACGCGGGATGGACAGGCACCCGGGTATTGGAGTGCGTGGCTCCCACGGCGCCTTTGTCCCCCTGGATGGCCTTGAGGGCTCTCAATGAAATGACCTCGCTGCTGCCCGGCGGGCTTGCGCTCGTGTGGGATGCAGAACCATCCTGGTTGCAGGTGCTGGGGGGCGATTCCCACACCGGATTCTTCGAAGCCCTGAGCACCCTGTCCGGCATTTCCCTCCACCTGCGCGAAGCGGCCGCCAAGCATTTCAGCCAGGGCATTTTCCGGGGCTGGATCCACGGGCCGGACATGCCCACAGGGTTGGCTGGCGATCTCTGGCGCCATGGAGCCCTTGGCTGGGTGCCCGATGCGGGAAAAGCCTGGTCCCTTCCTGATTTCGGCCACGTGCCCCACGGAGAGACGGCTCTGCTGAGCGCTTCAGACGAGGTGGTGCCGGGTTTCCTCTGGGGGGAGCTGCTGCTGCCTTTGGGGGCCCTCTCCTCGCTTGATGCCGAGGGCATCGCGGCGAATCTGGAGGCCATCCAGATTGAATTGGAGCGGGCCTTCAGCCTGCGCATGGCCGAAGGAGTCTGGCCCCCAGCCCTGCCCTTCCAGCGGAAGCGATGCGGATGGCGAGTGGGGATCCTCGGGGGCACGGAATTCCAGGGCGCAAGCGGCACCTGGGAAGCCGCGGCCGAAGGTTTGGCTGACCTCGTGCGGGTTCTTGAAACGCGACTCAAATCCTCCGTCCAGGTAGGCCCCTGCCATGATCCGGAGGTGGCCTACCTGCTGGGGCTCCAGGCCATGCGGGAGGGTCTCCCCTGGCGCAACAGCCTGGCGCTACCACCGGCACCTCCGAGTTTCACCACAGGGCTCGGCGCCGATGCCCGCGTCCCCTCGCCCCTGGAATCGCGCGCCGCCTTCCCCCTTGCACTGCGGGACCTGTTGCAGCATCCGCCCATCGCGCTTCTGCGGGTGCCGGCCGTACCCAGCGAAGGGGCCGCCGAAGCCCTGCTGGCACGCCTCGCAGCGATACCAGCTCTTCGCTGGCTCCCGCCTGATATGCCACCGCCGGGCCCCTTCAATCCCGAGCAGCCCTGGGCGGCTGCAGCCGATTTTCCCATCCCTTCAGATCCCCAGGCCGGCGTCCAACTGGGCTTGTTCGGCGAGTGGGAATGAAACCTCTTACCGCCTTCGATTCGGGCATGACAGGATACTGATCCGGTTTCCTTGAAAGCTATTGACCACCATCCGGAGTCGTCATGACCAAGCCTCTCATCATTGCCAAAGGCACTGAAGATTTGGAGATCCTCCCCCGCATGGCCAACCGCCACGGGCTCATCGCGGGCGCCACGGGCACCGGAAAAACCGTTTCCTTGCGCGTGATGGCGGAGCGTTTCAGCGCCATCGGCGTGCCGGTCTTCATGGCGGACGTGAAGGGCGACATCTCCGGCATGGCCAGGGCCGGGTCGGAAAACCCGAAGATCACCGAGCGGTTGCAGGCGCTGGGTACGCCGGACTTCGCGTTCCAGGATTGTCCGGTCACCTTCTGGGATCTCTTCGGCCAGGCCGGACATCCCGTTCGCACCACCATCAGCGACATGGGGCCCCTTCTGCTTTCGCGGATGCTGAACCTGAACGACACCCAGGAAGGCGTGTTGTCCATGGCCTTCAAGATCGCAGACGACAATGGGATGCTGCTGCTGGATCTCAAGGATCTGCGGTCGATGTTGCAATTCGTAGGCGACAACGCCGCTGACTTCCGGACCAAATATGGCAATGTCAGCGCGGCGAGCATCGGAGCCATCCAGCGGGGCCTGCTGGAGTTGGAGACTGAAGGCGGGACGCACTTCTTCGGTGAACCAGCCCTTGATCTGGACGATCTGATGCAGACCGGCCCGGATGGCCGCGGCATGGTGAACATCCTGGCGGCGGACAAGCTCATCACGTCGCCGAAACTCTACGCCACTTTCCTGCTCTGGATGCTTTCGGAACTCTTCGAGCGGATGCCGGAAGTGGGCGATCCAGAAAAACCGAAACTCGTGTTCTTCTTCGACGAAGCCCATTTGCTTTTCGAGGATGCGCCGGACGCGCTGCTCTCCAAGATCGAACAGGTG
>JANYJQ010000106.1 GCA_025358435.1 Holophagaceae bacterium
CCAGGGATCCTTCGCGCCAAAGCGCGCGGCTGTCTGCGGCATGAGCTGCATCAGGCCCATGCTGCCCATGCGGCTTTTTGCCGCAGGATTGTAGGCGCTCTCGCACTGGATCATGGCGCGCATGAGATCGGGATCAATGCCTTCGGCGACGGCTGCGGCGTCCACTTGTTTCAGCATTGTGGCGGGCACGAGAATCGCGGGGCGGTTCAAGCCATCCTGAAAGGGTGCAGCGGCCACCAGGCCCAGGCCTGCCAGTACCGCCGCGGCGCCTATAAGCGCGGGAAACGAGGGACGGGCGCTGGCGCCCAGAAGATGACGGATGCGGATCATGAGGGGTGCTCCTAAGGCTCCAAGTGCCAGTGATGGGCGGCCCGGCGTGGCCAGGGGTGTTGAAAGTCCGGAAGATGGGCGTAGATCATCCAACCGGTCAAGCACAGCAGCGTAGAATCGGGCGTCGCCGCAGACCGCCACCGCCGCCAAGTCGCAGCAGCGCTCGCGTTCCAGCCGCGCCGTGGCGGATATCCAGTGGGCCATGGGGTGGTGGAAGAGCAGCAACTCCGCCACCGATTGAAGAGCATTCACCAAGAAATCCTGGCGGCGCAGATGTGCGAATTCGTGCGCCAGCAAGGCCTCCAGGGCCCGCGCATCCATCTGCCCCAGGCAGGCCACGGGAAGCACCACCATGGTGCGCCACAGTCCATGGCTGAACGGCCCCGTGATGCCTTCCGCTATTCGCAGCGCGGGGGGGCGCAAACCCATGCGTCTGGCCAGATCCACGCCTATTTCCGACACCCATTCCGGGACGGGCGCGGTGGATTTCCGAAGGCGCTGGAGCCACAGCCAACCGCCCATCAAACGCAGTCCAAGGAGCGTCACGCCAGATCCCCACAGGAGCGCAAGCCAGGGAAGCGCGGGTTGAGACAGCGTGGCCACCCGGTTGGCAAAGCCGGGTTTCAACTTGCTTGTAGCCGGTGGGGAAGCGAAAGGTTCGATGAAGTGCGGCCCGCGCGAGATGGCCACGGTGCGGATGCTTCGCGCCATGCGCGCCTGGCGGAAGGTTGTCGCTGGCCAAAGCACGGCGAGGGTGAGCGTTAGAAGCGCGAGGTTATGGCGAAAGCCAGGTGAAGCCCGATGCAATAGGGTGAGCAGACTCCACAGCGCCACCGCCACCAAAGCAACCTGCCAGAGCGAGTGTAAAAGGGCCAGACCCAGGTCTGCAGCCAGCCCTTGGAGGTCCAGGAAGCTCATTTCACTTTCTCCTTCAGGAGTCCATGCAAACTGGCCTTTTCTTCAGGGCTCAGCCTGCGGCCTTGCAGGGCCATTTGGACCAATTCCCCTGCAGAGCCCGCGAAGACCTTGTTCACGAAATCCCCCAGCAACGCGCGTTGGGTTTTTGATTTGGCCTGGGCAGGCCAGTAGCGGTGGGCCCGTTCAGATTCATCGCGTTCCAGCAGGCCCTTGTCCAGCATGGTCTGCATGAGTTTCAGTACCGCCGTGTAGCCCAGGGCTCGCTCCTGGCCCACCCGGGCATAGACCTCCTTGACGCTGCTGGGCCCCAATTCCCAAAGCAACTGGAGGATGCCGACTTCAGCTTCGGTCGGCTTGGGGGCCGGATGGGAAATCGCCATGGACGCTCCTTAAAGTACGATGCTTAATGTACGATAATAAATGTACATTGCAAGATGTAATTCGTGGTTCACTTGACCACGGAGCTTCAGCCGAGGTAAAAACAGCGGCCTTAAGACACGTATTGTCCCGGAGGATTTCTATGAAACCCGCAACCGCAGCGCGATTCGTGGCGATGGGCATCTGTTTCAACGCCATGGCCTTTCCGCAGTCCGTGGCCTTCACTTTCGATGATGGGCCCCAGTTGAAGGTGACGCCGCGCATGAGCCCGCAGGACCGGAACGCGGCGCTGTTGGCTGCCCTGAAAAAACATCGGGTGAAAGCGGCTCTTTTCGTGACCCTTGGGAACGGCGCCGACCGCCCTGAGGGATTGGCCTTGGCGAAGGCCTGGGGCGAATCCGGCCAGGCCATCGGAAACCACACAGTGACGCATTTGGATCTCAACGCGAAGGCCACCACGCTGAAGCAATATCAGGACGAGATCCTGGCTTGCGACGCTGCCATCCGCGCACTGCCCGGCTACAAGCCATGGTTCCGCTTCACCTTTCTGCGGGAAGGGGATACCCCCGAAAAACGCGACGGCATGAAGGCCTTTTTGAAAACCAAGGCGATGCGCAATGCCTACGTCACCTTGGATACATCGGATTGGCGCCTGGATTCGGCACTGGCCAGCGCTTTGACTGAGCGCCCAGATGCCGATCTGACGCTATTCCGCGCGACGTACCTGGCGCATCTGCGGCAGCGGGCCGAAGCCTATCGGGATCTTTCCAGAAGGCTTTTCGGACGGGACATTCCCCAGGTGTTATTGCTGCACCACAACCTCATCAACGCTCTTTTCCTGGATGACGCCATCCAACTTTTCATAAGCATGGGGTGGACCCTCACCGATCCTGAAAAGGCCTACCAGGACTTTGCCTACAGCCTCGATCCCCAACGGCCCTCACCGGGCCAGAGCCTTCTGATCTCCGCAGCCCGAAGCCTGGGCTACCGGCCAGGGAACTGGGAGCGCCTGCTTGACGATGGAGATGAGGAGATCCAGGAGCTCAAGCGCAAAGGCGCACTGCCGGCCTCATTTGAATGAGGATGCAATTTTCAAATGAACCCTACTGCGAGGCCCGATCACCCCACTCGTAGGTTCCACCTAGGCATGGGACGACAAACTTCGCTATGGTAAATAAGCATTGCTTCAAGCAACCTAAATCAAGAAAATCACGAGCTGGGTCGGGGCATTCGAGTCCCAATTCTTGAGTGGACTCTCGTCAGCGCCGCTGGTGAAGAGTGCGCACAGCTGGTGTTTGTGATCTGGAGTTTGAATAATCATGGCCAAGCCGCGGATTCTCGTTTTGATGTGCGCGGGAACAGTGCTGAACGATCTTTCGGTGTGGGCCATCCAAGAACTCGCCCAAGTGTGGATGGAAGAAGGCCTCGAAGTGAAAATCGCTTCAGGCCCCCAAGGGGCCATACCCGCCGACCTCCTGTTCCTTCATGTCGATCTCTCGGTAGTCCCTGACGAATACCTTGCGCTTGCGGACCGATATCCTGTGGCAGTAAACGGTCGGGTCAAGGACATCCGGAAATCCTCGTTCAGCGCCCAACTCGTGCGCCCTGGCGATGGATGGGAAGGCCCTTGCATCGTTAAATCCGACCTCAACTGCGGTGGGGAGCCGGAAACGAAATATGCAGGCCGGGGGGTCAAGCTGGAATTCGGTCCGCCTCTCTACCCTTTCCGCCTCAGGAGCCAATTGGACTACCGGGTCTACGAAAATCCTTCCACGATTCCGCCCGAATATTTTCAGGATCCATATCTGGTGGTAGAAAAATTTCTTCCCGAGATCGAGGGTGGGTGGTACTTCACCCGGAGTTGTCATTTCCTCGGGAATGCCCACACCACGGTACGGCTAGGCTCTCCTAGCCCGGTCGTGGTTGGGAAAAGCCAGAAGGTCATCCAAGAGATAGAGCCGACTCAAGCAATCCTGGACTTTCGCCAGAAGGCAGGCCTCGATTACGGGAAGATCGACTACCTTATTCACGAGGGCGAGCTGGTGATCCTGGATATCAACAAAACGACTGGCCGGGGAGGCGTATCCGCCGATCCAAGAGTGCTGGCCATGCGCCGGGAGCGTGCCAGGGGAATCTGGGATTTCCTGCGGTGAGGCCGGGTGATTCATCGACTTCGATCCTGGCAAGGGCCCTTTCATTAGCGCGGGCCATCCGTAGAGACGGCCAAGGGGTTTATCTCCTGTTGCATGGGGAGCAAAGAAAGGCCTGGGTTGGACGGCCTGGGCGTGTGCTGCACCTGCCTGAGGGCAACCAGACGCACTGTCCCTCATCTGTGGGAGGCCAGGAAGAACCGATCGAGAGGGCTTGGTTCGAATCCCTTCGGAATCATCTGGACTCAAGGGCATTCTTCCTACTCGGCCCCCATCTGATGGAACACTCGCAGGCGGAGAGCGGCCTGAAAGGGGTGGTGATTCTTCCAGACCTGGAGATCGAACTGGATGAGGAAAACGCGCGGGTTACCGCTGGATCGCCAGGGTCCCTGCTTGATTACGTGGAGCCCCAGATGGACCTGCCTGGGCATTTGCCCATCACCGATGGATGGGCGGCCTGGGAGAGCGAAACCGAGAGCGCCTTTTTGAAACGCGTCGAACGCGCTGTCTCCCTTACACGGGGGCGATCCGGGAAGATCATCCTAACCCGCCGTTTCTCCCGGATGCCACCCCATGGAAAGGACCCTTTGGATCTGGCAGCACTGCTTTTGGGGGCGGAACCCGGTGCGGCGGTAGCCCACTTTCTGCAGTTGCCCGGAGGAATGGCCTCCATGGGGACGGGACCAGAGAATGTTTTTGAAGTCCTCCATGATCGTCTGGTGATGGACGTGGTGGCGGGCAGCCGCCCGGTCGCCAAGGGACGCCAGGATAGCGATTGGGAATCAGAACTGCTCGCATCCGAAAAGGAGGGGCGTGAGCACGGCATGGCCCTTGATCGAGCCCTCGCTTTCGCGGAAGGCCTCTGTGAACCCGGGACCGTGGGACAGGTATTCTCGCGCCGGGTCCGCCAGCTGCGCCGCATCCGGCACCTTCATAGCAGAGTGGGTGGAACCTTTAAAAAAGGTCTGAGCGGCCTTGACGCCATGGCAGCGAGCTATCCGCCTCTGATTTCATACCCGGAAGATTTAAGGGAGAGCAATTGGCTTGGGGAGGTCCCGCCCCGATTTTATGGGGGGATGGTGGGGCGGTGGGTTTCCCCCACTGAATGCAGCGTCTTCCTGAACCTTCGGGCCCTCGAGATCGATGGGGAGCGCCTCTACACCCGGTCGGGCGCAGGGATAGTCGACGGTGCCGATGCATCGAGCGAGTGCGCGGAGATCATGCTCAAACTTGGTTCCGTCCTCGACGCTGTGGAGGCTTGGCTGGTTTGACTGGCTCCAGCCCGTGTCGTGTTCTGGAGGAGTTCAGAGAGGCTGCGATCGCCTCAAGAAGCGTGAGAAAACCTTTTGTGCCAGGGACCTCGCCTGGGGGTGCCCCAACAGCAGCATCATCCCGCCATAGATCGCCGCGCACAGGGCGATGAAGGGGAGCAGGCGCAATGCCAATGATAGGCGGCACAAGGGCATCCCAAGGCCGAGCCATAGGGCGCCCCTCCAGGCCAGAAGACCCATGAGCGTGGCGCCTAGCAGCGAGATCGTCCAGGCCTTGAGGACAGTTGCTGCGGGCATCTGCGGCAGCCGCGGTTTCAATCGGAACACCAGGAAAACGAGCCCCGCCAGGCTTGATACTCCATTGGCCAACGCGAGGCCGCCGGTGCCCAATGGCCGGAGCCAGAGCAGGCTCAGCAGCACGTTCAGGACCATGGAGACCACCGCGATCACCGCGGGGCCGCGGTAGTCTTTCAATGCGTAGAGAGCTTGGGTGCCAATGCGGCTGGTGGCGACAAAGAGCAGGCCCACGCACTGGAAGACTATGGTGGTGGCGGTCCATTTCGCCGCGGCGGTGTCATAGGCGCCCGTTCGGAAAATGAGCGCGCAGATCGGGTGGGCCAGCACCGCCAGGCCAATGCTGGCGGGAATGACCAACAGGCCCGTGGCGCCTAGGGCTTCGGCCAGATTGCTCCGCATCCCGTCCCAGTCTTTGGCTTCCGCCAGCCTGCTTAGGGCCGGAAGGCTTGCGGTGGCCAGGCTCATGGCGAAGAGTCCCAGCACCATCTCGCCCATCATGCCCGAGTTGTAGAGCACGATCTGGGCCCCATGCGGCAGGTTGGACGCGAGCATGGTGGAGATGATCGCGTTGATGGGATAGACACCGGCCGCCAGCAAACCAGGCCCCATCCGCCGCAGGGCAAGCCGCACCCAGGGGTCGTTCAGATGGATGCCGGGCAGTACTGTGAACCCGAAGGACCGGGCCGAAGGCAGGATGGCCGCCAATTGCGTCAACCCTCCCGCCAGCACCGCGATGGCACAGATAGTGGCCACGCCATCAGGCGTGGTCCAGCCATGGCTCCGCCCAATTGCGATGGTGAGCCATCCGAATGCGATGAAGCCGATGTTCTGGAAAATGGAAACCGATGAAGCCAGCGCGAAACGTCCCCGGAGATTCAGCAGCCCGCCGAAGCCCGCGGTGAGGCTCACCAAGGCCAGATAAGGAAACATGATGCGGCCCAGCCGCACCGTCAGCGCCATTTCCGGAGGGGTCGGCACCGAGCCCCAAAGGATGCGCCAAAGCAGCGCCAGTTTGTCGGGAAAGGGAACTCCGCTTTGCAACCGTCCCACCACGAGGAGTCCTGCGATAAGTCCCATGGAGAGCATCACCACGACCACGAGGATGGAGATCAAAGTCAGGAGTGTGCCGAGGAATCGGGCAGCGGTCGCGCGGGTGGCGGCTTCGCCTTCCTTGGCTTCCAGTTCCGTGAGTGTGGGCAGGAAGGCCGCGGTCATGGTTCCTTCGGCGGCGAAACGGCGCAGCAGATTGGGCAGACGGAAGGCGACTGCGTAGGCGTCCGCCGCGGCACTGGCACCGAGGAAATGCGAAAGGAAGTAGGTCTGGGCGAGGCCTGTCAAGCGGCTCAGCAGGGTCATCGCGGAGACAACAAGGGCTGAGCGCATCATGCTCGGTGGGCCCTTCTGCGGAGTTTCGCCGCTCACGGTTCCATCAACAGCCAGAAACCCACCACAAGCACACTGGTCCATGCGGTGAGGAGGAGCTGATCGAAGGTGTTCATTTGGCCGAGGCCAGCGGAAAGGAGCATCAGGGCATCCAGGGTTGGTACAGCTTAACTTGGCTTTTGCATTTCGTTTTTCCTTCTGATCCAGAATTGGCGAGCACAATGATCGGGGGGCGGCTACACGCTGGCCAGCGCATTTCTGGCCAGGGCGTTGCAGCCCCTTATGCCAGTCCGCCGTTACAATCCCCAAGTTGCACGGCCACAAAGGCCGCGGTGCTTGAAGCGATCGGTGTCCCATGTTGATGAAAAAACCGCTCCTGAATGTGTTTCTCGTGGTGATGGAGGAGAAGAGCTTTACCCGCGCGGCGGAAAAATTGGGTCGCACGCAACCTGCCATCACGCAGGCAATCCAACGTTTGGAAAACGAACTGGGCGAGACGCTCATCGATCGCAGCGGGCGTGAATTGGCGCTGACGGATGCCGGGCGAGTGGTGTTCGAGGTGGCGCGCCGACAGGAGAATCTGCAGCGCGAACTCATCTCCCAGCTTGGTGAATTGCGCAACAAGGCCGCAGGGCGGCTGGTCATCGGCGCCAACGAAAGCATGATCCTTTACCTGCTGCCGCACCTGATTCGCTACCGGCAGGCCTATCCCAAAGTGAACCTGGTCGTGCGGCGCAGCCGTTCCAGCGAAGTTCCGGATCTATTGCTGGCCGGCGACGTGGATTTCGGCGTGGTGAGTTACATCACAGGAGATGAACGATTCCGTTCCCAGGTGCTTTACGTGGACCACCTTTCCTTCGTTGTGGCCCCGAACCATCGATTGGCCTCGAAAAAGCTGCTTACGATCAAGGATCTGCAAGCGGAGACCTTCATAGCGCACAACGTTGCATCACCTTACCGCGACGCTGTCCTAATGGCGTTCCAGCAACAAAAGACCCAACTGAACATGGACATCGAAATGCCCACGGTGGAAAGCATCCGGCGCATGGTGCAATCGGGCTTGGGCGTGGCGTTCCTTCCGAGGGTCTGCGTGGATCAGGACTTGAGGACAGGCATCCTCAGGGAGATCCCCGTTCAGGAACTGCAGCTGGAGCGGAAGATCTACTTGTTGAGCGTGGACAAGCGGCCTCTAAGCCACGCCGCAGAGGCTTTCCAAGAGTTGATGAAAAAGGAACTGGCCGGCTGACGATGGGGCAAGGATTCCTCCCGGAAATAATTTCTCCAGCCCTAAACGCCTTTGGATTCCCCCGGGTCAAACAGACATCCCATAAGGAGAATCAAATGCGAACCTGGCTTGTCACCCTGGCCTCTCTCGCCTTGGCTGGACTTCTGGCATGCGGAGGGAAAGACATCAATCCCACCGTGGCGCCCGCGACCGACTCAAAGCTGGACGTCGACACGGCTGCGGCGCTGATCGTGCCCTTTGAGACCACCGAGGCCACCCCGGCCGGCGAGATGGATGGCTCTGGTCCCACCCAGGCCGGTGAAGCCCTCAGCATGGTGCAGCCCGAACATCCGGCCTGCGTGACTGTGAGCAATGTCACGGCATCCTCTGTGACTTGGACCTACAACAATTGCACGGGTCCCCATGGATGGACCTGGAACGGCGCGGTCGTGATCTCCTGGACCAAGAACCCTGATGGCACAGTGCTGGTGAAGCATGACCATCAGAATTTCGTAGGGACCAAAGATGGCAAGACCTGGACTATCAACGGCATCAAGGACCGTTTGCGCAATCCTGCCACCAAGATCGTCGCAATAAGCGCTGAACCTGGATTCACCAAGGCTTTCAACGACGGCACCAAGAGCACTGTCTATGCCTACACCTGCGCCCTGACCGCGGATTGGTCCACGGCAGGGCAGCGAAAACTATACGGAACCTGGGCCATGACGCCCGCCGCCGGCGATGCAGTCAGCGCGACCATCGCCCAGGCCACGCCACTGCTTTGGGACAAGGCCGCCAACTGCTGTTATGCAATCTCCGGCACGTTGAACCTGACCAAGGGAACGAAGACCGCCACGATCGTGCATAGCCTTCCCTGCGGCACTGTGACTACCAACGATACGGTGAAACTGCGCCCGCCTTGCGCCATGTGAGCATGCCGCGCTCATGAATCCGGCCCCAGCTTTTGCTGGGGCTTTTTTATGGAAACCAGGAGTAGGATAGGGGCGTTCTGGAGGTTCCGCATGGCTGCACTCACGTTCAAAGGAAGCCCGATCTATACCGTTGGAGAACTTCCCATCATCGGGCGCCCCTGCCCACCTTTCACGCTCACCCGCACTGACCTGAGCGAGATTTCCCTGGTTGATCTGGAAGGCCAGCGCGTGATCCTGAACATCTTCCCTAGCCTTGACACGACGATCTGCGCCAAGGGTGTGCACACCTTCGACGCGCGCGCTTCGGAAGTGCCAAACATGGTGGTGCTGTGCGTTTCCCAGGACCTTCCTTTCGCCCAAACCCGATTCTGCAAGGCCGAAGGCATCGAGGATGTGGTGCTCGTCTCCACCTTCCGCCATCCAGAATTCGGTACTGATTTCGGGGTTGCGATGGTGGATGGACCCATGCGGGGGCTGCTGGCTCGCGCACTGGTGGTGCTTGATGAAAACGGCACCGTTGTCCACACCGAGCTGGTGCAGGAGTTGGCCTGCGAAGCAGACTATGACGGGGCCCTGGACATCATCCACCACCACCACCAGCCATGTCGCGAAGACGCTCTGCTGACGAGTGAATAACACCGCGATTCTTGATTGCAAGGACTGCGTGGTCCATATCCGGCGCTGGGCCGAGAATTGAAATTCCGGTTACAGCCTTGGTTCCGCTTCAGCCATGGTAGAACGGGGGTATGACCTTCAGAATCCAATTCCCCATGCCCGGCATGATCGCCCTGACTCTTGTCCTTGTGATGGGGGGATGCGGCGGAAGCGATGCCATCCAACAGCCAGCCACAAACGCTTCCCCGCTGGTGGACTTCACGCCAGTCAGCCCTCGCATGGCGAAGCAGCCCCTGATGGACGATCTCCGCGCGCTGTCGGCCCTCGACATGGAGGGCCGGAAGCTTGGGAGCGCGGGCAATGCCAAAGCGCGGGCGCTGATCGTGGAGCGCTTTCAACAACTGGGACTTTCCCCCTTCGGGGGCGGTTTCGAACAACCCGTCACTTGGCACAACTCCCTTTGCACCAATGTGGTCGGCTACCTGCCTGGCACAACGAATCCGGGCCGCACCATCCTGTTCACGGCCCACTATGATCACATCGGCACGCGAGGCGGCCTGATCTGCCCCGGGGCCGACGACAACGCTTCGGGCAGTGCAGCCGTGCTGCAGTTGGCGGCCTGGCTGAAGGCCCATCCACCGGCGCACACAGTGGTCTTCTGTCTCTTCGATGGGGAGGAGGCAGGGCTCTACGGATCCCAGGGCTTCGTGGCCACACCGCCTGCGGCCCTTCCACTCGCCAGCATCGATGTTGTCTTGAACCTGGACATGATCGCCCAGGGCACCCAGGGGCGGATTTTCGTGGGGGGTACCAGCTTCACCGCCCCACTGAAGCCGCACGTGGTGGCCGCGTTCGGAGCTTCGAAGGTCCGGGCCGTCCCCGATTTCGAAAACTACGACAACGCTTCGGACCAATATCCCTTCATGCAGCGGGACATTCCGTTCCTGTTCTTCTGTGTGGGTGACGACGATCCCTACTACCACACCCCCCAGGACACCTACGAAAGCATCCCCCAGGTTTTCTACTGGGCTACGCTTGAGGCCATCCTGGACGCTTTCCTGCGTCTGGATGTCCTGGCGAAGCTCCCTCTGGCCCCACCCTCCGCTCCGCCCCGCAGCCCTGGAACCGGACAACGGGTCCTGAATCCCCACCCCTGGCGCCACCGGAGGGATTCCAAGCTCGGCCACTTCATACCATTTTCACCCTCGGAAGGCTAGCCAAGGCCTCAAGGTAGGCCGGTCGGCGTAATTCCTCCAAGTAAAACCGCAACTCCCGTTCCCGTAGTTCGGGTGGCCAATCCGCACGATCGATTTTCCGGAAATTGAGGGCGGTGTACTGGGCTGTGGTCCGGCATTTTGGTCCGAAGGCCGCTAGATATTTGCGCCACATGTACAGGTCGGTGAACCTGTGGGAGGCGGGGGTGGTGACCCATCTTTCAGAAAGATGGAAATAGCTTTCCCGGGTATGGGCCGCGAATGTCAAACCGAAGAGGTTCTGCCCATCCATCATCTTTTCTTGATAGTCCGGATCCGAAAGGTCGGCCAGGATCACCCAGGCGATGGGTCCACCGTGAGGAGTGGAACGGCCAGATACCGCCACGACTTGGTGCAGTGTGTGCGTGAAGCAGGCATCTTTCAGCGTTTCCGCCACGGCTTCGACATGGTGGGGAAGCCAAAGGTCGTCGTGGGCGCAGTAGCAGATGATCTCGCCTGTCGTCTCGCATATCACCACATCGCGATGGGGTTCGCCGGTCCTGGGCGCCTTGGGGAAAATGTAGACCTTGACGCGGGAATCCTCCGCCGCGATGCCACGGAAAAGGTCCACCATAGCGGGGGGTGATCCGTCGCAGATCACGCAGATTTCAAGGTCCGCCACAGTCTGCATCTGAACGCTTGCAAGAGCCCAACGGGCGAAGGGGGCATCCCCAAAGGTCGGAAGGATCACCGTCGCACGTGGATTCACGACTGGCCTCAGATGATTCCAGGGTAGGCATAGTCTGCGGCGGGTTCCTCCCGCTCAGCCTCCGGCGAGCCAATGTTGCGGGCATCCTCCATCTGCTGGATATAGTCGCTGAAGACCGGGGGGCGGTGCTTGGTGCCGATGAAACGGTAGTTGTCGCTGTTGATTTCCTCCAGCCGCCTCATGCGCTTTGGATGCCACAGCCAGTCGTCTTCAAGGTAGGTGTTCAGGTCCAGCAGGGCCGCATCGGGCTCATACTTGCATTCCGGGCCGGCGTAATTGACTCCATCCGCCCCCACCTGGATGAGGAAATGGCTTCCATGCAGCTTGCGGAACTTGAGCGGCCTGGGGTCATAGCGTTCGTAGGGCACCTGGATGTTGGCGTCCGCGGGTGCCGCGGCCATGAGGGACCGGATGGTGTCCAGCACTCCAGACTGGTCGGCCTGCATTGGCCGCTTTTCCTCCCACCCTTCGCAGTAGGGATGGAAGTACAACCAATGGATTCCGGTGGCGAGCGCTTGGAGCCCGACCTGCACGACGCGGGGATTGAAGGTGTTGCGGGTGAGCATGGAGGCGGCCACCTCGAGACGGGAGCCCTCCTTCTCAATCCGGTTCCGGAACTGCTCCAGCTTCCTCAGGGTGGCCAGAAAGGTTTCCGAATCGCCCTCCTGCCAGTCGTAAAGGGAGATCCGGATAGATGTGGCGTGTTCCATCAGGGCATCCTGGATGCGAGGTTCATGGATTCTGGCTCCGTTGGAGATGACAGCCACCTCCTTGAACCCCTTTTGCTTGGCAAGGGCCAGCGTCTCAGGGAGGTGGGGCACGATCGTGCATTCTCCGCCGGACATCACGATGCCTGAAGTGTGGGGCCCAAGGACACTGAAAAGGCGATCAAGGAACGGAAGTTGCAGCGTCAGGTTCGCTGTGCGCGCGGATCCATAGGGACAGCCGGGACAGACTCGTGAGCAGACCTGGGTGAGGTCGATCTCCATGGTTGTGGGGTAGATGTTCTCCCCTCGGAAGTAGGCTTCAACCTTGTGGTGAAGCACGTTCACCTTGGCGGGAGAGAAGACCTTTCTACCATTCATGCTCATCAATACACCTATGAGGAAAGTCCGGCGGCGCTACGTAGTTCGAGCAATCGCCTAGTGAGTTCACCTGCTTGGGAGAGTCCGCAGCGCGGGGGAGGGCCGCCCTTCAAGTGGGTGATGAATTCATTTAGTTCTAGCAGGAGCGGAAACGTCGTGTCGATTGGCAGCTGCCGTTCGCCATACTTGTCCCGTAGGACGATGTGGTCCGCACATGCATCCAGTAGACCGGCGGTTCCATGGGTACCATGCAGACTTATGCTGGTTTGTCTGTTCCAGTGGCGCCCATGCACGGAGAGCACCACCGCCGGATCGGACCCCAGCATAGCCGTGAGCCCCACCGGAAGGCCAAACTCATCCTGGACAATGTCCACCGCCCGGACCTGGGTTGGCACCTCGCCGAGGATATGCTCCACGATGGTGAGGTCGTGGATGGCGAGGGTCCAGAACACGTCCCCGCCGTGAAAATCCGGCACCCAGGCATGGCGGGTGGTATGGATCCCCCGCAACATCCCCAGGGAGCCCTCGGCCGCGAGGCGACGCAGGGCCTCGATTCCAGGGTGGTAGTGCCATTTGTGCATGGCGTAGATGAGATCTCTGCCTCCCAGCGCCTCCAGGTCGGCGACGGCCTCCATGGAAGTGCAAAGGGTCTTCTCCGCGAAGATGGGCCGCCCGCGGGGAATGAGCCGCGCACAAACAGGCGCCAGGTCGGGAATGGGCACTGCGACTACGAATCCCTGGCAAGGTGGAAGCGACTCAAGGGCGTCGTACACGCCTGCGGCCCCATGTTGGAGGGCGTGGGCCCTGGCTCCGGGGGCGAAGTCCACCACCTGGACCTCGCAGCCCAGGGACAACAGGTCCCGCAGGATGTTGGCCCCCCATTTCCCGCATCCCACAAGGCCTACAGTCATCATGCGTATCAGCTCTTGGCGAGGATGGGTCCTGGGGTGAGTGGGAAACTCGAATATGGTTGCACGCTTCCTTAGAACAGGGTCCCCAGAATCCCAATTCTGATAACGTGACGTCCTCCCTGAAAACTTGGCCGAAGATTTTGGGCAGTAAGTCGATGATCGTCTGGGTCTGCCGGGTGGGGGCCGGAGTGGGACTGGAATGGAGGCTGGAACTACCGGATCTGGCTACTTCGCAGGAATGAGCTTCAGAGCCTCGAGGACCCGTTCGGGAGTGAACGGCACATGGGTTACCCGAGCGCCCGTGGCGTCGAAAACGGCGTTGGCCAAGGCCGCGGCCACCGGCACCACCGGGGGCTCGCCGATGCCCTGGCTGGCCATGGTGGCGTTGTCTGCGAAAACGACCTGGATGCGGGGGATGGCGGAAAATCGGGGCAGCAGGTAGGTATCGAAATTCTTGTTGAGTATGCGGCCGCCCTTGAACCGGATCTCTTCGCTGAGGGCCTGGCCGATGCACATGGTGATGGCTCCCTCCACCTGCTGGCGGGCCCCGTCGGGGTTGACCACCAGGCCAACATCCACGGCCTCGAGAAA
>JANYJQ010000133.1 GCA_025358435.1 Holophagaceae bacterium
AAGGCGTGTATTCCCCACGTAGGCGGCCACGCACAGGGCGGCGGTGCGATCCACCTGGCTTGTCAGGGATTCAAGGCTTTGGGCATCCACCAGTTCGCAATACTGGAGCACGTCCACGCCCCAGAGGCATTCCTGGGCCAGATCCAGGAGTCGAGCGGCATTCCTTTCGCCTGCACGGAAGGCGGCTTCTGCGGAGAAGAGGGCGAGACTGATGCTCAGGGCGCGCTTGCGCTCGTCGGGGCTCAGATAGATGTTCCGGCTGCTCATGGCCAGGCCGTCGTATTCCCGCAGGGTGGGCACCACGGCGATATCCACGGGCAGGTTGAGATCCTTGACCATGCGCTTGATGACGGCGGTCTGCTGCAGATCCTTCTGCCCGAAAAAGGCCAGGTCGGGCTGCACCATGTTGAAGAGCTTGGCCACCACGGTGGCCACGCCCCGGAAATGGCCGGGACGGTACTTGCCACACAGGGGCTCCGCCACGCGGCCCGGCTCGATGAAGGTCTGGAAATTGGAGGGGTACATCTCCGCGGCGTCCGGCAGGAACAGCACGCTCACATCCAGCTTCAGGCACAGGCTCTGGTCCGCTTCGAGATCCTGGGGGTATTTGGAAAGATCCTCGCTGGGTCCAAACTGGGTGGGGTTGATGAAGATGCTCACCACGGTCCCGTCGCAGCGGCTTTTGCATTGGCGGATCAAGGCAGCGTGGCCTTCATGCAGGAAGCCCATGGTGGGCACGAAGCCGATGCGAAGGCCCTGCTCCCGCATGGCCTTTACAGCAATGCGAAGCTCAGCAACGTTGTGGACGACGCGCATGGGAAGCAGTCACTCCTGATCGGAATTCTTGGGTTGCCAATGTTGAATAACGCGGGCGACGGCGTTCGGCAACGAATAGGATTCGGCTTCCCCTGGAAAGGCGCCAAGGCGGACATCCTCGGAATAGTGCCGAAGCGCCTCGGAGAGCAGGTCGAAGCCATCGGCATAGCGGCGGACGAATTTGGGAGACTTCCCTGGAAGGAGGCCCAGCACATCGTGGATCACCAGCACCTGGCCCGAACAATGCGGCCCCGCGCCGATGCCGATGGTGGGAACTTCGAGCGATTCGGTCACCATGCGGGCGAGTTCTGAGGGAATGCCTTCCAGCAGCACTGAGAAACAACCGGCTTCCTGCAATCGGGAGGCGTCTTCCAGGATCTGAATGGCATGTTCGCTGTCGCGGCCCTGAACCTTGAAGCCGCCCATGGCATGGAACGACTGCGGCGTCAGGCCGATGTGCCCCATGACGGGGATTTCCGCATCCACCAGGGCCCTCACCATGGGCAACCGTTTGGCCCCTCCTTCGAGCTTCACCGCGGCCGCACCGCGGCGGATGAAGTCGCCGGCATTGCGGATGCTGTCTTCCACGCTGAGGTGGTAGCTGAGGTAGGGCATGTCGGCCATGAGGAAGGCTTTGGGCCTGGTGCGGGCCACCGCATCCAGATGATGCTTCATCATGGCCATGGTCACAGGCAGCGTATTTTCGAAACCCAGGCAGACGTTTCCGACGCTATCGCCCACCAGGATGATGTCCACGCCCGCGGCTTCCGCCAATTGCGCCGTGACGGAATCATAGGCCGTGGTCATCACGAGTTTGCGGCCTTCAGCGACCCAGGCCCGCAATTGGGGAATGGTCACATGCGAGGAGGCGGGGCTTTCATGGCTCATGGCAGTTGCTGGGTTGGGTTGGACGGAGAGGGGGTTGGTGTGGCAGGCGGGATATTGGCGGTGCTGGCGGTCCAATCCGAAAGTGGATCGACGCGTTCGGGAAGGATGAATCGCAGCCCCGCGGATTCCACCGCTTGCCTGAAGCGATGGATGTCCGTGCGGCCAAGGAAAAGCGTCTCATGGCTTTCAGGCACATGGGTCCAGAGCTCCTGGAAGCTTTGAAAGGCATCCTGAAGCTTGCCGCGGGCGCCCAATCTTTCTCCGCGTTTCAATAGGAGATCCGCACCCTGGGCCGTGGCCTCCAGCACGATGGCCGGGAATCTGAGTTCACGTGCCGCGGCGCCCACTTCGCCCCAGGTCATCAGGGTTTCGGTGGCCACGGCCTCATTCATCTCCGTGGTGGTGAGCAAAAGTGCATGGGCTTTGTGCCATTCGAGTTCCAGCCATCTTGAGCCGCTTCCTTCCATGGGACCCTTGAGCAATTCGAGCAGGGTCCATGAGGATTCCAGGGAACTGGGATTTCTGCTGCGCAGGGATTCCTGGGCTTCGGCCTGCAGATGGCGTAACAAAGAGAGCCGCTGCCGCCAAACCAAACCCGAGGCCTCAAAAAGCAAAGCGGCATTCTGGAAAAGCCTGGAGGCATCCCTCCAGGAGGATTGGAAGCCCGCGACCTCTCCTTGCAGAAAGGTCTGGTCGCCCTGTTCCAGGGGCGTGAGCCCTTGTTGGGGAAGCATGAGCACCTGCAACAGCGTGTGCTCGGCCTCCACGAAATCACCCAGGGCCGCAAGCGTGCGGGCCCTCCACACCCGCGTGTGGGTCGTGAGGACCTGGTCTTCCAGTCGCTGGAAGCGCTCGAGGGCCAAATCGAGGTGGCTGAGCGCGGGGCCGAGCCATTGCTGCACGCTACGGAACATGCCGAGCGCCAAGTGGCTTTTGGCTTGGCCCTCCAGACTGCCTTGAACGCGGGAGGTGCGAAGGGCCTCCCGGAATAAGGTGTGGGCAGCTTCGGGCTGGCCTTGGGATTGGTACACATGACCCAGGGCGATATTGACACCCACAAGGCCCTTGTAGTTCTGCTCGTGTTCCAGAAGTCGCTGGGCGCTTTGCAGCATGGCCACCGCCCGCTGGAATTGGGATTGGTGAGCCAAGGCCTGGCCGAGCTCCAGAAGCAGGGCCATCTGGTCTTCCCGGTTGCCCTTGGCGCCGCTTGAACTGAGAAGTTGGAGGCCTTCCTCCAAGGCGCGAAGACCTTTGTGATGAAATCCTTGGAGAAGATAGACGCGACCCAGGGCCAGCCGCAGTCGGGGTTGCTCCGGATGAAGGGGATGGTCCACCAGCAACTCCGCCGCTTCATGGATTGAGGTCTGGGCCTCGACGAACCGCCGTAGCCGGATTTCCTGCCTCGCTTTTTTCCGCAGCAGCCTCGCCAACTGGCTGGCATGAGCCCCATCAGCGGTTTCGGGAATTCCTTCCATCGCGGCAATGGCAAGGCCAAGGGATTCCAAAACCTGGGGCGCCGAGGGAGACGTTGCCCAGGCATCGGCGAGAAATTCCCAGAGGCGGACCTGTTGCGGCGGAGTGGGGTGGAGCTGGAGCGCCTGATCTACGATCCGCTGAGCTTCCAGCGGGGGCAGGGACTGGGATTCGATGGCCTGCATCACCTGGGTCAGCGCCGAGGCATCGTCGTTGGCGAGGGAGTTGAGCCGCACGCTGAGCATGGCGCGCCCATCGGGTTCCATGGCTCCCAACAGAGCCCGTGCAAGACGCTTGAGTTCTGGTTGCGGTGTGTTGGAGAGCACCAGTTCTCTCAGCCGGACATCGGGGATGCTGGCGCGGGAATCCTGCATCTGCACAAGTCTGGAATTCACCGATGCCGCAAGGGCATCTTCCAAGGGATCTCCGCCCAACCCTAGCGCAGCGCCCAGCACTTGGGGATCAAGGGGATGGTCGGCCAAGGCGAGTAGCCTGACGAGCACACTGGCGGCCGGACCCAGCCGGGACAGCCTGCCCATGAGAATTTGACCCACGAGGTCTTCCTGCGCCCTGGGCACATGGCGTTTCCCGTGCACCAGCACCCATCGCCCGTTGTGACAGGCAATGCTTCCTTCCTGCTGGGCCAGCTCAAGGAAACTGAGCAGCAGGCCTGGATTGCCCAAACTGTGGCGGAAAAGTTCCTTCTGGTAATCCTTGGGGAGATCGTGCGGGCCTAGCAGATCTCCCAGGATGTCGTGGAGATCCTCATCTTCCATGCGGTCCAGGTTGACGATTGAAATTTCTTGGGAGTCCCCGCGGAAGGCAGAGAGCAAAGGCTTCAGGTGAGGGCTCCGGGTCGCGCAAAGGAGCCAAGGGATCTTGGAACTCAGCACGAGGTCGCGCACCAGGCCAAGGGTCTCATTGGATGCGCGCTCCAGGGTGGAGAGGTGGATCAGCCGCTGGTGGATGGACATCGCGAATTCCATCGCGTTCAAAGCGGCCTTGATCTCCTCCATCTCCACGGGACCACCGGGGGATTTGGTTCTTCCACCCGTCAGGAAGGCGAAGGCTGGCACACGCCGAGATACCGTCCGGGCCACATCTGGCTTCTGGGCATAAAGTTCTGCCTCGGCTCCGAAGAGCAGGCTTTGGAGCAGACGCTCAAGAAAGGCTCCGGGCTCTTCATCCAAAAGTGTCTCGAGATGATGAACCCAAATCCCTTCGGTTTGGGCAGAGGCGGCGGACCAGGCGGCCAATTCATCCTGGCCCAGTCCTTCTTCACCTTGAATCACCGTGACCCGCTCCATGGGGGCCGGGGCGCTCAGCCCGAACATCAGGGACTTGAGGACCGTCATCTCCTGGCCTCGGCCACGGATGGGTGCCGTGGGTGGATCCGATAGCTCGCGAGGGTGTTCAAAAGGCAGAGATATTGGTCCGGTGGCAGGCAAGGTCTCCAGTGCGTTCAACTCCTGCATGAATGCATCCAAGTTCCGGGGCGGCGCTCCTATCACACGTGGAACCAGCGTAAGTCCAGGCTTCATGCCGATGACATCCAGGCAGAGAAGCCGAGGGTGTGAGCTCTGGGCCAGGATTTTATCGAGATGCTTCCCGAAGGCTTTGCGTTGTGGCGCTGTCCACTCCGACGCCAGACGAGGCAAGGGCGTTCCTGGAAGTTCCTGGAGGAACCAGATCTGCGTCTCGTCGAATCCGAAGCGGCAACCCGAGGGGTCCCAGGGTTCTCCATCCAGGAATCGGCTCAGGAAGGTTTCCTTGATCTGGTCCAGTTCCTTATCCGGGGGCCTTGGATCCCAGATTTGCAACACATACCGTGCGCCATCACCCTCGCGCCGGACCAACTGCCAAGCGCACGCCGAATGGCCTGGCGCCGCTTCTATCGAAGCCAGATCGGCGACCCAGGCATAGCGCTGCCCCCCGAGGATCCGAGGCGCGGTCACGGCGCCCCCCAATTGTGGAGACCGACAACACTCCTGTTGATGAAGCAGAGCATGGGCGCGAGTGTACCAGCCTATGTCATCCTGCGTCCGACATAGAGGCCTTCTAGGCTGGGCGCAAGAGGGTCGGTCAGACCCTAACGGTCCCCGAACCTCCAAAGTCCATAGAAACAAAGGAAGAAGCCGCGGGATGTCCCCGTTGTTGAGATCTTTTCTCTGGACCAGTCCCCCCTGGTCATTTCAAACTGTCAGATACCAAGCGGGGAATGGGCAGCCATGGATCACTTTGTTGAGCCTAAGGGTTGCACCTGTCTTTCGCGACGGCCCCTTATGCCGGGCCACCATTCGAATGACCAACGTTATTTCGCCGCAACGGCTTAGGGAATCCGCCCATGGATGCGAGACTCGACACACAACTTGATGCAGGGTTCGAGAGCTGGTGGGACCGCTTTCTGGCTTGGCTGGACGTGGAGCACAGCACCTCCAAACGATTCATGATCTCCGGTGCCATTTGGGCGTTCGTGGGCACGCTGTTCGGCTTGATCGCAGCCACGGAATACTACGCACCCGATCTGGTCCATGGCGTAGCCCAACTGAGTTTTGGCCGCTTGCGCCCGACCCATATCAACGTGGTCGCTTTCGGTTTCATTTCCATGTCCACCGTCGGCGCCATCTTCTATGTCATTCCCGAACTTTGCCGCACCAAGCTCCACAGCGAGCGGGTGGGCAACATCCTGATGCTGGCCTGGAACGCCGTCATCGTCGCCGGGATCTTCTGCCTTACGAATGGGATCACCGAGGGCCGGGAATACGCCGAACTGCCCTGGTTCCTGGACATCCCCCTGTTGGGCGCGCTGCTGCTCTACTGCTGGCTGATCTGGATGACCGTCCTGAACCGCAAGGAAAAACAGCTCTACGTGACCACCTGGTACGTGGCCGGCACCACCATGTGGTTCCCCATCGTCTACATCATCGGCAATAAAGTGTTCTTCGATGTGCCGGGAGCTGGGGATGCCATCGCGAACTGGTTCTACGGCCACAACATCCTGGGCCTTTGGTTCACCACCAACGGCATCGGCCTGACCTATTATTTCCTGCCCAAGATCACCAAGAATCCGCTCTATTCCCATCTGCTCAGCATCGTGGGGTTCAGCACCATCGCCATGTTCTACACGCCGACGGGAACCCACCATCTTCTGCAGAGTCCGGTGCCCGAATGGCTGAAGGCCGTGGCGGTGATCTCTTCAATCATGCTGCTGGTGCCGGTGATGAGCGTGCTGGTGAATTTCTTCCTGACCATGAAGGGCAAGTGGGGGATGCTCGGCACCAACATCCCGCTGCGATTCATCATCACCGCCATGTGGTTCTACCTGCTGACCTGCTTCACAGGCCCGTTCCAGGCGACCCGGTGGATCAATTGGTACCTGCACTTCACCCATTGGGTGGTGGGGCACGCGCACTTCGCGCTGCTGGGGACTTTCGGCTTCGTCGCCTGGGGCGCCATCTACTATTGCGTGCCGCGCGTCAGCGGCCGCCAGTGGTATAGCCGCCGTTTGGCCAACGCGCATTATTGGCTCTCGCTGGTGGGCACGGTGATCATGATGACTTCGCTCACCATCGCAGGCCTCATTCAGGCCTCGGCTTGGGAAGAAGGCACGCCGGTCTATCGCGGCGTCATCATGGTGGCCCCGTTCATGGCCATGCGCGCTTTCTCTGGGCTATTGATCGTCACGGGGCAGCTGCTCTTCGTTTACAACGTGTTCAAGACCTTGATCTTCAAAGAGGACACCCTTGAGGATCCATTGGAAGAAGCTGCGCCAGTTACCCAAACCATGCCTTCCGCAACCCAGGCTTGATCCGATTCCAAGGTAGAGGAACCCCCACGATGAGTACTACCCGAGCCAATTATCTTTATCCCTCCATCGGCATGGGCCTGATCCTTTCCAGTATCATTTTTGTGGTTGTGCTGGTGCCGCGCTTTACCTTCAGACCCGCCCAGCCCAAGGATCTCCGCAATTACACCGCGCAGGAATTGCGTGGCCGCGAGATCTACAAGCGGGAAGGCTGCTGGTACTGCCACTCCATGGTGAGCCGTCCCCAGGACTGGGATCACGGTCCGAAATCCAAGGCCTCGGACTATTACTACGATGCCTACCACCTTATCGGTTCCGAGCGATCGGGTCCTGATCTGGCGAACATCGGCGGCAAGTTCCCCGACCAGTACCACATGCTCCACCACCAGAACCCGCGCTATGTGAAGCCCGGTTCCAACATGCCGCGCTTCGACTACTTGTCCAATCAAGAGCTCATCGACCTGACGGCCTTCCTCCAAGGCCTGGGTCCTGATGGAACCCGGGCCCTGGATGCTGTCACTGGGAAGCTGAAACACGCGCGGCTGGAGCCATTCACCTGGACCACGGGTCCCTTCAAAGGCACCCAGGAGACCCTGGCCAAGTGGAACTACACGCCTTCTGAACAGGAAGCGCGGAACAACAGGCGCTACGAGGAGCACATCGAGGTCCCATACAAGTACAGGATGGAGATCGAGGAATTGCTTTTCGGTACCAGCCACGAGGCCCAGGCTGCCCGGGGTACGCTGCTGATCATCGTGAACAAGAACAGGATCAATGGGATTGATGTCACCGAGGAATCCCTTGAGAAGAAGCGGGAGGAGGATCCCCTCTTCTCCGCTTGGACCGAAATCGATTTCAAAGAGCCTGAGAAGGAACCCACGGATCCTCTTGAACTGAAGGCCCTGAACACAAAGCGCAAGTACGCCAACTATGGCAAAGGCCTGTTCAATAACCAGTGTGCGGTCTGTCATGGCTTGAGCGCCGACGGGCATGGCCAGGCGGCCTTCGGCATGACCAAACGTCCCGCGAATTTCTGGGACGAGAAGTTCCAGCGCTACAACGTCGATACCTGGTACTGGCGCATCAGCCGCGGTGTTCCGTCCACGCAAATGCCTCGTTGGGAGTACACCCTCACCGCAGAGCAGCGCCTCACGTTGGCAGCCTTCCTGAAGTATGTGGCCCGCAACAAGGGCCTTGGCAAGCTGGAGGGAATGGAAAGCGATTATGGCAAGCTGCCGAGCCTGGCAGTCCCGGCCAAGGCCACTCCTGTTGCCAGCCCTGCGATTGGGGCGCCTCCCGTCAAGCTCATTCCCGCTAAAGCCAAGTGAGGCCACCATGGCAACCGATCCGATGAAGAACCCGCATGACGAAGAACCAATGGAAGAAGTTTCCGGCACCAAAATCGGCCACGGAAAGGCTCCCTTCGCACTCGTCATCCTGTACCTGATCATTCTCGTCTGGGCGGTGCTCGCCTGGATCCGCCCCAGTGGGACTTGATGACGATGCGATTCAAACTGACGATCCCATTACCTTTCTTGTCCCTAGCCACGGCTGCTCTGGCGGCGCTGATTGTTGTTGGCTGTTCGAATAAAGGCCTGACCACCAAGAGATCTGCACAGAACGGCCTCGGCGATCTTCCCAAGGCCGAAGGGGGCGGCGCTCCAAGCCTGGAAATCGGCTCGGATTCCGTGTTCTATCCCAACAACATGCCTTCGGCGCTCAAGGGACGCCAGGTGTACAACGCCAATTGCGCCCTCTGCCATGGCACCTATTTGACGGCGCAAGAGCATCTGGATCTATCGAAGGAAGCCAACCTGCCCGCAGACCAGCAGGTAGTGTGGAAAGGTCTGGAGAAAGAGGGGCGGATGCCAGAAATCAAGCCGCTCAACGGACCTGATTTCAATGATCGGGACTGGCGATTCCAGCGCACGCCTGGGCAGCTCTTCCAACTCATCGCCTACGGCTCGATGCCCGAAATGCTGGGCGTCGCGAATCCCAAGCTGATCAAGCATCCTGGCCCAGTTTTGGGACCTGACAAACATCCACTGAAGGATGCCAACGGCAAGGTCCAGTACAAACCGGGGCTGGGGTGGATGGATGCCATTCAAATCCAGCGAGGCGGATTGGAGTTCATCTCCGGCGATGCGGTACCCGTCTGGGATTCCATCTTCTACGTATGGAGCCGCGCCATCACCGTCAAGAGCGTGTCCAATTTCAGTGATGTCTGGAAGATCTACGGCGAGAATTGCAGCGTATGCCACGGCGACATCGCCAAAGGCAATGGGCCCATCAGCAAACAGCTGAATCCCCTGCCCTTCAATTTCCAGAACCGCAAGGCGCTGGCGGAAACAACGGATGCCTTCCTGTTCTGGCGCATCTCCGAGGGAGGGCAGTTCCGCCGGATTCCACAGCCCATCAAGGACACCATGTCCTCGCAGGCGCTCAGCCTTTACGTCCATCAATGGTCCGCCATGCCGGCCTGGCGCGGACTGCTCACCGAAGAGCAGCGGTGGATGCTGGTGGATGGCGTGCGCAGCAAGACCTATGAGCACGAGTGAGGGTGGCATGCTGACCGACAACCAAAGACGCCTGTTCCTCAAGGGGGCCACAACCATCCCGATTTTGGGTGGCGCGATCCTCGCGATGCACACGATCCTGCGGTACTTCAAGCCCACCATGGCCGGTGGCCTTAACGCCACCATGGCGCCACCTGATGAAGCAGGCAGCGCGAACCAGATCGTGGCTGAGCTTTCCGAGCTGAAAAATCCGTGGGACTTCAAGGATTTCATCTACGTCCGGACATCGGTTGAGTACAGTTCCCGCAAGACCCAGGGTGCGAAGATCCCCGGGTTCGTGGTGCGCTTGCCCAGTGATGTTCCCGGTGTGGATCCGGCCGATCAAAAAACCTGGTTCGTCGTGGTCCAGCGCATCTGCCCGCACCTGGGCTGCACGTTCAATTTCATCACCAATCCATCTGAATTGCATGGCGGCTACAACTACAAGCCGCCAGAACCTGTGCATCCCTATTTTGCCTGCCCCTGCCACCTATCGGTCTACGATCCGACGCGCAAGCAGGACAACGGCACCGGGGTATCGTTGCGCGGCAAGGTTGTATCAGGTCCGGCGCCGCGCCCGCCGCGCTTCATGAAGTTCGACATCAAGGACGGCCAAATCGTCATCACCGATACGGAAGGAGGCGGCGTTGGCTGACTTTCTCGAACGCATCATCCTTTGGTTCATGGGCCGCCCGGCCTGGTTCCGC
>JANYJQ010000180.1 GCA_025358435.1 Holophagaceae bacterium
CAGTCGTGTCCTACTTAACTAGCTCGACCGAAAACCCTTCCTATTGGCTTTTCTTGGCGTTCTTGGCGTCTTGGCGGTGAATTCTTTTTCTTTCGTTGTTCGAATGCGAGCCGCCTTCAATCCAGCTCTTCAGGCACCCGCAGGTTCTGGGAACGATCGGTGCGACGGTCCTGGATGAAGCGGCGCAGCGCCTCCTGGCCTTCTCCGGGCAACCCCCAGAACACCACACCGGCCCGAGTCGGAAGGGGATCGCCCTCCATGTGCATCAGGTGGCGGATCTCGCCGTGGCAACTGAACAAAGCACCCCCGGGAAGGGTGGTTTGCACTTGGACCTTCTGCCGCAGGGGAAGATTGGCCGAGGCCGGCAGCGCAAGGCCCATCCCGGTCTCGGTCAGGTTCAGAACCTTCACCTCCCAGGATTGCTCCAGCGCCATGAGGGTGCCCGCCAACGGAGCCTGATCGGGTGAGGCCATCCGCATGTCCCGGCGGCGTTTGAGTTCAATGCCCCTTGAGGGCCAGGCGATGCGGAGGACCGGGGGAAACATGGTGTCACCTTCGGCGGCCACCAGCGGGCTCAGCACTGGGCTGTCCAGGGACACCACCTGATCGCCCAGGATGATGGAAAGGGTCACCATGGTTCCTTCCTCCGGCAACTGGTCTCGCCGATTGGCGCCCACCAGGTGCATGGCCACGCCGGGTTCGATCCCCGCCAGACGCAGATCCCCGAGCATGCGGTTGGTGCCCATGGCCCGCAGGCTTAGTGACGCCTTGAGATCTTTAGCTTCACGAAGCATGGTTTCCAGTTCTTCGTCGCTGGGGAAAATCGGTTCGCTCATTTCAGTCCTCGAAAACAGCCCGGATCCTTATACGAATCCGGTGGATCAGTCCTCATATTCCGTAGGCGAGCCGGTCGGCCAGGTGCGCGTGAAGCCCGGCTTGCCGGATGGCCCGGGCCGCGCCCTTGTGGTCATAGTCCAGGCGATGCAGCCGCAGACGGCGTTTGGAAGGATCAAAGGTCATGAAGGAAAGACGCGGATCCCGGTCCCTCGGCTGGCCGACCGAACCTGGGTTCATCAAGTAACGGCAGCCCTCGCGAAGACTGAACCACTCCCCTTCCTGAAAGGTCATCCAGGTGAGCTGATGGGCTTCCTCATCCAGCTCGAAACCGCCCGGCAAGTGCGTGTGGCCGAAAAAGCAAAGTTGCCCCTGGAAGCAATCGAAAGCCAGGAGCGCATCCCGGGGATGCAGCAGATAGGCGTCCTCATCCATGGGCGATCCATGCGCCAAAATATAATCCTCGCCTACGGTCAAGGGGCCCACGGGTAGGGATTCGAGAAAGTGCAGGTTCTCCCGGGAAAGCCTCTCCTGGGTCCATTCCGCCGAGCCCCTGGCCGGCCCGCTGAAGGCCAGCGCCGGTTCCAGCCCTGCGCAGACCTTGTCATGGTTTCCCCGCACGCTGACCCGTGGCTTCAGCTCCCGCACCAGGTCCAGCACCTGGTTGGGCTGGGCGCCATAGCCCACAAGGTCGCCCAGGACCGCAAAGCGGCTCACCGCCCGCCGCTTGGCATAACGAAGCACCACCCGCAGCGCGTGCAGGTTGGAGTGCAGGTCGGAAAGGATGATGTCCATGGGCAGGTTGATCAGTCTACGTTGTCCTGCGTTCCGACATAAGGGGCCGAAGCCAAATAACCGCGAGTGCACAGGTTATTCGGGCACTGCCCCTGACGCGGCCACCAGCTTTTCAGTGATTTCCTCCGCACTGCGGCCCATGGGCAATACCATCGGGAGCCCGCACCAGTCATGCACGCGGATCCGATGCCGTCGAAAATAACCATCACGCTCTTTTGCCAGAGGCCGCGCGGGATCTGCTGCGATGCGTGACCAGCAAACGCCAGGCGTCTCCGCGATCCAGAACATGGCAAAGCCCGCAGCGGTCAAGGCATCGCGGATCTCCGGGCTCGCCCAGGCCCCGCCGCCCAAAGCCATTACCGAGGGTTTGTCCAGAATTGAACACAGAACCTCCACTTCGAGACGGCGGAATGCCACCTCGCCTTGCCCATTGAAAATGTCCGGGATGGAGCGGCCTGTTCTTTCTTCGATGAGTGCGTCCAGATCGAGCACAGGCAGCCCCAAGCGTGGCCCCAACGAAGCTGCCAGAGTGGATTTGCCTGAGCCGCTGCTGCCCACCAAAGCAAGGCCTTGGCCGCGCCGGAATGGAGGCCTCGCCCTCCAACGCGCTACTTGTGCCGCCCAGGCGAGATCAACCGGATCAGTCCGGTCCAGTTCACTGATGACCGCCACGCATACAGCGCCCGCGACGAAAACATCATCAAAATCTTCCCTGCCGATGCCCCCGATGGCGATGGGGGCGATGCCCTTTGCTCGCAGCGACGCGCAACCCTTGCGCAGGCCTTCAAGGCCGACTGGAGTTTCATGATCAGTCTTGGTGGCCGTGGCCCGGAAGGGTCCGATGCCCCCGTGGTCGCAGGCCGCATCCACGCAAGACCATTCCGGTTCAGTGTGGGTGGACGTGCCGATGTGAATGTGTTCCAAACCCGGCAATTTCCGGGCTTCGGAAGCGGGCAAGTCCAGCTGGCCAAGATGCAGGCCCCAGGGCGCAAGGCCCTCCCGTGCCGCCAGCACCGCCAGATCCGCCCGATCGTTCACGCAGATCAGCGGCCAGCCACCGTTGTCGAAGGATTGCCGCAGCGCGATGCGCAGCTCGTCGTATTGCGCCTTCGCATCCAGCGGCTTGCCCCGGAACTGCACGAGCGGGAAACCCGCCTCACCGAAAGCTCGGACTTGCTCCGATAACGATTCAACTCGTCGCGAGTCGGTGAGCGGGTAGATGGGGGGGAGATTAATCATCTAAAAACACCACGCGGAGGGAAGCGGAGCAAACGGAGGGAAGAGGAGAAAGAAATGCAGGGTTCACAAACCACCTACTCCACTGGGATTCGTATTGCCATTGGCGAGGCTACAGCAAACCCGGTTACGTTTCGTTTCGAGTCCCAAAGGGCGCAAGGCTCATCAGAATTGTCGGCTCCATTGCGAAGAGCGCCAACCCCGTTTTTCTCAGCTACCCTCCGCTTTCTCCGCTACCCTCCGCGTGGTTTATTTTTTCCCTCACGCGGCCTCTTCCTCCTCAAACTGCAGCCGCACGAGCTTGGCGTAGTGGCCGTCAAGGTCCATGAGGCCGCCGTGGGTTCCGCGCTCGATGATGCGGCCCTGGTCCATGACCCAGATCTCGTCGGCTTCCTTGATGGTGCTCAGGCGGTGGGCGATGGTGAAGGTGGTCAGGCGATGGCTCACATGTTCGATGACGGCCTGGATCTTGGCCTCCGTTTCAGAATCGATGTTGGCGGTGGCTTCGTCCAGCAGCAGGACTTCCGGCTCCAGGTAGAGCATCCGGGCGAAGGCCAGCAGCTGCCGTTCACCGGCGCTGAGCTTCTGGCCGCGCTCGCCAACTTGGGTTTCGAGGCCCATCGGCAGGCGTCCCACCAGATCCTTCAATTGGCTTTGCTCCAGCACCGAAGCAAGACGCTGCTCGTCGCGCGGCCTTCCCAACACAATGTTGTCTTCGAGCGTTCCGGAAAAAACAAAGACATCCTGAAGGACCAGGCCGAACAGCGAACGATGGCCCAGGAGTTCGAGTTCCCGCACATCCACGCCATCCACGGTTATTTTTCCGGCGTTCACGTCGTAGAACCGCATGAGCAGGTTGATGAGCGTGCTCTTGCCCGCGCCGGTATGGCCGACCACCGCGACACGGCGTCCTTTGGGAATGGCACCGCTCAATTCATTCACGACGCTGCGGCCGCCTTCATCGTAGGCGAAGGAAACATTCTCGAAACAGATCTCCCGTTCAAATTTCACGGGCAGCGGCGCGTCCACCTGCAGAATCTCGTCCTGGTTGTCCAGCAGCACGAAGATGCGTTCGCTGGACGCCATGGCCGTCTGCATCACGTTGTAGCGCTCAGCAAGTTCCCTGATGGGCCGGAAGAACCGCCCGGAGATCTGCACGAACGCGAAGAGCAGGCCCCAGGTGAGGGTCCCCATTTCCAGCTTGATGCCGCCGTAGTAGATGATGGCCGCCAGGGTGGCGGAGGTGATGAACTCCACTACGGGGAAGAACACCGCATAGGCGAAGATCGTGCGCAGAAATGCATCCAGGAAGCTGCGGTTGAGCTGCTTGAACCCCGCATTGCTGTCAGCTTCCCGGGCATTCATCTGCACCAGGCTGATGCCCGAGAGCTGCTCCTGGAGATAGGACTGGATGGCGGCATAGCGGCCTTGGGTTTCGCGGAAGGCTTCGCCGGCGTTGCGGCGGAAGATTTCCGTGGCCAGCAGCAGCGGCGGCATGATGGCCAGCGCCACCACGGCCAGCCCCGCGTGCTTGGAAAACATCCAGATGACGATGGCAGCAGGGACATGGCGTCTCCCACGATGGCCACGAAGCCTGATGAAAACATTTCGTTCAGGTTCTGCACGTCGCTCGTGACGCGGGTCATGAGCCTTCCCACCGGGTTGCGGTGGAAGAAGCGGGTGGACCGGTTCATCAAATGGGAGAACAGCTCCATGCGCAGATCCAGCATGGCCCGCTGCCCCACCCAGGCCAGCAGCACGAAGCGGCTCATCTGCACGATGAACCCCACCGCCAGCACGCCCACGAAGCCCGTCACCAGGGGCCCTGTTCCACGCATGGAGCCTGTTTCCATGAACCGGTTGATTAGCCAAAGGGTGAACTGGGATGGCATCACTTCCAGCGCCGCCCCCGCGATCATCAGGCCCAGCAGGCCAAGAAGCCCAACCCAGTAGGGTTTGAGATACTTCAAAAGCCGGATCAGCAGCGTGTGGCGAAGGCCACGCCCCGAAATCTGGTCACTCTGGAAAAAAGGCTCATTCTTGAACGCCATGGAGCGATTCTCCCATGGATGGCGGCAAGACCGTGCCTCTCCATGGTGAAATGGTTTGGCAGGTCGCTTCAGTCCTCAACCAAAAAGCGCTCATGGGGTCATCACATGAATCACGGATCAATTTCTGTTCTCGCAGCGGTCGCATCGGTCATCGTTCTGGGCGCCCAAACCCCTGCCGCGAATTCACTGGCAGCCGCCCGGATGCAAGAGGAAGTCGCGAGCCTTGCGGCGGCTGGCATGGAAGGCCGCGGAAACGGCAGCAAGGGACTGGCCAATGCCACGGATTACCTGGAGCGGTACTACCGGACTCTGGGAATCAAAACCGAGCGCCAGACCTACCCTTTCCTCACGGGTGTGGAAGTCAAAGCAGGGAAGGCCCTCCTTGGCAAAGGCGACGGCCAGCAGCCGCCGCTCCAATGGGGCAAGGATGTCGAGGCATACAGTTTCAGCGGCAATGGGACCTTCATCGCCAAGGCTTTGGTCTTCGCCGGTTACGGTATACAGGTTGGCGACTACAACGACTTCAATGGCCTGGATATCGACGGCAAGGTGGTCATCATCGGGCGGGAACTGCCCGAAATACTAGCCTACGCTTCCTTGAGCGCCCAGGAGAAAAGCCTGCGGGGAAGATTGCGCCGGTTCGAGACAGCCCGGATCGCCGGCCTGATCCTGATGGAGGAAGGTGACACCGCTCGACCCCTCAAATTGATTCCCGAACTTTCCACCTTCCCCTTTCCTGTGGTCAGCATGGCCGCCCGGGTCCTGGAGCCGGTTTGCGGCGATCTGAAGGAACGCCTGAAAATAATCCGCGAATCAGGGCATCCGCAAAGCCAGGACTTCGTGTGGGCACCCTGGTCCTTCATGGGATTGACCCTGGAGCTTGAGCGCAAGATCGCGGATGTGCCGAACCTTATCGCGACCATTCCCGGGCGGGATCGCAAACTGAAAGCTGAAGTCATCGTGCTGGGCGCGCACATGGATCACCTGGGACGCGGAGAACGGCACAGCCTGGGCGGCGAATCCGCGAAGGGGCAATTCTATGCAGGCGCCGATGACAATGCTTCTGGAACCGCCATGCTCATGGAATTGGGCCGGCAGCTGAAATCATCGAAGCCCAGGCGGACCATTCTGCTGGCCCATTTTTCTGGCGAAGAAGAAGGCATGCTGGGGTCCGCCCATTGGATCAAGCACCCCACCGTTCCTATTCAAAACGTGAAAGCGATGCTGAATTTCGACATGGTGGGACGCATGGATCCGAAGACGCCGAACATGCAGCTGGGAGGCCTTGGCGCACCAAAGGCAGCCTTGGAGCGCGTGAAATCGTTGGCTCCGGCAAACCTCGCCGTCGGCAGCATCGAAGGAACGGCTGCGGGATCTTCAGACCACCTCAGCTTCGTGCTGGCGAAGATCCCAACCTTCTTCTTCTTCACCGGGCTTCATGCCGATTACCACAAACCCTCGGACACCGCCGACAAGATCAATGGCGCGGGGATGGCCCTGGTGGCGAACTACGGGCGGGCGGTCGCTTTGGATCTCGCCAACGCCGGGCAGCCACCCGCGTTTGATCCCGAAACCGCCAAGCTCTCCACCGGAAAGGGAATGGGAGATGTGAAAGTGCGTTTCGGCGTCATTCCGGACTATGCAGAGCACGCCGATGGATTCCACATCAACGGCGCGATGCCGGGGTCCTCGGCCGAAGCCCTTGGCCTGAAATCCGGGGATGTCATCGTCATGTTCGCGGCTCGTCCGGTGAAGACCATCTACGACTACATGGATGCATTGACGGTAGGTAAAGCCGGAGAAAGCGTGACGGTGAAGTGGCTGCGCGAAGGCAAGCCCATGGAAGGCCAAGCGGTGCTTAAAGCGAGATAATGAACAAGGCCGCACCTCATTCTGAAACAGGCTCTTAATGAAACTCCAGGTTCCTGAAGGTTTCCCCACCGAAGTCCTCGTCGCCGAGGCTCCTGTGGAATCGTTTTTCCCCGAGCAGCGCTGGGTGCTGCTGGGTGATGAATCCGTCAAGGACTTCTGGACCTTTGCAGAACTTCCAGAGCCGAAGGGCAGCCTCTGGATCACGACGTCTGAAGCCACCAAACGGCTGAACTCGCTGATCCCGATTCTGGAACATTGGGCCGCCATCCCCCTGCATCGCGATGCAGTTCTGGTGGCTGTGGGTGGTGGCGTGCTCACGGACATGGCCGGTCTCGCCGCGAGCCTTTATCTACGCGGCATCAAATGGCATGCCTGGCCCACCACATTGTTGGCCCAAGTGGATGCAGGCCTAGGCGGTAAAACGGCCGTCAATCTTTCCGCAGGAAAAAATCTGGCGGGAGCCTTTCATGCGCCCAGCCGGCTGGTCGCCTGCCGCAGTTTTCTGCGGACTCTCCCAGCTCGGCAGATGGAAGCCGGCCGCTGGGAGATGGTGAAAACCGCAATGCTGGTAGGCGATGTGGCCTGGGCTGAAGCCATTCTGGGCATGGATCTGCCACCCACTGAATTCATCCAGAGGACCCTTGCGGTCAAAGCCGAGATCGTGCATCGGGATCCGACCGAGCAAGGTGAACGGCGATTGCTGAATCTGGGCCACACCCTGGGCCATGCACTGGAAGCCGCCAGCCGCTTCCAGCTGCTCCATGGCGAAGCCGTGGGCCTTGGCCTTTTGGCGTCCTGCTTCCTGGCGGAAGAGATGGGCCTGCCGCCCTTCCCCGTGCCTTTTCTGCGGCGAATGGCCAAGGCATTGAAACCATTGGTCCCATTGGTCGCACCTTGGGAGGAATGCAGGCCTTGGCTGCTGCGGGACAAGAAAGCCGCCCACGGCTCCATGTCCACGCCGGAGCTACACTGCATTCTCCCGCTCCCTGCCGAGTGGGCCAGGCAGCGGACCCTCAAATCCGACGACTGGATAACACCCTACCGGCGCCTCCTCGCAAGTCTCACCTAAGGATTTCCGTGCTCCGCTTTTCAACCTTGCCGATTGCCACCCTGTTGCTCCAGCCAGTTCCCTTCCTGGCGCAAGCCCCGCAGGAGGATTCACGCGCCATGATGCTGCAGGCCAGGTCCATGCAGCGGCGTGGAGGCGGTGATGATCCCCGAGGCGCTGTCCAGATCTATAAACGCGTGATCGCCCTGGTCCCGATGAGCGCCGAAGCGCATCTCCGGCTTTCCGAATCCATCGAAGAAACCGGCGACATGGACGGAGCGGTCGCTCCGGCACGAAAAGCCGTTGAACTCGATCCCAGGAACGCCGAAGCCGCGGGGCATCTGGGCCTGTTGCAGTACCGCCGGGCCATGGCTTCATCCCTGGTTTTGCCGGAAGCCAGAAGCGATCTGCAGAAAGCCACAGAATTGCTGCCGAATGATGCGGAGGTCTGGGCCCGGCAGGGCGAAGTATCCGAATTGCTGAAGGATTCGGAGCTGGCCCTGCGCTCCTGGCTGCAGGTGGGGCGGCTCAGGCCCTCCATCACCGTCGCCTGGGAACGCGCGCTCATCCAGGCAAAATCATTAGATCGTTACGAGGCCCGGCGTGAAGCGGCCATGGCGCTGTGTTCCGGCAAGAGTCCGGATCCACGCCACCTCCGGATGCTCGATGACCTGTCCCGGGAACAGATCAAGCTCGGCTACCTCGCCCACGCGGAAGAAAGTTTCCGCCTTCTCAGCCGCCATCTCCCCGAGTCGCCGGAGATCCTGGAAAACGTGGCGCTCGTCCAGGTCCGCACCGACCGTTTCGATGAAGCCATGAAGAGCCTGCAGCAGGCGGAAAAGCTGAAGCCCTCGGACCGCATCTCGTTCAACCTCGCCCTGGCCCTTATGAAACTTGGACGTTTTCATGAGGCGGAGGACCAGTGGAAGCGGTTGCTGCCTCACCTCGTCGGCAGGAATGACGAGACCATCTCCCAGCAGAATGCGCGAATTCTCTACGCCCATTGCCTGATGCTCCAGGGCCGCGGGTCCGAAGCCCTGCCGATGATCAACGCCTGGCGCGTGACCAAGGATGATGGAGAGCTGGCGACGCTGCGCGCCGAGGCGCTGATGGCGCTAGAGGAATGGAAAGGCGCCCGCGCCGCGCTGAAAGAAGGCATCGCCAAATTTCCGAAAATGCCGCTCTTCATCCAAGCCGCGGCCCTGCCCAAAACCCTTTTCAATGAAACCTTCTTCGCCAAGAAGGAATCCAGAGGCGCGTTGACCCAGCTTTATTACGAAGGCATTGCCAACGCCTTCTTTGAATTCCGCCAATGGGACCGTTGCCTTGAATATGCCGGCAAAGCGCGGAACGCGTCCAAACAGCGGGAGATTGAATTGCTGCTGCTCCAGTCCAATGCGCTCGATCAGCTGGGCCGCTATGAAGAAGCCATTAAAGTCCTGCGTGAAGCCCAGAAGGTGGACCCTTCCAACAGCACCCTGCAGAACAACCTGGGTTACCTGCTGCTGGAGAAAGGCGGCGATCTCCAGGAGGCCTCCGGCCTTATCGAAGCCGCTGTCAAACAAGATTCACAGAATGGCTCCGTGATGGATTCCTGGGGCTGGGTGCTCTTCAAGCAGGGCAAGTTCGAAGAATCAGAAAAAGCCCTTCGCAAGGCATCGGAATTGAATCCCTTCAGCCCCGATACCCGGATGCATCTGGGCGAAGTGCTGCTTAAGCTGAACCGGCCCGAAGAAGCGGTGGAGCAGTGGGAACGCGCCCTGGCTTTCATTTTCCCTGGCCGCGCCACTTTGGATAAACGCCTGGCCGACTTGCGGGCCGACATCGCAAAACGCAATGCGCTAGCCAAAGGGCCCGCTCCGAAAGATCCAGCCATAGATGTTTCTAATGGTTCCAAAAAGGCCGGGGACAAGGACGACGATGAATTCGAAGAGGATGGCCACTGATGCTGTTGATGGCTTTCTTCCCTGCCGCCGTGGAGGCCCCGGCGCCAAAAATCGAGATTGTGCGGGCCCAATACTCCTGGGGCTATCTCGGCAATGATGGCGAGGGGAAAGGCACGCTGACCGTCCTGGTGGATGCCGCGACCGGCCAGGTCGTGCTGGAACTCCATGGCCTGGGCGAACGGCTCATGCTGCTGGAAGGCGACCGCGCCAAAGGGTACCGGGTCCAGATTCCGCGGCAGAAACTCGACGAGACCGCGCCGGATCTAGGCGGCCTTCCCCTGCCCTTCCTGCCGCAGACAAACACGCCGGAAGCCCTCCGCATGCTCATCACCAGCGGCACGGGTCCCGGTGTGAAGGTCACCAAGAAAGACGCCAAGGGCCCCATCAAACTCAAGTACCAGGGCAAGGACGACTTCGGCAAGGAAGTCCTGGTCTGGCTGGTGCGCACACGCCTGGATGTCGGGAATTGAAATCGCCTGTGTAGGCCTGCTGTCCCTTGGAGCCTTTGCACCAGGTCCCTCGCGTGGGGATAGAATGGGCGCTCCGCCCGAAAGTCTGCTGTGAGCTCCCCGTTTATCACAAAGGCCGCCCTGGACCTAGCCCTGGAAAGGGGCCTGGTCGGTGATGAACCTTCGATCGAGCACGGCAGAGATCTTCGGGGATACGTCGAGCGCGGAGTAATCGACCTCGAGACCGTGGAATTGTTGGAGCGCGAGGCCGATCTCCTGATGACCGGCAGGTATCCTGAGTACGGGGACCAGCCGACAGCGGCGGCAACTGGAGGCCCCGAGGCCCTGCTGACCCATCGCATGGGCCTCTACCCTTGGAAGGATTGGAGCCGTTTCAGGCCGGAGGTATTCCTTGGGGAAGGAGGCATGGGCCGGGTCTTCCGCGTGCAGGACATCCGCCTGAAGCGCCGGGTCGCATTGAAATTCTTCAGGGCGGCCCTGGACAACATGGCCAAGGTCTTTCTGCGGGAGGCCCAGTCGCAAGCCCGCATCGATCATCCCAACGTGGCCAAAGTCTTCGAGGCGGGCGAACAGGAGGGCATCCCCTTCCTCAGCATGCAGTTCATCCAGGGGCCTACCCTATCCGAGGCCTCGCCCAGCCTTGATCTACGCGAGAAAGTGGATCTGGTGCGGCAGGCGGCGATGGGAGTGCACGCGGCCCATCGCCTGGGCATCGTGCACCGCGATCTCAAGCCAGGAAACATCATGCTGGAGCGCGATGACCAGGGCCAGTGGAAGGCCTACGTCATGGACTTCGGCTTGGCCCGCGACCTTGCAGACGCACCCACAGGTATGACAGCGATCATGGGCACGCCGGCCTACATGAGCCCCGAGCAGATCGAGGGCCCCTCGGTATTGGTGGGACCCCATTCGGATATCTATGCGCTGGGGGTGACCCTGTTCGGGCTGCTGGCAGGCTGCCTGCCCTTCGTGGGGACCAACCAGGCCGAAATCTTCCGCCGGATCGTGGATGAGGACGCACCGCCCCTGCGCAAGATCGACCCCACCCTGCCGAAGGAGTTGGAAGGCATCATCCAGCGCTGCATGGAACGGGATGTCTTCCGCCGCTATGACAGCGCCCTCGACCTGGCTGAGGACCTGGAACGCTACCTGGCCGGACAGCCCGTCCGCGCCAGCCCCGTGGGCCCCTGGGAACGCGCCCTGAAGCGCATGCGGCGCAACCCGCTGCCGGTCCTGAGTCTCGCTTCGGTGCTGCTCCTCTCGGGAGGATGGTTGGCCTACGCGCTGGCAACGCGGTCGAGGGAACGGGCGCTGGATCTACGGGTGGAAACCCAGAACGAGAACCTGAGCCGCATCCTATCGGAGCTGGAGCAATTGAAACGCCGCCAGGTCGAGGAGCGAAGGCGCTCGGAAGATCTGCTCCGTCAGATCGCGCAAGCGCCCACGGCTGCGGCGCGGCGGCAGGCGGAGGAATTGTTGCAGGCCAGCCAGGCCCGGGAACAGGAGCTCGCGAAACAGATGGAGGAAGCCCGCCAGCGGGTTCCCACCCAGACTCCCGTAGAAATCAAAATGCGCCCCGCCACGGTGGATGCCCAACCTGGACACACCCCTGGAGAGCCATCTCCAAAGAACAAGGATCCGAAAATGGAGGGTATCGCCCTCGACCCTGTGGTCCGAAATCTCCCGACTGATGATGAACCGGCTTACCAGCCTCCAAAGGTCCTGCAGCTGGCCTCGGGCCGCTATCCCAGCAGAGCGTTCATCGATCATTTGAATCCCTATAGACAGCAGGATGTTTTCATCCTTCTGCGCGTGCAACTGGATGCGAGTGGCCAGGCAGAAAGAACCACAGTGATTCAGGGCATTCCGGGCTCCCTGGGCTATAACGAGGCGGCTCTGGATGTGATCCGGCGCTCAACTTTCGAGCCGGCCCAAAAGGCTGGAAAACCTGTGCCTGGAGTGATCGATATCCAAGTCAAATTCACCAAGGTGGTGAAGTAGGCCCTGGGCAGTCGGCTGTGGGCTGTAGGGACCACGCTTCTTTGGCCCTCGGCCAATCAACCAGAACGGCAACGGCTACTTCACGCTTGGCTTCCCGGCACTCACCCAGGCGCTGATCACAAGGTCTCCCAGGGCTTCGGAGCTTCGTTCCAGACATTGCATCACTGTTTCACGCTGCTCGGCCCAGAAAATGGTCCAATAGGCGCCTTCCCGCCGGGTGCCGCGGAGATTGGCCGGCGCAGTGCGGTCCGCTTCCTTGTCGCTGGCAAGAACTTTCGGCGCCAGGACGTAGGAATCCCGCAACCATTTCCAGGGAGCCTTCATCACATCGGGATCCACTTGCGCGGGGCGCACCTTCAGCTCCGACTCCACCACGTAGCGTTCCACCAGCCCTGATTCCCAGCGGACATGGACGCCCCTCTGGCCGGTCTCCTGGCCATCGTGGTTGCGTGTGCTGTGCAGCGGGACATGGGCATCGCCCACATAGTGGCCGAGGATGGCAGTGGCGAACGCGATCTTGTCCCGGTCTCCACTCTGAAAGGCTTCCACCAGGTCCTTCCAACGATCCTGGATCACCCAGGTCAGTTGGCCGTTCCTTTTGAATGCCTCGCTGCCCACCTGCTGGATGGCCTCCGCGGCATCCAGAGGCACTTTTTCAGCGCCGCCGTAAATTTCCGTATCCACGAAATGCCGCGGGCTTTCCTTGCGGTCGTGGGCGCGCCAGGCATCAGGGTCCGAGGCGTGGTCGCGGAGGTAGCCCTCCTTGCCCGCGTACCATGCCTGCACCTGCGGCGGCAGTGTCTTGAGCATGGTGCCGTTGACGATGCGATGCCCCTTGTCACCCCAGGCGTGGAGCAAGCCACGCCCACAGAGCAGGATGGCGAAAGCTGACATCATCCGCAGCTTCATATGATCTCAGCGCGGCAGGGTTCCGGTGCGTTCCCACCGGGTCCAGGTGAAGAAGTGGAGGGCTCCGTCCAGGTAGTTCATCGCCACATCGCTTGGGCCGCTCGCTTCCTTCGCTCTCGTATCATCATTCCCGCCTTCCCGGAAGCTCCACCACACGATGAATGGCCGCCCCCGCAACTGCTCTAGGGGAATGAACCCCCAATAACGGCTATCGGCCGACCTGTCGCGGTTGTCACCCATGCCGAAGACGCAGCCCTGGGGCACCGTGATGGGACCCAGATTGTCGCGGAAACCGGATGTTTCACTGCGCCCCTGCATCTCCGCCTTGGCGATCTCCGGATCCAGGAAAGGCCAGATGCCCAATGAAGGACTGGGCTCCATGGGGCCCACGTTGGCGCCCTCGGGCCAAGGACCGTTCGCGGGGCCGTCTTCCGGGTTCAGGATGTGGTGCTCGAACTTGCCGGTGATGAGCTTATCGTTCACATACAGGCGCTTGCGGCGCACCTCCAGCTTGTCTCCAGGTAGCGCGACGCAGCGCTTCACGTAATCCATGTTCCGGTCCATGGGATAGCGGAAAACGATGATGTCGCCGCGGTCGACTTTCCGCATGGGAAAAAGCTTGGCTTCCCAGTCCCACTGCGGCGTCGCGAAGATGAATTTGTTG
>JANYJQ010000197.1 GCA_025358435.1 Holophagaceae bacterium
CGCCACCACCACGACAACCAGTAGCACCCGGGCCCAGGGGAGCCAGGGCCGGTATGGGCGGGGTCGTTGCAGCAGGGCCATGGCTCCAGGGTACCAGGGGAAGGGCTCAAGAACTTGACGGGATCCCACCTTGGCGCCAGCATTTGCGCCATGCCCCCAATCATTCCGGTCCTGTTGCTTGCCTATGGCCTTGGCTGTTTATCCGCCGGTTTCTATGTGGCGCACTGGAGGGGCGTGGATCTGCGCGAGGCGGGCAGCGGCAGCACCGGTGCCCGCAACGCGGGGCGTCTGCTCGGAACGCGGGCCTTCGTCCTGACCTTTGTTCTGGATCTCGCCAAAGGCCTGGCAGCCGTGCTGTTGGCCCGCTTGCTGGCTCCGGGGCCCTGGGCCGCCCCCAGCGCAATGCTTCTGGTGGTGGCAGGCCATGTTTGGCCAGCCCAGCTCCGGTTTCGGGGAGGACGCGGCATTTCTCCTGCCGTGGGTGCCCTGGTGGCCCTTTCGCCCCTGCTTGCGGCCGTAGTGGCCATTCCCCTGCTGATCGGCTGGGCCGCCGCGCGCAATTTCAAACGGGGGGGCATGCTGGCGGTGATGATGAGCCCCTTTCTGGCCTGGCTACTGCAACGCCCCTTGGGCTTGACGTGGCAGGACTGCACCGGGTTTTCGATCTTGGCACTGCTCCTGGTTGGAACTCACTTACAAACCTTAAAGACCAGAACTGAAGGCACGCCATCTTCTGCAACGAACGTCTGAGTGATCCCGTGGAAACCTCGTACCATTTCAAACCTGCCACCGAGCCTTGGGAATTCGAGGCCATCGAACGCCTTAACCACGAAACCTTCGCCCGGGAAATTCCCCAACATGCCCTACGCGCCGATGGCCGCATTCGGGATCGTTTTCACGATGAAAACCAATATCTGGTGGCGCTCCAGGATCAGGCCCTGGTGGGCATGCTCGCAGTTCGGGACCGCCGCCCCTTCAGCCTGGATGAAAAGGTTCCAAACCTGAACCAGCATTTGCCGCCGCACCGATCCGTTTGCGAAATTCGCCTCTTGGCCGTCACGCCCGAACACCGCCGCCCTGGAGTGTTTCACGGCCTGATGGCACTGACCGCCCGGGAATGCCTGCGCCAGGGCCACGACCTGGCCGTGATTTCAGGGTCCCTTCGCCAGCTCAAGCTGTATCGCCATATGGGCTTTGAGGCCTTCGGGCCCCAGGTGGGCACCGCCCAAGCGCCCTACCAGCCGATGTTTTTGCGCACGGACACCTTCCTTTCCCGTTATGCCGACCTAGCTGAACCCTTGAACTTCCTTCCCGGTCCGGTGCCCATCTCCGCCGCTGTGCAGAAGGCTTTGACCCAACCCGCTCGCTATCATCGCGGCCCTGAATTTCGTCAAAGTTTTGAAGCGACTCGGGCGCAACTCAAGGCCCTTGCGGGGGCCCAACACGTTCAGGTTCTGCTGGGCAGTGGCACCCTAGCCAACGAAGCCGTGGCGGCTCAGCTTTCCTTGCTGGACGGGCCTGGCCTGGTCATCAGCAACGGGGAATTTGGCGAGCGCCTGCTGGAGCAGGCTCGCCGGTGGAACTTGAACCACCGTGCACTCCAGACCACCTGGGGAGAACCTCTGCACTTGGATGTGGCCGCCAGGGCCATGGGCCAGGCACCCCAAGTCCGCTGGGTGTGGGCCGTTCATGGCGAAACCAGCACCGGCATACTCAATCCCCTCGAGGCATTGAAATCGCTCTGTCGTGCCCAGGGTGCTGATCTGGCCTTGGACTGCGTCAGCACCCTCGGTGGATTGCCCGTCGATCTTTGCGGTGTCCGCTTGGCCTCTGCCACCAGTGGCAAGGCGTTGGCTTCATTCCCGGGCTTAGCCATCGTGTTTCATGACCGCCCCCTGGAACCATCCGAGCGCCTGCCGCGCTACCTGGATCTTGGCACCTGGGATCAGTGCGAGGGAACGCCCTTTACCCACAGCTCGAATCTGGTGGGAGCCCTTTCCGAAGCCCTCCATCGCTTTGAGCAGCACAAACCCTTTGAAGCCTTGGCCCGACAGGCCCAGGAACTGCGCCAATACTGCCTTTCCCTTGGCATGCCCGTGCTCGCTCCGGCGGAACATGCCCATCCCTGCGCTATCACCTTGGCGTTGCCGCCGAGCCTTTCCGCCCAAACCTTTGGCGAAGCCGCCCTGGCCCGCAATATCCAGCTGGGTTGGCAAAGTGGCTACCTGCGCACCCGCAACTGGATCCAGATCTGCCTGATGGTGCCCCATCCAGGGGAAGATTTCGCGGCTCTTCAACGCGTGCTGAAAGAGGTCTGGAAGGAACTAGCGCACTGAATTCTACCGCCAGATCTCCACTTCGGGCTCCAGTTCCACTCCATGGATAGCCCGCACCTGATCGCGCACCTGGGCCATCAGTTCGGCGAAGTCCTCGGCCCGGGCACGGCCTAGATTCA
>JANYJQ010000204.1 GCA_025358435.1 Holophagaceae bacterium
GGGCGACCAGCTCCGGATATCGGGCAAGGACAAGGACACGCTACAAGAGGCCATGGCGCTGTTCAAGAAGAACGACCAGGGTGTGGCTCAGCTCCGGAAGTTCGTGAACTGCAGATCCACACCCTGGTCGTTCTTCTTGAACAGCGCCATGGCCTCTTGTAGCGTGTCCTTGTCCTTGCCCGATATCCGGAGCTGGTCGCCCTGGATGCTTGCCTGGGCCTTGAGCTTGCTGTCCTTCAGGGCTGCCACGAGTTTCTTGGCCTTCTCCACTGGGATGCCCTGGTTGATCTTCACCACTTGTCGCACGGTGCCCTTCATGGCCTGTTCCAATTTGCCGTATTCCATGGCGCGGATGCTGACTCCGCGCTTGTGGAGCTTGGATTGCAGCACGTCGATCACGGCCTTGAGCTTGATCTCATCATCGCTCTTCAGGATCAGCTCCGCGTCATCCTTCATTTCGATGTCGGAAGATGAACCCTTGAAGTCGTAGCGCTGCCCGATCTCCTTCATGGCCTGGGCGACCGCGTTCTTCACCTCGGTGATATCAACCTTGGAAACAACATCGAAACTGCATTCGGTGGCCATGGGATCCTCCAGAATCCCTAATGTACCAGCGCTTAGGTGTGTGCTCCCACTTTGGCCATCGCCTTCACAAGGGCCTGTTCCAGATCCACCCAAAGGTCATCTGGGTTTTCCAGCCCCACGGATATCCGTAGAAGGCCGGCGCCGATGCCGCTATGCGCTTTTGCTTCAGCAGCCACGACCCGGTGGGTCAGGGCCGCGGGATGCTGGATCAGGGTGTCCACCGAACCCAGCGAGACCGCAGGTGTCATGAGCTTCACGCTTCCCATGACCGTGGAAGCGAATTCGAAATTCTCGACTTCGAAAGCGATGAGCGATCCGGGGCCGCGCATCTGCGTGCCAACCAGGCCAAGGGGATCTCCGCCTTCCAGGCCAGGGTAGTGGACCGCCTTGACCCCTGGATGGGCCTTGAGTTTCCGGGCGATCACTTTCGCGCCCTCCTGGGCGGCGAGGACCCGCAGGGACAACGTGGGAAGACCGCGATGCAACAGGTAGGCTGCGAAGGGGTGGAGCACCGAGCCGGTGATGACACGGACCTTCCGAAGTTCGGTAGCCCATTCCACATTTGTGGCCACCACGCCCGCTAAAACGTCTCCGTGGCCGCCGATGAATTTCGTGGCGCTGTGCAGCACGAGGGTGGCGCCCAGCTTCAGCGGATTCTGCAACACTGGCGTGGCGAAAGTCGAGTCGATGAGAACTGGCACTCCGCAAGCCTGGGCAACGACCGATTCGATGTCCAGGAGCGTGACCGTGGGATTCGCAGGCGTCTCCGCGATCACCAGGGCAGTATCTGAACGCAGCGCCTGGTGGATGCCATCCGGCTCCGCCCAGGTGACGTCAAGGCCGAGCAGTTCTGATGCGAGCAGGTGGTCAGATCCACCGTAGAGGGGCCGCACCGCGACTACGTGGCCGCCCCGTTGCTTGGCCGCCAGCAAGCAGGCGGTCAGGGCTGCCATCCCCGAAGCAAAGGCGACAGCTTCTTCGGCCCCCTCCAGCTGGGCCAGGCCTTCTTCAAAGCGCCCCACGGTGGGGTTGTAGAGGCGGGAGTAGACCGGATTGCTCTTGTCCTGGCCACCCATGGCCATGAGTTCCAGGCTCTCGCCGCCGCGCGCCAGGTCATTCAAAGGGTAGGTGCTGGACAGGTCCAGCGGGGGCGCATGGACCCCAAGCGCGGCGAAGTCTTCCCGGCCCGCATGCACCACCAAGGTTTCAAAAGAATGGTCTCGGTGTGGCATGGGAAGCCTCCAGGCTCAGATTCGGTTGCATTCAGTGTGGATTTCGTTCAATTTGGTTTCAGCCGAATTGATTGCGGAGTTTGCCTGTGAAAATCGATCTTGACCGAATTGATTTCAATATTTTGGTACTTTTGCAGAAGGATGCTCGGCGTTCCAACAAGGAGCTGGCGGCCGCGGTGGGCTTGGCTCCTTCCAGTTGCCTGGCCCGGGTGCAGCGCCTGCGGGAAGCAGGTGTGCTCAGGGGCTTCCATGCGGACGTGGACCCGGAATACCTAGGCATCGGCCTTCAATCACTGATCGCCGTGCAACTCCAGAAACACAGCCGGCCCATCGTGAAGGCCTTCTGGAAACACGTGCTCGGCCTTCCCGAAGTGCTGGCGGTATTCCATGTGACCGGTGAATACGATTTTCAGATCCATGTGGTGGTCAGGGATGCCCATCACCTGAGAGATCTGGCCCTGGATGCTTTCACCACGAGACCAGAAGTCTCACGCATCGCCACCAGCCTGATTTTCGAATCCATCCGGAAGACCGAGCTGCCGAAGCTCTAATACGGATTTTGGTGTGAGCCGTTTTGAAGGCATTCCCGAAAATGCAAGAGCTTATCCCAATGCCCGCTCGGCCAGCCTTCCCAAATCGGCGGTACCTTGGCTGTTGGCGAGGGATTTCGTAATAGCAGCGAGCAGGGCGGACTGGACGTGTTCCGGAAGCATGGGCAACAGATCCACCGCCGCGGTCACGCTGAGAATGTGCTGGCTGTGATTGAAGGCAGGGTCGTTCTGGCTGGCAGCTTCGGCGAGAACCCGCAGCAGAGCCTCAGCCCCCTGTCCTTCCAGCAACTCCAAAGCGAGGTACATGGCCTGGGGCGGTTCTGAATCAAGGATGGCGTCGAGCAGACCCGTGGCCAGATCATCCGGCCTCTTTCGTGGTGGTTCGGGTCTGATCCGCCTCTCTCCTTCATCCGTGGGAAACAAGTTGACCAGGGCTGCGGCCTGGGCGTAAAGCCTCGGATCTCCGCCTTCAGCCTGCCTCACCGCATGGGTGGCGAGATAAACGAACGTGCAGGTGGTTTTCCCTTCCAGGTCGCGGCGCGCATCCAACTGTTTTTCCGAAGCTGCAAGCACGAGCATGGCCAAAAGGTCACCGCTGCCATGGCCTTCATGAATGGTGGCGATGAAGCGGTCCAGCAACTCCACCAGGCCCAGGTCGCATATAGCCCTCGCACCTGCCTGGTGGGTTTCAGGGCTCAGGCAAGGAGGAAGCATATCCACCCGGAAGGCTTCATCTCCGATGCGCTTGCTGGCGCGCTGATTCCAGAAGGTGTCGGTGAGTTCCGTGGCGGCGAGCCATGCAGTGACTGCCAGCATGCGCTTGCCGGTGGCCTTGGGCGATTCCAGCGCCAGAAACAAATCGCCAAGCTGATGGGCCATCACGGCCTTGTGGCCCACGTTGGCCATATCGCTCTGCACCCAGGAACCCAAAGTCTGGAAGTCATCCAATATCGGAGTTTCGATCCCCAGCATCTCGCCATAGGCGATGGAGGGACGTTTTTTCAAGATGGCGGCGCGCACGTTCTGCCAGGAGCCACTGCCCCGGCCGATGGTTTTCAAACCGCCGCTGCCCGCCCGTCTTCCTTCGTGGGCGAAGGCGTGAAGCTGAGTCGCGAGGATGCGCTGAAAACTTTTTTCAACCAGCAGCGGGCGAAGCCGGAATACCGCGCGAAGCCCCATCAAACCATGGGGCACATGCGGAAGATAGGCTTCCCAATCAATGAGCGGAATGAGCGTCTTCACCGCCTCCCGCACCGCATCCCTAACGCCGTCCGGTTCCTGGATGACGGCCGCAAAGGTCCTGAAGAAAGCCTCATCAGGCTGCTCCAGCTGGGACTTCCAGGCTTCTTCCATGTTGTTCATTGGACTCTTCAGGAAATCATCATCTTACGTCGGGATGCCATAGGCTTCCGCGATGCGGAGCTCCCAGTGGTGTAGGAAGGCCCGCTTCCATACCAGCGTTTCCGGCTTGAGCTGGGCTTCGATGAGCCGTTCCTCAAGTTCCTTCCGAAGCGGCTCCGTCCCTGGCCCCAGCAGGGCTTCCGCAAGCGCCAGCAGTTCCTTCCGGGCTGATCTCTCGGCATCAAAATGGTCCAGGAAACCCGGTGCGTCCGGTGAGGGGGTCAAGGCTTTGAGGCGCTGCCAGGTTTCGAAAGCGATGCGGGCTTTGGGGTCGGAGCGCAGTGGTTCCGCGACGCCTGACCAGGCTCCGAAATCAGCCGTGGGCGCCTCGCCGCGACAGAGGGCTTCCCTCAGTTTCAAGCCTTTGGCCACATCCTTCGCGATATGTTCCACCTTCACGAATGATCTCGGCCGAGGCCTCTTGGAACGGCGCTCGAAGTAGGCGCCCATGGCATTGACGATGATTTCCGGCGTGACCCCATCGCCTTCCCAAACCTGCAACCGCCTGAAGTCCTCGCTGCTCAGGAAGGCGCTTCGCCCGTGCAGATGGAAGGCCCACTCCGCTTCCATCCAATCCCATTCTTCACGGGAGAAGCCCATCAGGATCGCTGCTTCGTGAGCGTGAAAGTGATGGGCTTGGCCTTCACGCCGATGGAGGTGATGGTGCCGGAGAGGGTCTCCCGTGAGAATGTGCCACTGGCTTCCACGGGGCTGCCGCCGGTGCTGGTCTGGCTCTGGTTGGCCGGGGCACCGGCATGGCCGCGATAATCCACATTGAACTGCGAGGTGCCCGAGGAGTGGCCCTTGGCCTGGAAAACGCCATCCTTGGCCATTCCCGCCAAATCTGCATTGACGCTCATCTGCATGGTCATGCCGATGCCCATGGTGGCACCCGCCACACCCAGGCCCTCCATGGCGCCTTTCAGGTCGTAATGCAACTTCAGGTTTCCCGCCCGATCCAGGTCCGCGGTCATAGGGCCTTGAAAACGGAAAGTCATGGGTGGCGCTCCAGCTGTGGCGGCACTGGCGTCGTATTGGGGCGTGGTCACCCAAGTGACCTGCCCCGCGTAGCGCCCCGTCATGGAAAAGCCTAGATTGGCATCCCGGGCGTCCTGGTTTCGCTTGTCGTCCGCAAGTTTGTTCACCTTGTCGGCCACATATTTGTCGTAGGCACGGCTGCCACCTTCGGCTCCGACGACGGCCCCGGCGGGGCCTACAATGCTGCCCCCGGCCGCGCCCAGGCCGGCGGCTCCCTTCTTGCCCAGGGCATTGATGAAGATCGCCGCGGCTCCTGTGGTATCACCCTCGGCCAGGTAGCCTCCCGCAGAACTGAAAGCATCCACAATTTCGATCAGATCTCCCACGAAGCGGATCTTGCGGATGGTGCTCCCCGTTCCCGCTTGATTCGCCTGCCAGGCTCGGGCATCCGCTCCCTTGGTGAGGCCCGACATCTGCTTGGCCGCGTGCCGATTGCCTTTGGAGGCCTCTTCAAAGGCCTTCTGGGCTATCTCCAGGGTCTTGTCCACACCTTCGGTCTTCACAGTCGTCACTGTCGTGCCCACGGTATCCATGGCGTCATAGAGGGCCTTGCTTCCATCGAAAGGAGGCACGCTAAGGACCCCTTCCAGGCGCGCGGTGTCCGATTGATTGCCCTGGGCCATAAGCCACCAGGCCGGGAGCGTGAAAGCAGCCGCCAAAAGTAGAAGCGTGACCGGCTTTTTCATTTCAGCGCTCCGTAGCAGGCATTGAAGCTCAGGAGATCCATGCGTTCTGGAACGAGGTCAGCACCTTCCCGGCGGAAAACCACACCGAGGAAAAGATCCGGACTTTCACGATGGTGGGCCATGACCAGCACCCGGGAATCGGTGTCAACCAGGGCGGTTGGCTGGAAGCCGGACCAAGCCTTGCCAGGAAGATCCCTGAGGGCTTTCGCCGATTCCGGCGGAGTCCCCGGGGCCTTGGCAATGGCAGCATCTCCCTGGGCGAGCAGACGGATCAAGGCGATCCGCGCGGGCTGGTCATAAGAAGCGCTGAAGGTGGCCAGGGACTTCACAACCTGGGCGAATTGGAGGCTGCTGGCGACCCTGCAGGCCTCCCTGGCCTGGGGCTTCGCCAGCCAGGGGAGGGCCGCATCCAGGGTGGTGCCTGCAGCAAAGGTCTTCTCAAAAGCTTTGAGGGTCTGGGCGGTCACCATCCCCACTGCTGGCGGTGCATATGCGTTCAGGCACGTCCAACCCAGGGTGCCGCCGTAGGGTCGCGCCCCGCCCTTGCGCAGTGCCTCGCCGGGCACCATTTCCATATTGATCAATTGTTTCTGGTCCTTCCATTGGGTCAGCAGAGCCGTATCTGACCAAGGATGGTAAAAGAGCACCGCCTGTCGATTTCCAGTGCGCGGACCACCGCTCACCACGCAGGTGCGGAAGAAGTACGCCCATCCCGCCTCGGGTTCCACGGTTGGCCAGAGGGTCTGGTTGAGTTCCATCAATCTAGGCAGTTGCCCTGGCGCCAGGGCTTTGGCGAAGGCCTCCCGCGGGGTCTTCCCTGCGTCCTCTCTGAAGGCGAGGAAGTCCTGCATGCCTCCGCCGGGCAGCAGGCGATCCCATAGGAACCAGGCTCCCGAGAGCAGCAACAGGACACAGGCGGTCAGGCCGATCCAGAGCCCCACATGGGACTTTGATTCAGGCCTGGGTCTTGGGGCTGGCAACGGGGGTGGGGCCGCCGCCATCGGCCTTGGGAGCGGAGGTGGAGGGAGCTGGCGTGGAAGCGGCAGTGGCGGTGGAAGGGATGGCTGCAGAGGGGGCGCAGGTAGCGGTGGCGGAGCAGCCACCATCCCACTGGGCAAAGGCGTCCCAATCCCTTCTAGGCGGAGTTCCACCACGCCGAATCGCAGAGAATCGCCTTCCGCCAGTGGCGCCTTGCCTTGGATGCGGATGCCGTTTATCCAAGTGCCGTTGGTGGAATTGAGATCCTTCACCATCCAGCCTTCGCCGACTTTATGGAAAACCGCATGGTGCGTGGAGACGCTGGCATCCACCAGGAGAACGCCATTGTCCGGGCCTCGCCCAGCGGTCAGTCCCTCCACCAGCGGAAAACGACGTCCATCCAAGGGGAGGACGAGAAAGGGAACGAAAGCTGAAACCATCAGAATGCCTTCAAGGAAGCAGCCCCAGCCTCCTTGGCAGGGCCACAGGCCTCGGGTGTCCGGCCCTGGCGGTCCTTCGCCTTGGGATCCGCGCCCCGCGCGATCAGCAAGCGGATGAGCTTCTCCTTGCCGCCTGCGGCATAGGCTTCGTGCAGCGGTGTCTGCCCATCCTTGTCCATGGCCCTGGGATCCGCCCCGCGCCGCAGCAACATTTCCACCATCGCCTCGTCCTCTGCCTTGGTCCGCGCCGCCAAGTGAAGGGCTGTGCAGCCATCCTTGTCCCGAACTCCCAGGTCCGATCCGAGTTGGATCAGCGCCTCGGCTGCCGTCGGGACATCCCCAAAGAGCACGGCCACCTGGAGGGGCGTGTGGGCATCCATGTCCACGGCTTTCTGGTCTGCGCCCTTGGCCACAAGGAATCGAATCATCTCAGCATCCCCTTGGTGGGCAGCCATGTGAAGAGGTGTCGCACCATCCTTCATGGCCGCCTTCAGATCCGCGCCCTTGGCCAGAAGCAGTTCGGCGATCCGAAGCCGCGCTCCCCGGTCGCCCCCGCGCGCCACGAGCTTCTTGAGCATCTCCGGGTCCCCGGAACCGGCCACGCGGTGCAAGTAGGCTGCGCCATCGAAGGCATCCGGAGCGTTGATCTGCTTGATCTTGGGCAGCAGGCGCTGCACTTCCGCTACATCCCCGGTGTAGATGGCGTTAAGGAATTCTCGGGTTGGCTCCTTGCCGAAATCACAGGCCGTGGCACCGAAAACAAGCATGAGGACCGGGATGAGAATGGGCCGCGGCATGGCAGGCTCCTATCGCTTCGCAAGGAGTTTACTGACCTCGGCGTCGTGGTTCTTGTTGGTCCACTTCTTGGCGATTTCCATGTCCATCACCTTGTCCGTGTAGACAATATCGCGGACGACGAGCCGCGCCGTAACGGCATCATCCGAGCCCGCTTGGATCATCCCGTGAACCGAACTGTCAGGGGCAATGCCAGGGTACTCCGCATACCCTCCCTCGCCCTTGCTACCTGGCACCAGCGTCCCGTCGCCCTTGAAGGCCATGACCGTCCAGCGGACGCTGTCAACCTTGCGGTCGGAAAGGTTCCGTAACGTCAGCTGAAAGGTGGGCACGGGCCCAATGGAGCGCGAAACGCCGCTTACCTCGACCGGGCAGGTACCCGCCTGAAGCAGCTGCGCCATGGGAACCCCGGCTGGGGCCTTGGGGCGGCAGGCGCTTGCGGAAACAACCAGGGCGGCACAGGTCAAGGTCCGGATCAAGGTTGTGCGCACGTTGTCTCCTCGATGAGCGTGTCCAAGTCATGGGCCTGGTCACGCCGGATGGCAAATAGGTGAAAGGTGATTAGAGAAGTGCGGTTCTTGATTCAGATCAGAAGGGCAAAGTCCTGGGTGACGGGATCAGGATTGCACCAATCTGCGGTGGGTCAATTTGTTCTGGACCGCGGCTCTGCCTGCCGGCAATTTGCCCTGGCACGACCATGGATCTCGCCCGCCCCCGTAGCTGTCTCAATTGCCGCATGTCCGGCTAGGTAAAAGTGCGATCGAGCATAGCTTCAACAACCGCAATTTCTAAGGTGTTACTGACGGAAAGACAATCTGGCGGCTTGATCGTCACCTGTCCACATTGGGAAGCCGGATTGTTTCCATCCCAAGGATCGGGCACTGGCGCGGCTCGCGTTTCTTCAGATGAACCATGTCCCCCTGTTTATCGACGGCGAGCTCAAGATCGCCTACTTTCTTGGCAAGGCGTTGGAGCATGCCCATTGGAGAGAGATCCTCGCCTAGGGTCCTTGCCAACTGTAGCGAAACGGAGCTTCTATGCACGGTGCCTGCAGCATGTTGGATCGTGGACCAGGGAATGAACGCTTCGCCATTCGCCTCGATTTGTCCTTTGATTGTGATGCCTACGCCCATCCAATCCATGCGCCCTCCAAAGCTGGAACCACTAGAAGCCACCCATAAAACACTGACTCGGACTCAGCCAGGTATAAAAACAGGCGAACGGTGGATTCCAAGCCCCGAATGGTGCGACCCAATGCGCTGAGGCTGTTCGGCCCCTGGCCCTTCCTCTCTATCCGTCTCGGTCGAGGAGGCCCTTCGGAAATGGCGACCCCCAAGACCGGGCGGCGTCACTGCTCGGGTTTCTTCAAATAGACCATGTCCCCTGCTCTATCGACGGCGAGCTCAAGATTGCCCACTTTCTCCGCAAGTCGTTTAAGCATATCCATCGCCGACGAATCCTCACCCAAGGCCCTTGCTAATGCCGCAGCCTCGGGTTTTTCGTGAAACGACTTGGATGCATTCTCGACGGTGGACCACGGAATGAAGGCTTCGCCTCGTTTCGCAATTTGGCCTTCGATTGAAATCAGAACCGCTAGCCAATCCATGTGCCCTCCAAAATTGGGACCGCTCAAGGACACTCATAAAACACCGACTCAGTCGCAGCCAAGTGTAAAACCAGTCGAACGGTGGATTTCAGCCCCCGAATGGTCGAAAAAGCTGCGCTTATCCCATAAGACTCCCCGCCAGACCGCTCGAGAGGTCACGGTGGAGCAGGTCCTTCAGAAATGAGGGGCGTATTCAAGTGTGCCGGGGAGGAAGACGTAGCGGGTTGGCATGATACGCCGAGTACCTATGGTTTCTTCTTCGCCGGTGGCTGGCTCTTCCTGCTTGTTGATACGCCCTGCGCTTGCCTGGGACAAGGAGAAGGGACCGCATGGCAAGGGCAGATTAAAACCCAATCGGAGTCCTCATGCGGTCAACACTCGAACAGCGAAAGAGTCTTGGAGCCAGCAAGGATAAGACTGCCAAGGCAGTGATCGAAGATCTGAATAAAGCCCAGAGGCATATTTGGGCGGTGATTCGCGTGGTCGGCCCAATTCATCCTGTAGCCTCAGAGGCGACCTGCTTCATTAAGAGAGAAGGCCCGGTGTATTAGGAGCCGCCATGGACTTTAAGTACCAGGGGATAACAGGAGTGTCTGCTACAGTCCGCTCATGGCCTCTGGTGCAGGCGTGGCCGGTTAGCTGCTTTCGTAAGCCGCCAAAGTCGTGACTTCCTTCGCAGACAGAATTCGTCATGTTTCGTTAAAAATCGCACATGCGAAGGTTCACACAGCCGAGTTGCGGGAGGCCTTCAAAAGATTCTTCGACGCGAAGCCATACAAGGTCAGCGCGAAGTACGACCCCGCAACTCACAGACTCATCTATTACATCTCAGAGGCGCAGACTGCACCGGAGGAGCTCTCACTCCTCTCTGGTGACACCCTACAGAACCTTGCTACCGCGCTCGATCACTTGCCCTACCTGCGCGCCATCACGATCGGGGGTTCAATTCCCGCATCCTATATGCCAGAAGCAGTGGGCTGAACGCTCGTCCCTCCCACTGCATTCATCTGGAGCCGGCGAAGGGAATTGAACCCCCGACCTGCTGATTACGAATCAG
>JANYJQ010000075.1 GCA_025358435.1 Holophagaceae bacterium
AAATGCTTCACCAGGTAGACCGCGAACAGGGATAAGAACCTCCGGTTTGAATCAGGATCCCTCCAAAGTCGCGAGCACCAGCTGGCCGCGGCCAGATTCAGCTGCATCGCATCGGGGGCTTCATTCCAATTCGACTCGATCCTTTTTTGGGAGAATGCCTGTTTGCTCATGATTGCTCCCTTTCAATAGGGCCATGACGCGCGATGGGGAGCCGATTCTCACGGCTCCCCATGCAAAGGCTCAAGGATTGTCAATGTTCATCAACGTCCCTCGGCATTGCGTTCAACGCGGGCGGCATAGGGCTGGCCTGCGGCGTTGGTGTGCGTGGAAAGGGCTCTCACTTCGACCTGATTCCCCAGAAATAATTGCTCGAAAGGGATGGATGCGTCGTGATCCAGAATCAGGGTTTGCGCATCCGTCCAGTAGGCGACCTCACCCACCGTCAAGGTCAGCTCCGTGATGCTCAAGGCGGTGATGGAGCCTTTGGTTTTTTCGTCGGAGGCACCGTTGCCCATGTTGGAGAAACGCACTTCCACCTTCACGGCGATCAGGACGGTGGGGTCCGTGGCGCTCATGGCCCCTTCGACTTCCACCGTGGCACCTTCGGCCAGCGTTCCTTCCACCATGGCGCCGCTGTAATCCACGTTGAAGGTCAACAGCGAAAAGGTCTTGGCCGTGGCATTCAGGTTGGTCAACGCGCCAGAAGCTTCAGCCTCGCGGCCATCGCCACGTCCCATGCCATCTTCCACCCGCACGCGGGAAGCCGTAAGGGTGGTACCAATCACGGTGCCTTTCGCTTCCACGCGGCTTCCATTTGCCAGAGTGCCCATGACCGTGGCGGAGCCATAGGCCACCTGGTACGCACCTAATGCGAAAGTCTTGGCCACAGAATCCAGCGCGCTCACCACCCCGCGCACTTCGGGCGTTTCGGGTTCACCCGGCGATTCGCGCTCGATCCGCGTGGCCAGGATGCTGCCTCCCGCCTGGGTTGCGCCGAACACTGAAACAAAATCTCCCACCGCAAAATCCGCCAAGGCAAGGTTGGAGAACGTGTGGTCTGGAAGTTCCTGCTCCAGTCGAGTCAGGGCGTTTACGGTGACAACGGTATCAAGCACCTTCAGGGTGGCGGTCACCAGATCAATGGAGGTGATGGGCCCCTGCAGCTCGGTCAAGATATCCGCCGATTGAAGCGAGATGCCGTGGCTATCCCGCGTGCCTTTGCCCACGATGACAACGCCCGGCTGCAGCCGGGTTGCGGGGGCGGTCTGACCATTCAGGGTGATGGTGGCCGCTGCGGCTTGGATGGGTTGTTGGTTGAACTGGGGTGCGGTGGCAGTTCCAGACAGGGTTCCGGCGATCACGACCGGCGCGCTGGGCGGAGCCGGGGGCGGCATGCCAGAAGGGCTATTCATGCCGCCACTTGCTCCGCAGCTGGTAAGGACGAGACCGCTAATCAGAGTGATTACGAGGGTGGCGAGGAATGCCCGGGGTGCTCGCACCGTGGGATTGAAGGTTTGTTCATTGCGGTTCATGGAACCTCCTTAAGCAGATGTTGGGAGATCAGGTCAGGCGCGTGGAAGCGGCCACGGTCTGGGCCGTGTTCACCACCAGAGCGCCTCCAGGAGTGGCTTCTGTTACGGAAAAATGCACCAGGGGCACCGTGGCAGGGCCCAGCAAATTGCCGCCCCCCAAGTCGTACTGGCTTCCATGGCAGGGGCAGGTGATCTGAGTGCCCACAGGAGCTCCCACTGTGCAGCCCATGTGAGTGCAAATGGCTGTCATGGCATAGATGCCACCCGCATCCTTGAGCAGAAAAAAATTTCCGAGATTCCGGTAGTCCCGTGCGGTGCCATCGGGCGTGCCGAGCAGACCCGCTTTGGTGTCCGAAGTTGTGTGCGGTCCGTTGGTCGGCACCGGCGGTGGGGTGGGCGCGGGGACACCGCCTGCACCGCCGCAGGCCAATGCGCCGCCTGCGGCCAGGACCCCGCCTGTAGCTAGGGCAGTGAGGCAGAAGATCCGGCGGTCCAAGTGGTGGGGGTGATTCAAGGTTTCTGACGCGGTGGGCATGGTAGCTCCGGGGGCGGCGTACCCGTGATCGACGAGATCAGGGTTGCCCACCATCCATCCGAATCCGTGCCCCAGCCAGATCCGGTTATGGGATTCCCACCCCTCCGGACCGGACTTACGCCGGGATCAAAGCCTTGAATTACCCCCACCCGAGGCCAGCAATTTCAGAATTTCCGCCACTTCGGTTGCAGATTGGGGGCGGCTTTCCGGGTGCTTGCCCATGAGGCGTTTCACCAGGGCGCTCAGGTCCGGGGGCAGGTCAGGCAGGGTGTCCAAGAGTGAGGGCACCGGTGCCTCCAAGTGCATGGCCAGGAGATCGTTGAGGCGCGGGGACTCGAAGGGCGGAAGCCCCGAACAGAGCTCAAACAGCATGATGCCCAAGGCGTACAGATCGGTTCGGGCGTCCACCCGTTCGCCTCGAATCTGCTCTGGAGACATGTATCGAGGTGAGCCAATCACGTTTCCAGCCTCGGCCGCAATCACGGCGGCCACCGGCGCAGCTAAGCCGAAATCCATGATCTTGG
>JANYJQ010000153.1 GCA_025358435.1 Holophagaceae bacterium
GTTGCACGATGCGCCGACCTGGGCGATGTGCGAGCAATGGCCGCTCCCGTCGCAAGCATCCGCCGTACAGGCGTTGCCGTCCGAGGAGCACAAGGTTCCATGCGTGCTCAATGCGTTCGGTGGGCAAGTGACACTCGCGGCATCCATCGATTTGCATCGGTCCACCATCCACCGCGTCGGCCTGTGATCGGTTTCGGGAGCCATACGAGCTTCGATTTGGCTCGGAGGACCACCAATTCGCTCAGGACTTTTTGGCCGACATAAGGCGCCGTAGCACCTTGGCCAGAAAAGTGCTGGCCAAGGCGCGACGGCGCCTAAGCTCAAGCAATGGATCTTTCTTGCCTTCAGTCTGCCTATCCCTGGTTCGAGCCGTTGCTGGAACGTTTCCGGGCCCACCTGGACGCTGAAGATCTGTCCCGCGACTCGGCCCACGACCTTTCCCACAGTCTCCGGGTGGCACGTCTGGCCCACCGTATTTGCGAGGCCGAGGGTGCCGAAGGCGATATCGCCGTGGCGGCCGCTCTGCTCCACGATCTGGTGTGGGTACCCAAGAACCACAAGGATTCCAAGCGCACCGCCGAGATGAGCGCTGGACTGGCTCCAGCCCTATGTTCTGGTCTGCCGGCGTTGGCTGAGAAATCCATGCGCATTGCGGAATGCATCCTGACCCATAGTTTTTCGGGCGGCGGCGTGGCGGTGAGCCTGGAAGCCCGGATCGTCCAGGATGCGGACCGTTTGGAGGCCATTGGCGCCGTCGGCTTGGCAAGAGTATTCGCCACCGGCGCGAGCTTCGGCGCATCCCTTTGGCACTCCGGGGATCCCTGGGCTGAAAGTCGGGCCCTGGATGACAAGGCCTTCAGTCTGGACCATTTCGAGAGGAAGCTTTTGAAGCTTTCCGCAGGCATGAACACCAAAGCCGCGAAAGCCTTGGCGACCAGACGCCAGCAAGTGCTTATTGGCTATCTCGAAGCACTGCGCGAAGAGCTGGGGTGAATGCTGGGTGGGGAATCACCATTCCTAAGTCCCAAGTCTCAAGTCCTGAGTCCTGGGGCAATCTGGAAGCACCTTCGGCGCACCCGAGGTTGGCGCGGCCTTTGGCCGCATCCAAATTGAACCTCAGGACCTTAGGACCTCAGGACCTCAGGACCCAGGACGTATTTTTCGGCTACTCCCAATACCGTACGACCTAGACTGGAAATGTGAACTCCTTCCTGCTCACCTTGCGCCGCCCCTTCGTGGCGGATCATTTTCACGACCTGCCTGGGTTCGTGGAGGAACGGCATGGCCACAATTGGGAGGTCGAGGCCACGGTTACGTTGAAAGAGCCAGAAGGCCTGGAAACAGAAATCGCGTTCCATGCCTCATTGGATACGTGGATCTCCAAAGTGGATTACACGCTCCTGAATGAGCAGCCGTCGCTCGAAGGACGCAACCCCACGGCGGAATCGCTTGCGCAGTGGGCTTTTCAACATCTCAACTCCAATGGCCTGAACGTTGAATGCGTCCGCATCCGTGAGAAGGCCAACTACTGGGCCGGCTGCCGGAGGGCCGCGTGAAGGGCCGTCAGGTCTTTTTCTTCGTGCTGCTTTGCTTCACTGCTTGCGGAAAGAAGAACCCTCCGCCTGCGCCCGTGGTGATGTCGAATGCCTCGTTGAAACCATGGTCCTGCCAGATCCTGAACGGTGTGCTGGTGGTGCAGGGGGAAGTGGATCGCCCCATGGATCTGGTGCTGGAGGGCCGCTCCATCCGCGAAACCCATCACGCAGCCTTTGGCCCCGTGCGTTGGGAGATGTATCGCCCACCCAGGGGTGAAGTGGCCCAGCTGCGAACGGCAGAGGGAAAAGTATTGGCGCGCTGGCGTTTCGGTGCCGCGCCGAGGATGGCCAGCATCACAAGCCGGGGACCCGCTCAAGGGCATTCACCGGAGCTCCAGATCCAGCCGAGCGCGCAGCTTGATGAACGCCTGGAAACGCTTCGCCGCCAATTGGCATCGACCATGACACCAGCGCCCGCTTCAAATCTCCCCAGCGGCCTGCAGACTGCTCCCACGAGCGCATCCGCAGTGTTGCCCACACCGGTGCCAGGCGTAAGGCCCATCATGGCGCCTATGATGAAAGCTGAACATGTTCCAGCCGCGATTCCTGGGATCGCGCCCGTTGTGAGAGCGGAACGGATATCGCCACCCAGGGGCCAAACTCTTTCCGAATCATCAACAATCGGGCTTCCGGCGGATGTTGATCGCCACGCCTGGCCCCAACCTCAGCCGCTCCCCATTCCTCCGGTACCACCCGCGCTTGGCTCCATCCTTCCGGGCGCTCCGCTTTGGGCAGGCGCGGGAGAAGGATTCAATCTGGTTCGTGGACCGAAGGCCACCCTGACCGGGCAGCGGCGCATGGTATTGAGTTTCGATGGGGGGGCTTCCGATGAAAGCGCCGAGGAGATCCTGGATACGCTGAAATCGAGAAATGTGCGCACCACGATTTTTCTCACCGGAACTTTCATCCAGAAATTTCCAGATCTGGTCCGGCGCATGGACCGGGAAGGCCATGATCTTGGCAACCACACCATGAACCATCCCCATTTCGCGCCAGGCATGCGGCGTGATGCCAAGTGGATCAAGGAGAGATTCCAGGAAGAACTGCTCTCGGCCGATCTTGCGCTTTACCATGTGGTTGGGCACCCCATGGCTCCCTACTGGCGCGCGCCTTATGGTGAACAAACCAAGGAATTGCGCGAATGGGCCGAGGAGATCGGCTTCCGTCATGTGGGCTGGAGCGTAGGCGCGGACACCTTGGATTGGGCGACTTCGTCTGAAAAGAGCATTTACCGGAATGGAGACGCTGTCTTGGAGCGGCTGCACACACGCCTTTCCAAGCGGGATGCTGATGGCCTGATCGTGCTCATGCACCTCGGCAGTGGCCGGACGGAAACCGATCGGCCCTCGAAAAAGCTTGGCGCCTTCATGGATCGGGCCAGGCAGGAAGGCTGGCAATTCGTGAAGGTGGGTGACTACCTGCAAGACCTGCAGAAACCTGCATGGAATCCTGGTTCACGCCTGGCCATGCTCGAGCAAAAAGGCCCCCGGAGCGGTAGCTCCGCAGGTCGGGCGACGATGCGGAGATAGGCCGTAAATGAGGCTGTAGGCTGTTGGCCGTAGGCTCTAGGAAAGGCGCTGCCCTTCGGGCCGTCTCCAAATCACCTACCGCCCACAGCCCAAAGCCCACAGCCTAGGCCTTCAGCCTCAGATACACTCAATTCCGTATCCATGGAGATGATTTGAAGGGGTTGGGACCGATCTTGGCAAAAGCGGTGGCATCGGTGTTCGCGCTGATTCTGCTGCTGTCGCTATTGAGCTATTACCCGACCGATCCCATGCCCTTTTCTTCTGGGAATCTGGGGCAGCCCATCCACAATCTCTGCGGCACTTTTGGCGCCATCCTGGCGGGTGTCCTGATGACCCTGGCGGGTTCCGGTTCCTGGCTGGTTCCCATCTACATCCTCTGGGAATGCTGGGTTCCAGCGACCGGGGATGAATCCGCCGGATGGATGGCGCGCATCGCACCGCGTGTCGCTTGGCTGTCTTTGGCCTTCGTGGTGTGGACAGCGCTGGGCGCGCTCGGCATCCGGAAATTCTCGCTCGGGGAGGGCATGAGCCCCATGGACCTCCGGTGGGGAGGCTGGATCGGGTCCATCCTGTTTCCACCCCTTCATCTCCTCCTGGGTTGGGGCCTGCCCATCGTGATGGTGTTGCTGTTCCTCATCGCGGCGCTCATCCTTGCGCCGGTGCTCACTCGCGCCGTGGCCACGCTCCTGGCGAGATGGATGGGGGAAAAAGCTTGGCCCATTCTAAAGCCACTGCCCATGCGCGGCGCGAAGGGAGTCCACACGGGCGTGCGTGGATTCATCGGCATGGTGAAAAGGCCTTTCCTGAAAAGCGAGGGTGTGGAGAACCTGCAGGATTTCGATATCCAGGATGCCCAGCAGTTGTCCTTCATCGCCGAGCAGCAGCGATTGTTGGAAGAACAATCCGCGGCCCTCTCCCGAGCCGAATGGGAATCCGCGGAATTCCGCCGGCAACACCCCGAGATTCCCCAGGAACTCTCCTACCCGGTCATTCATTCCGTGAACATGGAAGGCCTGGATTTGTCGCCTTCGGACATCCTGATGGCTCAGCCAGAAGGGCCGAACGAGCGGATGTCCCGTCCAATCAAGCCCGCGCTCCTGCGTAATCTTCCACCACCCCAGCCGCCTCGGAAATCGCTGGTGCCAGCCCGCACCACGATCGACAAATATGGTCGCGTCTCCGAGCAGCAGCCCCTCCCGCTGATGGAACCCACTCCTGCGAAACCAATGAACGGGTTGACCGGTGCGCTCCCCACCATTCACTCCATGGCAGCTTCCGGAAAATTGAAGCCCGCTCAGAATTCCATCGCGGATCGCCTCGAACTTCCGCCCCGAAGGCTCTTCGACCCTCCAGCACTGCATCAGCGATTGGACCCCAAGGATCTTGAAGCCACCCGCGATCTCAACGGCCAGAAACTCACCGAATTCAAGGTGAAGGGCCTGATGGTGGGAATGCAGCCCGGTCCGGTCGTCACGGTCTACGAATTCCAACCGGATCCTGGCGTGCCTCTGGCAAAAGTGCTGGGCATGGAAGATGACCTTGCGTTGGCCTTGAAGGCTGAAGCCGTGCGCATCGACCGCATTCCGGGCAAAAACCTTGTGGGAATCGAGGTTCCCAACGCGCACCGGGAAACCATCACGTTCCGCGAAGTGCTGGATTCGCCCGCCTTCCGCGACCCCCGAAGCAAAGATGGAACGTCGCTGTTGCTGCTCGCCATGGGCAAGGACATTGCGGGCAATCCCATCGTCGCCGATCTCACGCGGATGCCCCACCTGCTCATTGGCGGCAGCACCGGCAGCGGCAAGAGCGTCGGCGTCAACGCCATGATCTGTTCCATCCTGATGCGCGCGCTGCCTTCCGAGGTGAAGCTCATCCTGGTGGATCCCAAGATGGTGGAACTGGGCGTCTACGAGGACATTCCGCATCTTTGGGCGCCGGTGGTAACGGACATGAAGGAAGCGGGGCGAGTGCTGAAATGGGTCGTCGCGCAGATGGAAGACCGCTACCGGCGACTGGCCCTGTTGAGCGTCCGCAACCTCGAACAGTTCAACGCGAAAATCAACAGTGCCGGCGGCATCGTGCAATTGGGTGACCGCACGCCGAATCCGCGTTGGCTAGACCGCCCGACGGTGCTGGAGCCGCTGCCCTTCGTGGTCGTGATCATCGATGAATTGGCGGATCTGATGATGGTGGCGCGCAGCGAAGTGGAAGACAGCATCGCCCGTATTGCCCAAAAGGCCCGCGCCGTGGGAATCCATCTCATTTTGGCCACGCAGCGTCCCAGCGTGGACATCGTCACCGGCGTCATCAAGGCCAACCTGCCTTCACGGCTGAGCTACCGGGTGAACACCAAGATCGATTCCCGCACGATCCTGGACAGCAGCGGCGGCGAGCAGCTGCTCGGCAAGGGTGACGCGCTTTTCCTCGCCCCCGGCAGCGCCCGGCCCCACCGCATCCATGCACCATTCCTGACCGAAGAAGAAACCCTGGGCCTCGTGACCTGGCTCAAGGAGCGCGGCCGCCCGGACTACAACCAGGCGCTCATCAGCGCCATGGAAACCGATGAAGATCTGGCTGCGGAGGAGGGTGGCGAGCCTTCCTCGAATGGCGACAGCGATATCTACATCCGCGCCGTGGCCGTGGTGAGGCGCGAGCGCAAAGCCAGCACCAGCCTGCTCCAGCGCAAACTGAACATCGGCTATGGCCGTGCCGCCCGGCTCATCGACCGCATGGAAGAAGAGGGCATCGTCGGCCCCGACCGTGGCGCCGGAAAGCCCCGGGAAGTGCTTGTGGGCGATGAATGAGGTGGTGAGGCAGTGAGATGGTGAGGTCGTGAGGGTCAATGTGGTGGCGGCCCTAGGCCACATCACCTAGTGCGCCAAATAGCACCTCTCATACCTCGTACCTCTTACCTCAAACCCCGCTCCTATTCCGTCGGAGCGCTGCTGATGGCTTCGCCTTCAGGCTTTACGCGGCGCGGCGTGCGCCAGTTGCTGCGCTCGTCGATAGGGGCCTGGCCCTTGAAGTGGCAGCCCATGCAGGATTCCAGATTGGGGTTCTTGCCGCGCCAGTAGGCTGAGGCCTGGCCTCCGGTTTCACCGCGTTTGGCTTCGGGCACGCGGGGCCAGTAATAAGTCAGGCTCGATTTGCCATCGGCCAGGGTCTCCAGCATGTAGAGCGGACCGCTCTCGAAACTTGGCCGCCCCCAACGATCTTCCAGGCTGGACATGACAGCGTAGGCGCCAGGCGGCAAAGGTTTTCCGGCGCGGTAGGCATCGGAACCCGAAGGCGTCACCCACACGCGGACCCAGCGATTGCCATGGGTGGTGGAGCGCACCGGCTCGGCTTGAATGGGTTCCAGACTGCCGAAATCCAGGGCGCGCAGTGGAGCGTCTGCTTCGGGGTCTGCCGGTTCGGCAACTGTTGCGAGCGGCCCTTGGGAGGGCGTCGCGCTGATCGGCGGGTGGGCCATCTTGCCGCCATAGAACCCTGCCGTGAGGGAGGCCCCGCACCAAAGTAGGCCGAGGAATAAGGCTATCAATCCGAACCCCTGGTGCTCCAGGCGCTTGCGGTAGGAAGCCATCAGCGTGAGCAGCCCGAGCACCGCAGAAGTGATCGCCGCCATCTGATGTTTCCAGATTGCCACTTGCAGCCATTGTTCGGCCGAAGGCTTGAGCAGCTGGGGTGCGAGGAGCTTGCCTGGCGGTATGAGGCCCAGGTGGCGGGCCCAAAGCCATCCACTCACCATGGCGCAAGCGAGCCCCAAAATCCCCGCCCAGGCCAAATAACGACAGGTGATCCACCAAGGCTTGATGCCCCGGCCAGGCCGCTGCGCGGCTATCAGCGCCAATGGAAGCAGTAAGGCTGCGCCCACCGGAAGGTGGACCAAGAGGGGGTGTTTAAGGGCTAGGAATTCAAGCATCACTGTTGAGTTTGCCAGCGGAAGGTCCAATCGGCATCTGAAAGCTGCCACAATCCTGCCCATGCGTTCACATCTCATGCAGCAGGTCCAGGATTCAGCGGCTCTTCGGCAGAGCTTTTTCAATGCCGAGATCGACCATGTCATGGCGCAAGCCGATGACATGGCTGAGCGGCTGCGCCGGGGCTGCAAGATCCTGATCTGTGGCAATGGCGGCAGTGCGGCGGACGCCCAGCATCTGGCGGCGGAGCTTTCAGGCCATTACTTGAAGGAGCGCAGGGCACTGGCCGGTATCGCCCTCACCACGGACACCTCCGCGCTCACGGCCATCGGCAATGACTACGGATTCGAATTCGTATTCTCGCGCCAGGTCGAGGCCCTTGCCCGGCCTGGGGATCTGCTCATCGGAATCTCCACCTCGGGCAACAGCGCCAATGTCATCAGGGCCGTGGAATCGGCCAAGCACCTGGGCGTCCGCACTTTGGGACTGTTGGGGCGGGATGGCGGTAAACTGAATGGCCTTGTTGACGATGCCTTGGTGGTGCCATCAGCCAGCACCCCGCGCATCCAGGAGGTCCACCAGATGGTGTACCACTTCTGGTGTGAGCTTCTCGACAACCATTTCGAGCCGTGACCATGCGACGGATATTCATTTTCCTACTCCTGATAGCTGCCATGGGCCAACAAGGCTTGAATTTGCACGCCCAGAAACCGGCGCCCGCCCAATCGCAGATCTACCGATGGAAGGACGCCAAGGGAAAGCTGTACATAACCACCACGCCCCCTCCTCCGGGGGTCAAGGAAATGAGCCTGCCGCCGGAGCAGAATAAAAAGGCGCCGGAATTGCCCAAGCCTTTGGCAAAACCGGGTCCCGTGCAACTTACCGCGCCACCAAACCAGCCGCTCACGGAATCCCAGCGGGGTTTCTGGGAATTGCTCGCCCAGAATCTTGGCGATGCCCGCGTCAAGGGCGACCGCACAGAGCTGGAGGCCGCGGCGGACCGGATCTTCAATGACAGCTTCTGGGGCAATGGTCTTTGGGTGCTGCCAGCGCTGCCGTTGGCCTCGCTGCTGCTGTTGGTGCTGTTGGGCTGGCTGCTGGCTTCAAGAATGAAGGGTGCTGCGAAGGTCTTGGTGATGCTTCTTTTTGTGCTGCTTGGTTTCGGCGCAGCGCAGGGGACTTTGGCGCGCTTCGTGTACAAGACCCAGGTCCAGCGCTTGACCGGGAATCTGATGCTCCTGGAATTGAATCTGGGCGGCGGGAAATCCCTTTCCCCGGACCACAAGGAGGCCCTGGATGACCGTCTCAGGGCCCTAGACGAAGGCACTCGTGCCACGTCCCTTCCATGGAAATACATTCTGGAAGCTTCTGCCATGAAACAGACGCTCCGACAGATGGTGGTGGATCCCTGATCGAAGCCCTATTCCAACATCTCCCGAGACTCCGCCAAGTGGCCCATGACGAGCCGGTGGGTTTGTATCTGCACGTGCCTTTTTGCCGGGACCGATGCACCTATTGTTCCTTTGTCACCACCCGGGACGATTCACTTCAGGCCGCCACCGTAGCCAGGCTTGCGAAGCAGGTCCGGAGCTGGGGAGCCGCTTTGGAACACCCGAAGCTGGACACCCTTTATCTCGGCGGCGGCACGCCATCATTGATGAGCGTGGAAGAACTCGACGTGCTGACGAATTCCGTTCGCGAAGCCTTCGACCTATCCTCCCTGACGGAAGCGACCCTCGAAGCCAATCCGGGAACTGTGGATCTCACCTGGCTGCAAGCTGCGCGACAGCTTGGATGGGACCGAATCAGCCTGGGTGTGCAGACGCTGGATGATGGATTGTTGAGGCGGCTGGGCCGCATCCACGATGGCGCGGTGGCCCTGGAATCCCTGGAACTGGCGCGGAAAGCGGGTTTCCTTCGACGCAGCGGGGATCTGATGGTGGGCATTCCCGGCCAGGATTTGTCCAGGGTGCTCGATGACGCCCGTCGCATGGTGGACACTGGACTCGAACACATGAGCATCTACCTTTTGGATCTGGACAAGAATTGCCCCCTGAAAGCCGATGTCGACGCAGGGCGCTTGGCACTGCCCTCAGAAGACGAGGTGGCAACTGTTTTCGAGGCGTTGCAAGTCGCGTTGCCGCGCATGGGGCTCGAACCCTACGAGATCAGCAACTACGCGAATCCCGGGGCCGAGTCCAAACACAATTCGCGTTACTGGGAACGACGGCCCTACCTTGGCATCGGTCCCAGCGCAGCTTCCCACCTGGGGGACTTCCGATGGACCGAAGAAGGCAATATCCCTGCGTGGGCGGATGCCCGGGCAGGTGTGGAAATCCAGGAGCTGGACGCGGCTGAATCGCTGGCGGAGATCCCCTTGCTGGGCCTGCGGCTGCATCGGGGTGTGGATTGGAATGCCCTTCGCAATCGTGCGGAAAAGCAAAACCTGTTGCCCTTGATCGACTCATGGGAAGCCAAGCTGGCGCCCTTCGAGCGGGGAGGCCTGGTCATCCGCGAAGGAGGGAACGTGAGACTGTCAGAACGCGGCATGCTGCTCAGCAACGGGATCCTTTCCACATTCGTATAAGGAGCTATTTTGTCGATTCGCAAAGATCCCCTCACCTGGCTTTATCCCCCCATCGAGCCCTACACGATGGGTCGGCTGAAGGTCTCGGATCTGCACGAGCTCTATTTCGAAGAGAGCGGAAATCCAGACGGCAAGCCCGTAATTTTTCTCCATGGCGGGCCGGGCGGTGGAACAGGCCCCAAGAATCGCTGCTACTTCGATCCCCGCCTATACCGCATCATCCTGCTGGACCAGCGGGGCTGCGGACAGAGCACGCCTTACGCCGAGATCCGCGAGAACACGACCTGGGATCTGGTGGAGGACATCGAGAGCTTGCGCCAGCACCTGGGCATCGAGCGTTGGCAGTTGTTCGGCGGTTCCTGGGGCTCGACCTTGGCGCTGGCCTATGCGGAAAAACACCCGGATGCGGTGTCTGAGATGGTGCTCCGGGGCATATTCATGCTTCGGGACTTCGAAATCGACTGGCTCTACCGGGGCGGAGGCGTTTCCAAGGTATTCCCCGAGGCCTGGGAGGACTACCTTGCGGCCATTCCCGTGGCCGAGCAAGGCGACCTGGTGGCGGCTTACGCCTGGCGGCTCTTCAGCGAGGATCCAGAGATCAATCTGCCCGCTGCGAAGGCCTGGAGCATCTGGGAAGGTGCCACCAGCAAGCTGATGCCTGACCCGGCCTTTGCGGCGAGCTACGGACAGGACGACAGCACGCTGGCCTTTGCGCGCATCGAGTGCCACTATTTCGTGAACAAGGGATTTCTCGAGCATGAGAACCAGCTGCTGGCGGATGTCGACAAGATCCGCCACATCCCCTGCATCATCGTCCAGGGTCGTTACGACATGGTCTGTCCGATGCAGAACGCCTGGGATCTCCATCGTGTTTGGCCCGAATCAGAACTGATCATCGTTCCCGACGCGGGCCACAGCGCCATGGAAGCGGGAAATTCAAAGGCCCTGGTCGCCGCCACCGACCGCTTCGCGGGGCTTCGTTCCACGTAGCGCCCAGGCCAGCCCGAAGGTTCGCACCTTGATCCGGGGCTGTGCCGCGAGATTTAAAATTCAACGCGTCGGGGCTGGCGCCTTCTTGATGGTGTTTGAAGCCGCCCTCGGAAATCGAGCGGGACTGAGGTACTGAAACTCAGCGGTTCAGGACTGGTCTGTCTTTCACATTCATCCAGAAGTTGAAGGATTCAAACGTGGAGGCCTTGAGAATTTTATTTGGCATGCCCGCGGGTGGCGGGTTCTGCCGCACGAAATGCGCGGTGACCGGATCGAAGTCCCACCAGAAAATCTCAGGGAAGGCCTCCAATTCCTTGTTGTGGGCCGCCGTGTCGTCTTTGGGATCCCGGTCCTCGGCGCCCAGAGGCGCGGGCGCCGGAAAGAAGGCCTGGGCGTGCAGCACGGCATCTTCGGAGCGGCTGGCCAAGAGCAGATGTCCCTCTTGAGTGGGACGGGACCCTAGAAAGACCAAAGGCTTGGGCTTCTTGGCGTGGGCGGAGTCCTCCATGCTTGGATACAGCGTCCCAGTACGCCGCCAGCGTCCGTCCTCGCCGCTGAAGACCAGAACCTTTCCCTGGCTCACCCACACCACCGCGAAGCCGCCTTCCACTTGCGTGAAAAAGGTCAGACCCAGTTCCATGGACACGGACTCCATTCCAGGTTTGGGCTCAGCCACCTCCGTAGAGGGCCCGCCAGGCTCCTTCGCGGGAACCCCCCGCACATCAAAGAGATCCAAGCCTCCGTTTTCCAGCGACGCCAGTTCCAGTTTCCCCGCTTCGTTGGGCTTCCAGATGGCCCAAGGAGCGGCTTTGCCATCCTTGACCCAGGGCCAGAAGGCGCTCATCACCAGGTAGCGCCCATTCTCCAGCGGAAAGAGGTCGAACACCTTGAACGCGGGGTTCTCGAAATAGGCCAGCTTCTCCCAGTGCTCCAGGTCCGTGGAACGGCAAATCCAGAGTTTGGGAACCTCCCCTTGGACCTTTTGGGTGCTGTAGGCGACGCCCTTGACGACCTGCCGGAAAAAGCCGGGGTCCTTGTGACTTCGAGCTTTCTGGCCAGGCCTCTCTTCGGATACCACCGGAGAGTTCGTCGTGAACAGCCGGTTCCCGTCCCACCATTGCCGACCCTCGAAACCGGATCTCAGGTAGCCGATGGGATTTTGGGCCGCGGCCAGCATCGGCAGCAGCAAACCGAATAACAGGCGGATTGGCTTGGAGAACATGGTCCATCATCGCACAGTGTGCGTGCGGCTTCGGCCGAGATGGGGACGGTTACATGGCCAATTACCCATCGCGTTTTTCTGAATGCGGCTTATGCGTGAACGTCCGGCCTTTTTGTTTCAGGCGGATCGTTGTTCCTGCGTAGCGCCCAGGCCAATCCGATGGGGCCCGCCAGCGTGGTGAGCAGGATGGCGCCGACGATGGCGGCCTGGACTTGGGCCCTTAGAAGCGGAGAACCGTTGAACATCAGATTCGCGCCCGCGGCCACGAAGATGAGGCCCACCTCGCCGCGCGGCACCATGCCCCAGCCGATGACCGAGCGCCGCAGTCCCTTTCCGGCGCCGAGGCCCGCGATCCACTTGCCGAAGATGCCAAGTGCCGCAAGCGCGAAGGCGAGCAGCAGCGTGTGGGGCCGGAACAGCGCCGCCGCGTCCACCTTCGCGCCCATGAGCACGAAGAAGAGCGGCGCCAGCACCGATACCAGTGGATGCACCAGGTCCTCGAGGCTGTGGAGTTCGCGTTCCTCAAGGACCTTCACATGCGCGGGTTCAAGGATGAGCCCCGCGGCATAGGCGCCCACGATGCTGGCGAGGCCCGCGAGATTGCCCAGGTAGGCCAGCAGGAACGCGAAGCCCAGACTGATGGGCAATAGGATTTGTTCACTGCGGAAGCGGTTGGCCAGGCGGAAGAGGTGCGGCGTGGCGAAACGTCCAAGGGTCAGTGCCAGCGCCAGGAACCCCAAGGCCAGCCCAAGCGTGCGCGCCAATCCCGCCCATGGAAGGCCGCTGCCCCCGGAGGCATTGACCAGGCCTGAAACCAGCACCAGCACGAGCAACCCCAGGATGTCGTCCAGGACTGCGGCGCCCACGATGATGCGGCCTTCCGGGGTTTTCGACGCGCCCTTTTCGCGGAGCACCTGCGCGCTGATGCCGATGCTGGTGGCGCAGAGGCAGGCGCCGATGAACAGATCCGCGGCGAAGGGCGTCCCCTTCGGCAGCATTAAAGCCGCGCCGCCCAGGCCGAGCAACACGGGGACCAGCACACCGATGCAAGCCACCCTCAGGGAGGCCACGCCGCTCTTCAGCATCTGGGGCACGGTGCTTTCGAGCCCCACCGCGAACATCAGCACCACGATGCCCAGGTTGGCCAGCAAGCCCGCCGCGATGTTTTCAGTGACATCCGGGAATGAGCCGAAGCGGAGGTGCAGCGCGGCCAGCGCGAGACCCATGGCCAGTTCCCCCGCCACCGCCGGCACCTTCATCCGGATCGCCAGCTCGCCGCCCACCTTCGCCGCCAGCCACAGCAGCGCCAGCAGGCCAAGGGTGGAGGAAATTGGATCAGCTCCAGGAAGGGCGGCAAGGATCATCTTGCCGCCCAGAGTAGATCAACCGTCTCTGTAATGGCGCTTAATGTTCTATTTCGAGGTCTCCGTTTAATTTAGGTCGAAAGCGGAATCCCATCATCGCCTTTAAACTCGGCAGTTTTGTTGGAAAGTTCACGGGGGGATCCACACGGGTGATCACGCCAGATTCCGGGTCCAATTTCCACCAACATATTTCCGGGTAGAACTCAACAGAGTCCTTCATGTTCTGTTCCCGCTGTTTCATGTGCGCCGGATCCTGCATCAACTTGAGGTGCAGAGTGGGTGTGGGGAATAGCTGCCGTGCGTGTTTAACGGCATCTTCGGACCTGCTGGCGATCAACACATCCCCATCCGGCATGGGTTGCATGCCCAGAATGGACCACTCGATCTCGTCAGGTTTGGCCAGAGATTTTTCGTTCACGCACCCGAACAATTTCCGGAAATTCAAAGAGGGCACTTCCTTTCGCTTGTCGAGAATCCAGATGAACCCCGTCTGCCCCGCGGCCAAGATCAGGAAATCCGGCGTGTGCACAACGAAATCCGCGCTGTTGTATCGATACTTGGGATTAAGCGCCGAAAGCTTGACTTCATGCAGAGCAGACCCCTTGCTGGCCTGGTTGTCCTTGTTCTCCCCAACCGCTGACTCGGTGGCGAAGGCCTCCGGCAACCCCATGTCCAGGAGCTTTTCGGAGCGGTACATCCCTTTGGAGTCCCTTGAAATCAAGGCGAACTTTGATATGGAATCACCTAGGGCGAACGCGGAAATACTCTCTGCCACGAATCGGCCCTCGCCGATGGGATGGAATTGGAAGGGGACGTGACCATCGGATTGGACATAGGAACCCTCAGCATTCCAGTGCTCGCCATCTGAGCTCGAAGAAAAACTCACGCGGTGTTCAGCTGGACCTCCTTCAAACCGCCAGCTCCAGAAAAACCCTTGGGACCTCACGATTTCACGGTTGTCGGGCGCTAGTTTTATGGTCTGGATCGGCTTTGCTCGCCCAGGCACCTCAACACGAATCTCCTTCGATCCCTCAGACCGGATAAAGAGCTTCGCGCCATCAAAAAAACAATGGTCCTGATCCAGCCTGCTAGGAAGTTGGGCGTTAGCCGACCCTGATACTGCCAAGAACAGAGCCCAAATCCCATGTCTCCAACGCGTGGTGATCACATGGCGCACAAGAGCCCCTGGTTGACCTGACTGCAATAGGCGCTGACCTGACTCGGGCTTATTTGACGAATATAATTGCTATCCGGCCCATAGAGAGCGCATTGGACATATCCGGACACGAAGGTATGGCACCAAACGGACGCGCAACTACTACAATATGCTTCTGCAGAATTACAAGGGAAAGCCAGCCCGAGGACAGCGCCTGCGAGCAGAAAATTTCTGAAAATCTTCATAAAACTCCCCAATGGTTAGGTTGAGATTGGAGTGTAGCTCCCCCCATTTACCCGTCAAGGTTCAACCTCCAATGAGATCTCCTCCTGCAAGGTTCCTCATGATTCGTCCCTTCCAAGGCATGGCACCGAGACTCGGGCAGCGCATTTTCGTGGCGGACTCCGCACTGGTGCTGGGCGACGTGGAGATCGGCGACGACAGTTCCATCTGGTTCAACTGCGTGGTGCGGGGCGACGTGAACTTTGTCCGCATCGGCGCCCGCACCAATATCCAGGACATGTGCTGCATTCATGTCACGAACCACAAATGGCCCACGCTCATCGGCGACGAGGTTTCCATCGCCCACAACGTGATGCTGCATGGGTGCACCCTTGAAAAGGGCGTGCTGGTGGGCATGAGCTCCACCATCATGGATGGCGCGGTGATCGGCGAAGGCTGCCTGGTCGCCGCGGGTTCCTTGGTGCGGGAGGGTTTCCAGGCGCCGCCCCATACACTCGTGGCAGGATGGCCGGCCATCGTGAAAAAGGATCTCAGCGCGGACCAGCGCCAGCTTGTGGCGGGTATCTGGCCCCGCTACATCCGGTACAAGGAGGCCTACTTCAAAGATGGCTGGCCTGTTGCGGAAACACCCGAAATCGCTGATCCGCAACCGGGATTCAGGGATGGTCATCCGTATCCGTGAAACCTTGGGGCCCGGCTAGTGGTTGGCCTCATCGGTGTAGAGCGGCGTTGAGGGTAGGGTCCCTAAATCTATCTTCTCTTCCCGAAGGGTTGGAGCATTGATTGGGCCAAAAGAGGCTCGCATGATCACTGACCAGCAGGTTGCTCCGTTCCCTCCCATCATTTGCGCGGGGCTGAGCGCGATGGTGCCGGGGCGGGGCTCGGTGCCACGGATGAGCACGGCATCGACCGGATTTTGGGTATTTTTCAGCGCACTGAGCTTCGGATCCTTGAGGAGGCGATTGATGGCCTCATCACCTGTGAGAGGGTGGCCGCCGGAAGCGCCCGACTCCATCGCGATGGCTCCGGCCTTTGACCGGACTTGGGCCCACTGGAACAGCAAAGCGTTATCCCGGGACCGAATGCGCTGGGAGAGCAGCGCAGGGATGGCGATGGCACTGACGATGCCAGCGAAGGGCAGCATGACCACAGGCAGGCAGAGGCCCACGATGCCCAGGATCAGGCCCGAGCTGCTGGGTATCTCGTAGGTTTCGGGATAACTGCGGGCCAAGCTCTTGGCCTTGCTCGTCTTCACGATGGCGACGATGCCTAGGATGATTGCGATGGGAATGCCCACGCAGGTAAGGGCCAGGACGATGGCCACGATGCCGCAAATCCGACCCGCCTTCGCGCCGGGGGCCGGTGCTTTCGTTTGGGTTCCCCCCGGATTCTCATTCGGATTGAAAGAAGACGTGCTGGCCAAGGGGGCTCCAGGAATAGAATCTTCCACCATACCCAAACGAACCACCCTTCCCGGATTCTCCTGATTGGCTAGACTTGATATACCCTTTTTGGAACCCATGCAGCCTCACCTGATCATCCGCGTCCACGCCGATCTCCGGTTGGGCCTTGGGCATGTGGCCCGGGCGATGGCCGTGGAAGAAGCCTGGAGGGCCATGGGCGGGACCGCCACCATTGCCGCTTCCGGTGATGAATTGGCCCGCCGCGTTGGCTCGGGACTACATCCCTTCACTGAGGCGGCCCTGCCCTGCGAGGCTCTGGATCTCGGCGTGGCATCCAGCGCGCCATTGCCCAAGGAACTCCTGGCCAGGGGCAAGGTTGCGCTGCTGGACCTTTGGGATTTAGATCACAAGCAGATCGAAGATCTCAGGCCCTTGAAAGTAGCGGTGATGGAGGATGACGGGGACGCGCATGAAAGCGCCGACCTGCTCTTCCAGCCATTCCTGGAAGGCGTGGATTTTCCCGACCACCCTATGAAGCTCCTGAACGGGCGCAAAGTGCGACCTTTTGAGGGCCAGCACGGGAATTGCCGTGTCCTGCGCGGCACCCGATTCGCGGTCATGGGTGGCACAGCTCTGGAACGGAGGCCCAAGCGGCAGCCGCTCCAACCCCTGGCAGTGCACCGCCTGCTGGTGACCTTCGGCGGCAGCGATGGCGCAGGTCTGGCGCAGCGGTCCTTCAAAGTGCTCGAGCTGTTGGTGCTCGAGGATCGATGGCGGGGCACTTGCACGATCCTGGCTCCGACGGGGATCCAGGCCAAACTCTTTCCTGGATGCTCGATCCACAAGAGTCTGCCAAATCTCACCGAGCTGCTTCCCGACTACGATGCCCTGTGGTGCAGCGCTGGCGTGACGATGACCGAAGCCCTCTGCATTGGCATTCCCGTGGCCGCATGGGGCCAAAACGAGCGTCAGCATCGCATCCTGGCGGATCTGGCCCAAGCGTCAGCCTGCTTCGATCTGGGTGTGGGGCCCGAGGCCGGCTTGGATATCACCACGAAAGCCCTGGAACAGTGGCTGGGGCCCGAGGGCCAGGACAGCCGCAACGAGCAGAGCCGGGATGGCCGGTCCCTGGTGGATGGCCTGGGGGCTTCGCGTATCGCCCAGGAACTATGGATACTGGCGACGGTTGCAAAATGATCGGCTTCTTTTTCACAACGGTGCCACTGATTGAAGCAGGCCGCTGCTGGTTAACAACCCATTTCACAGGCCTTATTCCTGAAACTTCTCCTTGACCCCATTGGCATCGAGCGATAATCTCTTTTTCTTGCGTTCCCGCCGATTGGGGGGTTTGCCTGGACGGATTGTCGTTGAAGGATTGTTGATTCGGAGCAAGAAAATGAGCACCTATTTCCCTAAGGGCCAAGAAATCAAGCGGAAGTGGTTCCTGGTGGATGCCACTGGGCTGACCGTCGGCCGTCTTTCTTCGGCGGTGGCCGAAGTGCTTTCGGGCAAGAACAAGCCCACCTGGACGCCCTTCCTGGACACCGGCGACCATGTCGTGGTGATCAATGCCGCCAAAGCCGTGCTGACCGGCAAGAAGACCACGCAAAAGATCTACCGCCGTGTCATGACCACCCGGCCGGGCGCCATGAAAGAGATCCGCGCCGATGTCATGCAGAAAACCTTCCCCAGCCGCATCATCGAGTCCGCCGTGAAGGGCATGTTGCCCAAGGGTCCCCTGGGCCGGGCGATGTACCGCAAGCTCAAGGTCTACGAAGGCCCGGATCACCAGCAGGCCGCCCAGTCTCCAGAACCCATGCAGATCAAGCTCTAATTCCAATTTAGAAATTCGTCGAGGGAAACATGGCAATCAACCAGTACTACGGAACGGGCCGACGCAAAACCGCCGCATCGCGCGTGTTCCTGCGCCCCGGCACAGGCAAGATCAGCGTCAATGGCCGCACCCTTGAGGATTTCTTCCCCAATGCCGTGCTCCGCATGATGGTGCATCAGGCGCTGGTGTTGAGCGACATGGACGGAAAGTGGGACATGCACATCACCGTGAGTGGTGGCGGTTCCGCCGGACAGGCCTCGGCCATCCGTTTGGGCGTTTCCCGCGCTTTGCTGATCTACAACGAACAGTTGAAGGGCCTTCTCCGCGGCGCTGGTCTCCTGACCCGCGATCCCCGCATGAAGGAGCGCAAGAAGCCCGGCCAGAAGGCCGCCCGTCGCCGCTTCCAGTACAGCAAGCGTTAATGCCTGCAGGTCTTTTCCAACCGCTTTTTTAGCCAACGGGGAGACAGGATCTCCCCGTTCGCGTGTCACGGGTTCCGGATTTCCGGAACCGATTCGGGTCCCCTCCTCGGAGGTCAGACCTTCATCCCCAACCGCGCCTCAGACACCACCTTGGGCCGCGCAACGATTGAGGAGGCCATCATGGCTGCCATCCAAATGAAAGAACTGCTCGAAGCCGGTGTGCATTTCGGCCACCAGACCAAGCGCTGGAACCCGAAGATGAAGCCCTATATCTTCGGCGCCCGCAACAGCATCTACATCATCGACCTGCAGAAGACCCTGCGCCTTTGGAACACCGCCGCCAACTTCCTGACGAAGTCCGCCGCCGAGGGCAAGAGCTTCCTGTTCGTGGCCACCAAACCCCAGGCCCAGGAGCTCATCGCCGAGCAGGCCGGACGTTGCGGCGCCTTCTTCGTGAACAACCGCTGGCTGGGCGGCATGCTCACTAACTTCTCCACCATCAAGAAGTCCCTGGAGAAGCTCCGCGAGATGGAAGCGATCCTGGCGGATCCCATCCGCAGCGCGGCCATGAGCAAGAAAGAGCAACTGACGCTGACCCGCCACAAGGACAAGCTCGTGAGCGCGTTCTCGGGCATCCGGGACATGCGCAGCCTGCCGGACGTGATCTTTGTCATTGATCCCAACCGGGAAGACATCGCCGTGACCGAAGCCAACAAGATCGGCCTCAAGATCGTTGCCCTGGTGGACACCAACTGCGATCCCGACAAGATCGATTTCGTGATCCCCGCCAATGACGACGCCATCCGCTCCATCCATCTCTTCAGCGAGCGCATCGCCGACTCCATCCTCGAGGG
>JANYJQ010000170.1 GCA_025358435.1 Holophagaceae bacterium
CGCCAAGCCGCTCAAGCTGCTCGAGGACCCGCAGCAACACCAAGTGAAGCCCAATCTGTTCGTGCTGAAACAAAGCGCGCCACTGAAGGCCGATGAAGCCAAGGAACTCCCCGTCAAGGGCAAGCCTTCGAAGGAGGACGCGCCCTTTCTCGCGGCCTCGCCGCTGGTGCCTTTCAACGACCCGGCTTTCGATGGCCTGATCTTCCGCTTGAAGGCGCCCCAGGGAGCGTCGCGCTGGGAATTGGCGCAGCGGGTGACGGATTTTGTGTGGGAATGGATAACGCAGAAGGACTACACCGTGGGTTTCGCATCGGCGTTGGAAGTCTGCCGCAATCCCCGCGGCGACTGCACCGAGCATGGTGTGCTCGCGGTGGCCCTGCTCCGCAAACTGGGCGTGCCCTCCAGGGGTGTGGTGGGTTGGATGGCGGCGGGTGAAAATCTGGGCCTGCATTTCTGGGTGGAAGTGAAACTGGGCCGTCGATGGGTGCCCGTGGACCCCACCTTCGATCAGGCTCCTGCCTCGGCCTTCCGCCTGAAGTTGGGCACCACCGACCTGGCTGACCTGGGTTCCATTGGCTGGGACAATGCAGGCCAGATCTTTGGCGGCGGCACCTGGAAGGTCGAAAAACCTGAACTCTTTGGCGGCATGCACATCGAGGGAGAATCGCTTCGTGCGCCCGATGGCACGCGTCTGCGCGCGGCCGGTTCAACCTGGAGCCTGGGCGAGGGGCTGACGCTGCATACCGAAGGCGGGGATCTGGATATTTCCGCCCTGCCCCGCCCCTATCTCTCGACGCTGGAAGGCGCCAAGCTTCTGAAATCGGGGCGATGGAACGGCTGGTGGCAACCCAAAGAACGGAAACTCTATGTGGATCTGGGTGATCGCCGTTGGCTGGCGGTCGAGCCCCTGAACGAAAAAGGCTCCGCGGATTTCATGGAGAAACTGGTGGTGGAAAACCAGGCGCGTTAGTGAAGTGGCCTCAGCCACCAACAAGAAATCCCTTATGGCGGAAAGCGCCCAACAGGAATTTCCGGCTGACAAGGTTGATCTCGGTGCCCTCTCGATCGGGGCCAGGATAGGATGAAGTTAGATAATTTGGCTGGGCCAATTCAGCCTTCTATTCATCAAAGGTTCAATAATGCGCCGTCTCACCCTTGTGTTCCTTCGTCTAAGTTTGGGTTCGGCCGCCCTTCTGGTTTTTATGGCCTGTGGTGGGGGTGGTGGCAATAACGGTTCGCCAGGATCTCCGATCGTCTCCTTCGTTGCAGACCCTTCAACTATCACCGCCGGACAAAGCACCGCATTGACGGCACAGTTCAGTGGCCTCGATGCCTGGATTGAACCAGGTTTTTTAGAAATGAAACCAAATGTCCCCACGTCCGTAAATCCCCATGTGACTCAAACCTATAAACTTGTCGTGGATGACAAGTCCGGAAAACCCTGGGATCAATCACTCACGGTCACCGTGCTCCCAAGCGCCAAAATCAGCCACAACCTGCCCAAGGCTCCCTACATCACCGCTGGTGAAACCTACTCCGCCTGGGTCGTCGACCAGCCAGGGTCCCATTTCGCTTGGACAGTTTCCGGCGGAACAATCGCCAGCTCCCTGGGTTTTTCAAGTCTCTCCTTCATCCCACCGGCGACCGGCACGGTTCAACTTTCCTGCAAGGTCACCAGCCCAGCCGGACAGGAAGCCAATGATTCGATCACCTTCACGATCGTTCCTGCCCCGGACGCGACGCTGGTGCAGAACTGGGCCAGCGCGCCCTATGCAAACCGGAACCAGAGCGGTTATAGCTTGAGTTTCCGATCACCGGACTCAGCGACTCCTTCATGGGAGACCAACGGATGGCTGAAGTGGGACAGTTACACCGGAAAAACCTTCAGCTTCACGCCAACAGGTCCGGGCGATTCCACCATCACTGCCGAGGTCACGAATCTAGCGGGTTCAAAGGCAAAGGGGGTGTCCGTGGTCAAGGGGGTGGAACTCCCCAGCATCACCGAATTCAAGGTGGACAAGCCGGTGGTCACATCAGGGGACACTATTCGCCTGAGCTACACCTTCTATTACGGAAGGGGCGAAATAAATCCCGGACATATTCCCATCCCGAACTCCGGCACAGGCTCACTGGAACTGACGCCAGCCCAAGGGCAGACCTACACGATGGTCGTAACCAATCTGGCGGGAGCCACTGCGGACAAAAGTCTCAGCGTCAAGATCGTCCCGCCACCGATCTTGAATGGTTTCGTTTCCAGCGCACTCTATTCGGATCCGCGGGAAGGAATCCAGCTCACAGCCCGATTCACCGACGGCCAGGCTGTTCTCATTCCAGGCGGGACTGCTATGCAGAACGGAGTTCCTTTGACCGTGAATCCTGGAGTCCCGACACGGTACAAGGTGACCATCACCAATGAAGCTGGCACCGGTGTCAGTGCCGCCCAGGTGGTTTACCCGTCTGGAGGAATCGCAGAATCGTTTGCCTCCACCTATGCCATCGACGGCTTGGGACAGGCGTGGGCCTGGGGATCCAACGCTTCGGGTCAATTGGGTGACGGAAGCCAGACTCATCGTGGAATTCCTGCCCTGATCAAGGGCCTGGACCGGGTGCGGATGATCTTTGGCGCTGCCAAGGTGACCGACGCCCTCCCTACCTCTGTCACAGGCCATGCTTATGCCCTCTGTACTGACGGGAGAGTCTGGGCTTGGGGAGAGAATGTCCAGGGTCAACTCGGGCAATCTGCGCCCGCAAATTCCACGATCCCACTGACCGTGCCAGGCCTGGATTCTGTGGTTCAAATGGCTTCGGGATCTGACCATGCGCTGGCCCTCAAGTCCGATGGCAGCGTTTGGGCCTGGGGCTCCAATCTCGCTGGCCAGCTGGGGAATGGAACCCATTCCCCAGTCACAGGGCCTACCCAAGTGCTTGGGCTGCCGAAGTGCGTCATGGTTGCAGCCAAGGATCTCGACTCCCTGGCCATGGATGAGAACGGCAGTGTCTGGGCGTGGGGGGGCAGCGGCACGTCCAGCCCGCAAATCTTGCAGTTCGAGGGCGCCTGGGCCATCCACGACGGGGGTGTGGCCTCGGGGTTAGGGCGCGTCGTATTCACAATTTTTGGGAGTTACCCTTACTTCAATAACGTGGGCGCTGATCTGGTGAGCTATACCGCTGCGCACACCTTTATCAAGTCTGATGGAACCGTGTTCAGGGATTCGGCCCCAGTCGCTGTTTCCAACGTTGTTCGCGGGGGAGACAAAGTATTCCTCCGGAAAGACGGCACCCTGGTCGCTATGGGGAGGAACGATTGGGGGGAATTGGGGTTCGGAGGTTCGGTTGCCCAAACCAGTCCATTTGTGGTCCCAGGCTTGGGGCCTGTGGATTGGGCCACCCTGGGAGGGGCCTGCATGGCGGTGCGGAAAACGGATGGCTCCCTCTGGGGTTGGGGATCGATGGTCAATAACCCTCTGCTTCCCGTTGGGAGTACCCAACAGGTTCCCCTTTATCACGCAGCTCCGACCCCAGCACCTGTTGGAGCACCTTTGGGGCTTTCCCAAGGGGCCGCCTTGATGGGCTTTCCGCGTTTTCCCTCTGGGGCCACTGGATGCTTGGAATGGGCCTGGGGTGGGGTGTCGAACTATCTCCAACCCGCCAGCTTTCAACGAATGGTTGCCAGCGATGGGCACGGCCTAGCCCTCCAACTGGATGGATCGATCTGGGCATGGGGGACCTGCACCTCCGGCCAACTTGGAATTGGAGAGGTCGCCTGGACCAGCGATGGAGGCGAGGCTGTTCCAGCGCTATCCGGCCTCCTGGACATCGCCGTCGGCGCTGCTCACTCACTGGCCCTGAAGGCCGATGGAACCGTACTCGCAACGGGTCGAAACATCGAAGGGCAGCTGGGTATTTTGACCACCGCGCAGGCTTGGACCTTTGGACCCGTCCCTGGGCTGAGCGCCATCAAAGCCGTTTTTGCCGGAGGCAACCGATCCTATGCCCTGAAGGCCGATGGCAGCCTTTGGGCTTGGGGGGAAGACCTTGGGCCGCTTCCCGTCCATGCTCAACAACCTCCGGGAACACTCACGAGTTTGGCCGTGGGGAGCAACCATACCTTGGCGCTCACCAGCGATGGGAGCGTGTGGGCCTGGGGCCGAAACATGAATGGTCAGCTAGGGACCGGGAACACCCTGGCTGTCACGGCCCCTGTCCGAGTGGCGGGGCTGCCCGTCATCCACAAAATCTACTCCAGGGATGAAACCTCCGCTGCCATCGACATCTCTGGAAACCTGTGGGTATGGGGATCCGACGGTCCCCAAGGACAACTCGGCCTTGGGAGGATCATATGGACACCCACTGTGCTTCCTGTGACCGGTTTCCACGCCTGGTAATCGATTCGGCCAATTTTCAATCCACAGAGAAATTGTGATCCACCAATCATTGGTCTCGCGGATTACGCTCTCCACGAGCGCCCATTCGCCCTTTGGTTGAAGCAACGCTTCGTCGCCAGCTTTCGCGCGATGGGCCTTTCCCGATCCGTGAGATTCTGGAGGATTGCGGTATCGGAGTTGCAATGCCTGTCGCGCTATCCCTGGTCAACGTCAGCAAAGCCTACGGCGCCCAGCCCATCCTGGCCTCCATCAGCTTCGGGTTGCAGGAAGGCGAAAAAGTAGGCCTCATCGGCCGCAACGGCACGGGCAAAAGCACGCTTTTCAAGCTCCTTGCGGGGGTTGAGACGCCCGACAGTGGCGAAGTGATCATCACCCAGGGACTGCGCGTGGCCCGCCTCAGCCAGGAGCCGCATTTCGCGCCGGGCGCCACGGTGCGCCAGGCGCTGGAAGACGCGCTCCAAGATCATCGCGTGCTCCTGGACCGCCATGCGGCCATCCATGAAGAGCTGCACGGCGATGGAACGGGAAATGCCAACGACTCAAAGGCCGAACGGCTCCATCAGGAATTGAACGCCATCGAACATCATTTGCATCACATGGGCTGGGATCTGGAACCGCGGCTGAAGGAAGCCTGCACCACCTGGGGCCTGACGGACGTGGAAGCCGATGTGGAATCGCTTTCCGGCGGGTGGCGCAAGCGCGTGGCGCTGGCCCAGGCCTGGCTCAAGGATCCCGATGTGCTGGTGCTGGACGAGCCCACCAACCATCTCGACCCCGAACAGGTGGAAAAGCTGGAGGCGTGGCTGCTGGGCTTCGAGGGAGCGCTTCTTCTCATCACCCACGACCGCCATCTGCTGGATTCGGTGGTGGCGAAGATGCTCGAACTGGAGGGTGGCAAGCTGGCCATCTACGAAGGCTCCTACAGCGACTACCTGCTGCTGAAAGCCGACCAGGAATTCCGCGAGGCGCGGCTGACCGACCACATGCAGAACCGCCTGCGCCGGGAGATGGCCTGGCTACGGCGCGGCGCCAAAGCCCGCACGCGGAAATCAAAGCTCCGCATCCAGGATGTGCTGGATTTGAAAGATGACATGGACGACCGCAGCCGCAGCGAATCGCGCGAGAAGCTGACTTTTGCGGGCGGCTCCAACCGCAGCGATGCGCTCGTATCCGGCCGCGGCCTGCATTTCCGCTACAGCGCTGAGAACCCTGATCTTTTGGGTGGGCTTGAGCTCGTGCTGCAACGCGGCATGCGCATCGCGCTGCTGGGTCCCAACGGCTGCGGCAAGTCCACACTGCTGAAGGTGCTCATGGGCGATCTCCAAGCTGAGGGCGAGCTGACCCGGCACCCCAAACTTTCCATCTCGGTCATCAGCCAAGGGCGTGGCGAATTGGACGGGAATGCCTCGGTGCTGGACAACCTCGCGGAGCGCGCGGCGGTGGTGCACATCGGCGGTTCCGACATTCTGGCCCACGTCTACCTCACGCGGTTCGGTTTTCCCGTGGACCAGCAGAAGCGCGCGGCCTCCACGCTCAGCGGCGGCGAGCGCAACCGGCTGCTGCTGGCGCGCACCATGCTGCATCCGGTGGATCTGCTGGTGCTGGACGAACCCACCAACGACCTGGATATTCCGACCTTGCAGAACCTCGAAGAAGCACTCCAGGACTATCCGGGCACCCTGCTGCTCGTGAGCCACGATAGGTTCTTCCTGGATCAGGTGGCCACGCACACTTTGGCGTGGAACGGGGCGGGATCCCCCTTGTGGGAACTTTACGAGGGCAGTCCCTCCACCGTGAAAAGCCTGCGCGAGCAGCGGGCGGCGGAAAAGGCTGTCACCAATCCGGCCTCCTCCGGCAGCAAGACCGAAGCAGCGAAGCCCAGCGCGAGGATGGAAACCGGCCTGCCCAAAAAAGCTGGTCTAACGCAAAAAGAGCAGCGCCGCCTGGCGGAAGTCGAAATGCAGATGAATGCATTCCACGAGCTCATCGCCGCGCTGGAAACAAGCCTCTCGGCCTCCTCGGCTTTTCTTACCGCCGAGGCGCCGGGGCACCAGGCCCTCAGGGACCGCGACACCGCCAAGCTTGCGTTGGAGCCCCTTGAAATGGAATGGATTGAGCTGGAAGAGAAACGTCAAGGCACCGATTGATGAAGTGTTGCGGCGGGGCTCTGCACCAGTCACTCTTCGGTGATGAATCTGTCACTTTTCGAGGACACGCTGCCACTTGGTTCCAGGCTGAGCCCGGTCCAGATTCCTGGCTCAAAATCCGTGACCAACAGGGCTCTCCTCTTGGCTGCGATGGCACCCGGCACGTCCACATTGCATGGTGGTCTTGAAGCCGAGGATACGCGTTGGATGCGCGAATGCCTTTGGACCCTGGGGCTTCCGGTGGTCGAAGTGGATGACGCCTGGAGCATTTCCGGAGGTTTCGCTCCCAATGCGGCCGCGCCGATCTATGTCGGCGCCTCGGGCACGACCCTGCGGTTCCTGCTTCCGTGGCTCGCCCTGGGCGCCAAGGTTCCAGTTCGGATCAATGGCGACGCCCGGCTGTTCGATAGGCCTCTGGGGCCGCTGTTGGCGCCCCTGTTGGCCCTTGGGGCGAAATGGAATTTCGAAGGGAACGGCGCGTGGCTGCATCCAGTCCCCGAAACACCGGAGCAGTTGGACGTGGTGATCGACGGCACCCTGAGCAGCCAGTTCATCACCGGCCTGGCGCTCGCGGCCGCCGGCCTTCGCCTGGGAGGAAATCTGTCCTGGGACAAAGCCGTGGCGAGCCCCAGCTATCTTGAGATCACCCGCCACTGGCTCGCCCATTTCGGCTGTGAAAGCGAGTTGCGGGAGTTCTCATGGCGCATCCCGGGGAATCAGCTCAATGCCGTGGATGTCGTTCTTCCTGGCGACTGGAGCGGTGCCGCGGCTTTTCTAGCCGCTGCCGCGGTCACGGGCCGGAGCATCAGCGTGGGTCCTTTGGATCCTCGCGATCCGCAAGGCGACCGGGCGCTTGAAGGAATTCTTCTGGAGGCTGGCTGCACGAGCCATTGGCACGGAAAGCGGCTGTGGCTTTCAGGACCGCTGCTTCGTGGCATTCATGCCGATCTCACGCTCTGTCCCGACCTCGGCCCGGTGCTGGCGGCCACTTGCGCGTTTGCGCCCGAACCCTCCACACTCACAGGACTTCAGACACTCCCCCACAAGGAATGCGATCGCCTGGATGCCTCTGCGGAATTGGTGCGCTGGCTGGGCGGAGAAGCCGACAGCATCGGCGGCCATACGCTTGAGATCCGCCCCGCCACTGCTTCCGGGATGCTGGTTCCCCGGCTTCCCTTCGACCCCCGGAAGGATCACCGCATGGCCTTCGCTGCGGCGGTGGGTGCCTTGAAGTGCGGTGGCGAGCTGAAAGACCCCGACTGTGTGGCCAAAACCTTTCCCGGGTTCTGGGACATGTGGAAAGAGATGTTGCGGGAGCATCAGTGACGCTCAAGGCAGCCTGGCTCGGTCATTGGAAAACCCCATGGCCGCTGACCCGTGGACGCAAGTGGGGCGACCTTCCCTGGGCGCTGTTCGCCATCAGCGAAGCCTGGCTCATGGGCGGGCGTGATCAGCAATGGCCACGATGCGAATGGGAGGCTAGGCGTCCCTTCGGCCCGCGTCCTGCCTCGGTTCCCAACCACTGGAGCGCGCAACCCGACCCCGCGTGGATTTCATTGTTGCGCCACGGGAGCCCCAAGATCCCCGCGCAACTAAAGGGCCCCAAGGAAGACCCGCTGCTTTCATGGTGCTGGTCGGCCCTGCTCGAAGGCGATGGCACGCCCTTCATGGCCTTCGGTTCGGTGCTGCTCGACCGCGCCACGCGGCAGCGCTGGATCCCGCTGCTGGGCGCGGTGGATGCCTCCGGGACGCTTCGGCTTCCGCCCTATCTCGACATTCTGATTCCGGATTCAAGAAAAAAATTGCCGTTGGATTGGTGGCCTTTCCTGCTTCGATCCCTTGATTTCGAGGGGAAGTTGTTGCCTGAAGGACCGCTGGGCGACCTTCCCTTTGATCGGCTGCGTCCTTTCCTCGAATCCTTCTCACTGGAGAAACTGCCGGACCCGCTGCGCGGTTGCGTCGGTTCGGATTGGTTATTTGAACTGCCCGATGGCCAATGGATGATCTCACCGCATGTGCGCGCATTCGCACGTGGGACAGGACCCGCTGCTGCGCTGCTGCCAGGTTCCATCGCGCTCGGAGACGATCCCGGTTCTTCCTTTCGCGAATTGCTGGACGGCCTGATTCCTGAAACGGTTCCCGATGGCTTGGAACCCAGCATTAGCGCTGACCTTGGTGGGTCCACCCGGCCGCCCTGCCCTGGGCCATGTGGCGAACCGACCTGGGACAGGATGCGCGTGCGATGGGGGTCCGAAATTCCGGAGATCTCAGCAGGCTATCCACCGTGGGGCACCTGCGCACATCCCTGCGCGGATCCGTTCCATTGGATGGCGGAGGGCCAGCGGGCCTACCTCGCGCAGGATCTGGAAGTCGCGTTGCGGGCCTTCACGCTTGCGCATTCCCATTTCCATCGATTGCATTCAGGGTTCTGGAGCGATCGCGCGGCGGCCAACGCCGAATTGGCGGCGATGCATTGGGCGGATCACCAGAGTTTGCCCTATTGGCAAGAGGCCCAGGCCAGGCCAGTGAGCCCTTTCAAAGAGTTGAACGAGGTGAACCTGCTCACGCTCGAAGGCGATTGGGACACCGCTTTGAAACGCTTGCGCTCACTTACCAAGGCCTTCCCGGACGAACCCCATGCATGGCTGCTGATCGGTCAACGGGGCCTTGAAGTAGGTCGCCATGACTGGGTCCGTGAAGCTCTGCTCCATATCGCCAACCCCGGATTCAAACTGTTGTTCGAGGCCTCGCTTGGTGAAATGAAAGAAGCTCCACCACCGGAACTTCCCCCTGAACAACGCCTGCTGTGGGAGTTCCACCGGCTGCTGCGGGGACACGCGAGCCCGCCGGAATTCTGGTTTGCGTGGGAGGCATGCCCAAGCCATTATCTGCGTCTGGAAGCGGGCCTTGCCCTGCTCGAAGCGCGGGAAGACGAACGGAATCCATCCGTGCTGCTCGCGCTCCAGGCCATCGCGGATCGCGCCGCCATGAACCACCACCAGGATCGCCTTCGGCTGCTGTGGCCCTCGCCCGTGCCCGGCCTGGAGCTTGATCCGAAGGAACTGCTCAGCCGCTGGCTCTCGACGCGCACCCGTCCGACCTGGCTGCTCTGGGGTCCTGCCGGAAGCGCAATGGAGTCCATGGGTCACGGAGAGCCGCCGCCAGGGGGCCTGTTGAGCCGCCTGCACCAGGATGGGCATGTGGCGCCGTGCGAGCTGCGCGGATGGATCTGGTGGGGCTTTCCGCTGCATTGGGAAGGCTCCGCGGTGGGTTCGGTGCTGCTCGCCTTGAAACCCGGCGAGGCGCTTGAGCCGCCCCTGGATCCGCAATTGCTGGCCCCTTGGCTCGCGAAACTGAATCCAGGCCTCTTGGCTGAACCCGTGCCCGAAGGCGGAGAACTTCTTTCGGATGGCAGTGAACCCATGGCCACGCTGCTGCGCGAATTGGCCCGGGTGGCGCCTTCGGAGCTCCCGGTTCTCATTCTGGGTCCCACCGGAAGCGGCAAAGAACTCACCGCGCGGGAACTGCACCGCAGATCAGGCAGGCCCGGTCCCCTGGTGGCTGTGAACTGCTCGGCCTTCTCTGAAAGCCTGATGGAATCGGAGCTTTTCGGCCATGTGAAGGGGGCCTTCACGGGCGCGGCCTCGGACCGCAAAGGCGCCATCGAAAGTGCGCAGCATGGAACGCTTTTCCTTGATGAAGTGGCGGATCTTTCACCTCGCCTGCAATCGCTGCTGCTCCGTGTGATCCAGGAGCATGAAGTGCGGAAAGTCGGCAGCGACCACTCTGTGCGGGTGGATGTGCGCTTCGTTTCGGCGACCCACCGACCCCTGGATGAACTCGCCGCGACTGGTGTTTTCCGCCGCGATCTGCTGTATCGATTGCAGGGTACGGCGCTGCGCCTGCCAAGCCTGCGGGAACGCAGCCATGAGTTCCCCTACCTGATGCCACGGCTGGTCACCATGATCGCCAAGGCGAACAAGCGCGATGCGCCTGAACTGGCCATGGGACTCGCCCAAGCCTTGGCCCGGCTGCCCTGGCCTGGCAACGTGCGCGAATTGCGCCATGCCATCGAACGCGCCCTGCTGCGTTGCGGAAAAGGGCCGCTGAAACTGGAACATTTCCCGGAACTTCAGCAACCCGAATATCAGTCCCGCACCTGGGAAGAAGCCACCCATGGCTTCCAGCGGCGGCTGATGCTGGAGGCTCTTCGCCGCTGCGGCTTCCGCGCCGCCGAGGCCGCCGAAACCCTGGGCATCGCCCGCCCCGCCCTCTACACCGCGGCCAAGCGCCTGGGCATAGATCTCGTCGCCGAAAGGAAGAACTGGCATCCGGATGCAAGCTGAGAATGGAATAGCTGGGATTCCTGCTTGAATAACACTCGTGCAGATACGCAGGAGAAACGTAGTCTGTGGAGATTTCATTTGTGCATTTTTTTCATCCCCGTAAATCCCCGTGTGTCCCCGGCGAAAAGCTTTTTTTAGCCGGGGATACACGGGGATTTACGGGGACAAAGAAAAAAATATTCCTGTATCCATTCAAGCATTCATCCCCGTGAAAATCCCAGCTCCATAGCAATCATCCTTGCCTTGTTCATGATCCGAGCAGCCGATGGGGATCATACTATCTGGGTAGTTTGTCCCCGGCGTAATAGCGGAAGATTTCCATGACCTGTGGAAAATTCTCGGGCGTGCAATACAGGCCGATGGGTTTATAGCCCCACTCGCGTTTGACCATGATGAAGCGGCGCCAAGCCTTCACTTTGAGTTTGGTGATGTCCTTCCAGGGAATGAACACGTTCTGCTCGGATTCGGCCAGGAGCCCAGCTCCCGCGACACCGGGATTGCCCGAGAAAATTCCCACCAGCACCGCAGCCGTGGAAGCCGCCGAACAGATCGATCACGACTCCGACCAGGATGAAGATGCCAAACAGGACCGACAGGGTTATCAGCGGAACCAGGAGGGCGTATTCAGGACGCTTCGCGATGGTGGCAACCAAGATTCCGAGCAGCACGCTGGGGATGCCGAAGGCCAACAGCAAGGAAAACCACACGGTCGGATTGGTGAGCACCCGGATCCGTGTTTCCCAGGTGAGATGGAGTTGCTCGGGAGGAATCAGTATGTCGTTATCTAAAGCAACCTCCGGTTTCAGTTACCGGAATTAGTTTAGTGAACGAATCGATCTCATACGCAATGATTCGCGGGGGTCTCTTTGGCGGATATCGCTGGGAGACCTTTTCCCCACATCACATCCTCCGTCCGAAGCTCCGTTCAAGGTCGCCAAGCGTGAGTTTCTTGATGATGGGGCGGCCATGGGGACAAGTCTGGGGGACTTCGCAATCCATCAGGTCCTGGATGAGGCGCAGGGCCAATTCCGGTGGCAAGATGTGGTGTTTCTTGATGGCGGCGCGGCAGGCGAGCTCGGCATTGAGATCCTTGCGGAAGGAATCCAGCTCCACGCTGCCAGCAGCTTCCAGGCGGTCCAGGAGATCTTCCAGAAGCGATTGAGGATCCCGGTCGGATAAAAAATCCGGGAGGCCCCGCACCACCAGGGCCTCGCCACCGAACTCCTCGACCTCGATGCCCACCCGGTTCAGTTCTTCCAGAAAGGGCATCAGGCGGGAGAGGGCCGCGGGCCCGAAGTGGACCACCTTCGGCGGAAGCAGCGGCTGGACCGCCGGCCGATGAAGCCGGAGGAATAACCGCTCGAAAAGAATTCGTTCATGAGCCACGTGCTGGTCTACGATCCACAATTCCGGGTCGCCATCGCTGCGCACTTCCGCCAGCAGGTAGGTGTTTTCAAAGGCCCCCAGGTATTTGATCTCCTGACCGGCTTCGGTGGATTCGGCGACTCCTCCCGAGGAACCGTTGAAGGTGTAGGGGCGCTCCAGATCCGATCCCCTTTCGGTGTAGAAAGCTGAAGCCAGCGCATCGACCGCCCGGCTAGCATTATCGCTCCAGAGCCGGGGATGTTGCGATTCCTGCCGCGCTGGAACTGGCAGCTCGAATTCATTTTCCTGGGGTTTGGGTGGCATCTCCAATACGCTGGCAAGCCCACCCCGCAATTGTTCCCAGGCCTCCCGCGCTGCGCGGCTAACGAAGGGGAAAATGCGGTTGGGTTCGCGGAAACGCACCTCGGCTTTCGTGGGATGCACGTTCACGTCCACTGCTTCCGCCGGAATCTCAAGGTAAAGTACCGCCGCGGGATAGGCGCCCTTCGGGAAGAAGCCTTGCCATGCGTCGGAAAGCGCCGCCAGCAGCAGGCGGTCCCGCACACTGCGGCCGTTCACAAAAAGATAGAGATGGTTGCGGTCGCGGAAGCTCAGGTCAGGTTTCGATACGTAGCCATGCAGCGACCAGGGCGCCTCGCCGCTGCGGAAGGGCACCATTCCCGACATCTTTTCGCCGAGCAGCGGCCCCAGCCGCGCGCCAGATTCCGACACCGGCGGAAGCACAAGGGTGGCACCGCGGTCCGTGCGCAGAGTCCAATGGACCTCCGGTGTCGCAAGAGCCAGCCGCGTGACTACGCCCCATAAATGCGCATGCTCGGTGTCGGTGGATTTCAGAAACCGCTTCCGCGCGGGCACCTGCGCGAAAAGATCACGGATGGCCACCGTAGTGCCGCGGCTTCGGGGCGCGGGCTGCACTTCCTTGATGATCCCGAATTCCGCGCGCAGGCGATGGCCGTCGCCTTCGTTTTCAGCGCTGTGGAGCTCGAATCGCGTCACCGAAGCGATGGAAGGCAAGGCCTCGCCGCGGAACCCGAAACTCGACAGATGGGCAAGGTCTTCCGCGGTCCTGACTTTGCTCGTGGCGTGTCGTTCCAACGCCAGGTAAAGATCATCCCGCGCCATGCCGCAGCCATTATCCGCCACTGAGAGCAACCGTTTCCCGCCTTCCTCCCAGGCGATCTCCAACCGCGTGGCCCCTGCGTCCAGGGCGTTCTCCACCAGTTCCTTCAAAACCGACGCTGGCCTTTCGACGACCTCGCCCGCCGCGATCTGGTTCGCGACTTGATCGGTGAGAACTCGGATTTTCGGCATCGCTCCAGTCTAATCGCCCTTCACGAGGGGTTGAGCGAGAGGTCTTCCTCTTGGGGGAGTATCTTGGCCACCTTCGACGGAGCCAGCAGGTGGAAGCCGTAGCCCGCCAAGAACAGCAGGCCCAGCACACCGTGGATCCATGAGAAGACCAGCCGCCATCTTGGTTCCACCGCCACCTGCACCGCGTAGCCGCTCAGCACCATGGGACCCAGGATCAGCGCGAGCACTAGGCCCGACGCCCGGCCGCCAGGCCTGTTGTTGCGCCACATGGGCAGCACGTGGCCCCGCACCAGCATTCCCAGCGTGAAGACCAGCAAGGGCGCCGCCAGCACATGGAGGTGTTGCAGCGTGGCTTGCAGCGGATGCGCTTCTAGACCGAATTCACCCGCGCGCTGGCCGTAGTAGCGCAGCCATCCATAGAGCAAGCCCGTGGCGCCCGTGAGCAGCGAGGAAAGATGCAGGCTCCAACGTTCCAGGGCCGTCATTTCTTTTCACCATATAGGATCCGCCAAAGCGCAAGGCAGCGGCGGGAGGCATCGGTGAGCGCATTGGCCGTGAGCGTCGCGCCACCCAACGGGCGGATGCCCTGCTTGAGGCTCAGGTTCTCATCCAATTTGTGTCCCGCGAATTGTTGCTTCCATGCGTCTTTCGCCAGGTATTCCTGGGGTTCGTGGAACTGGATGACTTCCACGCGGACCACCCTGCCATCGGGCGCGATGGCCACCATCGCGGTCTCATTGAGAGTCCGCACGCGGTGCGTGTCGAAGAAGGCCACGCCGAGCGGCTTTCCATCCTTCATGGCCTCGTAGGCGATCCACCAAAGGCCCGGCAGCTCCCGTTGGGAAAGCTGCTTCACTTTTGCGCCCTGAGCCTCTGTCAGGAAGTATTCCTTCCGGGTGAATGCGGCTCCTGGAAAAGCCAGCTTCAACGCGTCTTCCCGTGTGGGCAGAGCCGCCGCCAGGGATGTGGCCGCGACAAGAACGAAGAGTGGGATGCGCATGTCAGAAGTAGTATCCCAAGGCGATATTGAACTGGTTCCGCCCGCTCCGGGCATGGTTCTCGAGCTTCTGGTAATCGGCCTTCACCGCCACGTTGGGAATGGGTTTGTAATTCACGCCCATCGTCAGCACGGTCTGATCGTTGGCGCCGTCCGCCGCCACGCCGGACGCGACTTCGGCCTGGGTGTTCAAGCGTTCCCACCTTAGAAAGGGCACCAGGGCCTGCTTGCCACCGCGGAGCAGATCGTATCCGGCCTCGAGGTAGCCGCCGAACTGCCTGGTGCCCACTTCCCTGGCCTGCGCTCCTGTGGGGATGGCTTCCACGCCAGCCCTGGAATTGGAGATCGTGGAATAGATGCCGCGCAGCTGCAAACCCCTCGCACGGTACTCGGCGTGCGCTTCCCAAAGCGTCGTCGTGATGGCTTTCCCGCCGCCGCTCTGGTTGCTGTTGCCCGAATAGAAACTCGCACCCACCAGCGCGCCGGGCCTGAAGCTCCAGTCCACCCGGCCCGTCCAGGCCAGACTTGCCGCGTCGGCCTTCTTGCCGGCCTGCCGTCCACCCGCGATGCCTTCAGCGCCGAAGCCGGCAGTCTCGCCTTCCACGCCTTTACCAAGCGCGCTGAGGCCGGTCACTAGATACAGGTGGTAACTGAAATTAGAGGGCAGATCGCCATGGATGCCGACGCCGTTCTCATGCCAGGTGCTGGGGATGATGGTGGTCTCGGTGAGGGGGCGCCGGGAACCCAGGAAGGCTGGCGGTTCGTGCTGCTCGTTGATGAAGCCCACGGGCAGCAGCACCATGCCCGCACGGATGTTCACGGCCTTGTTCAGCAGGAAATCCAGATAGGCGAATTCGACCTTGGCCTCGCCTTCCTTGTGCTCATCGCTGTAGCCGCCGTGCTCGAACTCCACTTCGGAATTGAAGACGATCTTGTCGGTGAACTTGTAGCCCGTGTAAAGGATCAGGCGCAGGGCGTCCAGGCTGCGCTGGTTGGGCGCGTGGCTGCCGTCCTGCACTTTGCTTTCCACGTTGGAATAAAGGAACTCGCCGTAGCCCCCGATGCTCAGGCCGCCCTTGCTCTCATAGACTTTGGATGCCCCGGACCCCAGGCCGAAACGGCCCGTTTCCTGGGCCTCGGGCTGTGTTCCGGTCGCTTGCGCCTCCATTTGCTTGGACAGGATTTCGAGCTTGTGCTCCAGTTCCTGGACGCGCTTTTCAGTATCGGGCCTGGGTGCCTCCTGGGCCTGGACCGGCCCAGCCAGCATGGCCAGGGCAAAGATGGTAAACAAGGGTTTCATGGTTCCGCCATTGGAATTGGAGTTGGACGCAATGATGCAAAGGCCGGGCTCATACGAACCTTGCCGTCGTTGAGAAGAAAAATCGCAGCGATGTGGTGGCGCCTTGCCCAGGCCAGGCCTTTGTCTGGTCCCAGCACATACAACGCCGTGGAAAGGCAATCTGCGTCGAGGCCCGAGGGCGCGATGACTGAGACACTGCCCCAGTCGCCGCAAAGCAAGCCATTGCGTGGATCCACGATGTGCCGGCCATGCTCAGAAAGACCGCTGCTTGCCAGGCTCGCATTCAATAGTGAAATGGAAAACCGGGGCAGTGTCCGGTCTTTTGGATCAGCGATGGAGACATCCATCGCCCAGCCAAATGCCAGCAACTGTCCTCCGAAATCGAGACATCCCGATCTGACCCCGGAGCTCACGACCTGGTCCTTCATGCGGTCCAAGGCATATCCCTTCGCGAAGCCGCCTTCTTCAATGCCTGCGCCCTTTTCCAACCGGGCTGAACCGCTTTTGAAATCAAGGTGGAGATGCTCCGCGCCGCTCGCCGCGCGGGCCCTGGCCAACTCGGTTTCGGAGGGCGCACATCCGCCTTTCCGGACTCCGTAAGCGGTGAGCAGGCTGAACAATGCCGGGTCGAATGCTCCCTCGGTGCGTCGGCTCCAGGCCAAAGCCCGGCTGAGGAGATCGAGCCACTCGCGGTCCAGCGAAACAGGTTGACCCTTCGCTCCATTCAGAAGGGAGAAGACGCTATCCGTTTTCCAAGTGGAGCAGGCAGCTTCAATCCGGGCGCATTCCATCAGCGCGGTTTCGGAAGCCGAGGCAAGTTGGGCTTGTGAATCACCGTCGATCCGGATTGAAAGACGCGTGCCCATGGCCAGGACTTCGCGGTGGCAGCTGGGCTCGCCGGCCCAAGCCATGCCCGGCATGAGCAAGACAAAAGTCATGGGGACAAGGGGGCGGACGTGAATCAATTTAACCTCTACTGAGACTCAGTCTCTATATATTTCATAAACCAGTCAAGTACAAATCGAGACGTTTCCCCGTTTGTGTTTTTCGTCACATCGCGGCCTTCAATGCCTGTGCGATACGCTCTCAGGCACACTGTTCTGATGCGCCTGACACCCTCCACGCTAGCCGCCCTGATTTGCCTGCCCGCACCGATTCATGCCCAGCGGGTCCAAGCGCCTGACGCCCCGTGGAAGACCCTTCAAACAGCCCACTACCGCATCCACTACCCGGTGCGTGGAGACTTCGAGCCCTTTGCCTTGGAAGTCGCCTCCAAGATCGAAGGCATCCATGCGCGGGTCACCGGATGGGTGGGCTATGAAACCCCCAAGGTTGTGGATGTGCTGATCCGGGACCCCCGGCTGGAAGGCAATGGTATGGCCTTCCCATTCCTGGCACATCCTTTCGTGGAGCTTTGGAAAACGCCGCCGGAAAAGGACAGCGCCATCGCCCATTTCACCACTTGGCCTGAGTTGCTGGTGACCCATGAGCTGACCCACATCCACCACCTGATGCGCCCTAAAAGTGATCTGAACCTATTCGAAAAACTGCTGGATTTACCCGTGGGTCCTGTGGTGCTCAAGGCGCCCCGCTGGATGATCGAGGGCTACGCCACGGTCATCGAGGGTCGTGTCACAGGCAGCGGCCGCCCCCATGGCGCCTATCGCGCCGCCCTGCTGCGCCAATGGGCAAGGGAAGGCAAGCTGCCCGAATATGGCGCCTTGAACGGGTTCAAAGGTTTCCGCGGCGGCAACATGGCCTATCTGGTGGGCAGCGCCTACCTGGAGTGGCTGGAACGCAAAGAACTGGCGCGACCGGGCGAAAAGGATGTGCTCAAAAAGCTTTGGCGGAAATTGTCTAAGGGCCGGGGCCGGAATTTCGATGCGGTTTTTCTGGGGACTTTTGGCTTCGGTGCCCGCGATGGCTACGACCGCTTTCGCGCTGAAATCACTGCCGACGCGCTGGCCTTCGAACAACGCATGAAGGAACAGCATCTCACCCGTGAAGGGTCTGTGTTCGCCAAAATCGATGGCGAAATATCGGATCTTTCCTTGAATCCGGATGGCACCCGGCTCATGGCCCGGGTGGTCACTTCCGCCTTCAAGGGACTTCGGGTTTGGGATCTCAAGGAATCGATAAAACCAAACCCTGAATCCAAACGCCTGAAGACGCCTGACCCCGATATCACTCCGTTCATGCCAACCAAATCAGCCACCTGGGAGTTGGGTCGAAGAAATGGCCTGATACCTGAAAAACCTGCCTGGGCGAAGGTAGGGAAGGCAGGAGAGCCATCAAAGAAGGTAGTGGGAACTGGATCCACGCTTGATCGATACGTCGTGTGGTTCTCTTATCGGGAACCCGATGACGAGGGAGTGCTCCGACGCCGCGCGATGAGCTGGAGGCTTGGCGAATCCAGCGTGCCGATTGGTCCACTGGAGGCCCCCGTGACACAAGAAATGGTATCTCCGGTGCGGGCCATGGAATCGGACGGTCTGCTTTCCATCTGGGGTGCTCCCCTTGAAGGGCCAGGGCAGCCGGCTGCCGATTCCCGATTGATTCCGATCGTGCGCACGCCTTCGGCGGCCTGGCTCCCAGCATTGATGCCAGACGGCAAATCGCTTTTTTACGTTCAACTCGGCGCCACGGGTTGCGAGATCCGGAAACTGGACCTGGCCTTGCCGCCCCTCGTGCCAAAGCCGATTCCATGGGGCGATTCCTTTTTCGCCGTGGATGCAGTGAAACCTAAAGCGGATGAAGGCTCCCAACTGCCGCCCCCGGTGAAACCGCCACCCGCCCAGGATTACGCAGCATTAGAAACCATGTGGTCGGGCCCGCGATCGGGCCTTACCCTCGCTCCTTCCGGAAAATCCTACGAACTGGGCTATGGCGGAATGGACCTGCTGGACCAGATTTCCTGGCAGGCGTTGGGAGCGGCCGGAAATGCGGCGGGGCCCCGGGGAGCCATGGCAGGTCTGGCCTATCACGGATGGAGGTGGGCGCCGGCATTGCAGGTGTTCTCATCCTTGGAGCGCCCATCCGGGCAGCAGTTCAATCGCGTGGAAGGTTTCGATCGCCAACGCACGGGGAGTGAATTGGCCTTTGCGTATGAATCAAAGAACACCACACCCGCCTTCTTCAAACCGGCCATCGCCTTTGAGCGGGTGAAATTCACGGAAGGCCAGAAAGCCGACATCAGTCGCAGCCTCCTCGGCATGGAACTCGGCATTGCCCATGCCTGGAACCGGGGCGAGGAATGGGGAATCGGGTTTTCAGCCCAGGCGAAAGACGGTGTCGGCCGGACGGATGGCCACCATTGGCAATCCCAACGAAGCCAGGTGCAAGTGCGAATCTCCACCCCCTGGACCCAACTGGCGCTGAAGGCAGAAACCGCCCGTATGGAAGGCGATCCGACACCCCTGGACCGCCTTCATCTGGGTGGCCTGACCACGAGCCTCACACCAGCGAGCCTCGATTGGAATCGGATTGAACAACCCGCTTTGCCGTCCTATCAAGCCGCCGGAGATCGCATGCGTCGCTTGCGTATTGAGCTCGGCTCTGGGCTTCGCGCCTATCTCGAACACACCGCGGTTTGGGACCACACTCAAGACCGCCCAGCCTTCACGAAGGTGGCGGGTCTGGAATTTGATCTCATGCAGCTCATTGGAAACAACGAATCCATAAAACGGCTGATGGGCCACCTGGCTTTTGTGGCGGGAGTCCATCGCGTTTTGGGCGGTGTGGACAAAGATGCGCCCATGCAGGATCGCAGCGTGAGTACGCTGAGTCTGGTACTGCGACCCTGATTACCTGACTGGAGGTGCCATGCGGAAGAGTGCCACCGACAGCATTCCTGGAGAGCCGGATTCCAAACCTTTTTCCACCTGGATCCGCGCATGATCTTTTTCATCCTCTTCGCCATCATCCTGGCGCTCCAGTTGCTCCACTGGCACGTGCTGAGGCGCATCGTTCCCCACGGGGCGCGGCCCTGGCTGCCCTGGCTGCTGGTGGCCATCCATGTGCCGCTGGTGCTCTACTTTGCGCTGCGGTTCGCAGGCGGGGTCTCAACCGGGTTCAGCCAGGCGCTCCGCCCCTTTGCCCGCGCCGGGTTCTATTTCCAGGCCTTCGCGGCCGTGCATCTGGTCATCCTGGCCTTCGCGGAGACCCTTTGGTGGTGGCGGTTCAAGCACCACCTGCCGGAATTGGAAACGGAGGCCGAGGCCGAGGTAGAAGCGGAAGATCCGACCCGCCGCGCCTTTCTGCGCAAGGTGGCCACCGCCGGGTTAGGCGTGGCGGCGGTGGGAACGGGCTACGGTGCCTCCGAGGCTTACGGCGATGCAAGCATCACGCGGATGGATTTGAGTTTCCCGGATCTTCCGCAGGGCCTCGATGGACTCAAGCTGGTGCAACTTTCGGATCTCCATATCGGCCCCATGCTGGGGCCACCCACCGTGGCCCGCTGGCGGGCGCTCACAGAAAGGGAAGCACCTGATCTGCTGTTAATCACCGGCGATCTGGTGGACAGCCTGCCGAGCGAAATTGCGCCCTTCATCGAATCATTCGGACATTACCCCGCGCCCCTGGGGTGCTTCGCCATTCTTGGGAATCATGACTATTTCACTGATCCAAGACCCATCTGGAAGGCCCTGGAAGCAGCGGGATACCAGTGCCTGGAGAATGCGAACCAGCTGGTGCGCCGGAATGGGGCGCTGCTGGCGGTGATCGGCCTTTCCGATCCCATGGCGCGGGATGGCCGCTTCAGCGGCGTCCATTTTGGGGACGGACCCAAGCCGGACATCGCGGTGAAGGGCATTCCTGATCAAGCCTGGCGATTGTGCCTCAGCCATCGCCCCAGCAATTGGAATCTGGCGGCGAGCACCGGTTCGAAACTCACGCTTAGCGGCCATACCCACGGTGGCCAGGTGAATATCATTCCCGGTGTTTCCAGCGCGCGGCTGATGGGTCCCTATACGGACGGGCTTTTCGAAGAGAACGGTTTCAAGCTCTATGTCAGCCGGGGCCTGGGAGTGGTCGGAATTCCCATGCGGCTCGGCGCGCCGCCAGAAATCGTGGTGATCACCCTGCGAAGCACCAAGGCGCCAAGCGGCCGCTAGGTCGCGATGGTTCCACAGTTCGCACAGATGCGCCGTACCTTGTAGGCCGCCATCCGTTGGCGGTCTTTCCTTCGGGCGTAAAAGAAAATGGGCACCCAGGCGAGCGCCAGTGCAGCGATAGGCAAGGTTGTGCGCCAGACCTTGCCATCGGGGGCGAAAAAGGGTGCCAGCAGCAGGATCCAGAACAAGATGGCCATGATGAACCCATGAATGTTGGCCAGGCGCGTGGGAGGAGAGATCTTTCCAAGCAGATCAAGATCCGGATCTGCCTTCCTGACCTCCTCATGGTAGACATCGGACAATTCCTCGAATTCGATTGAACCGCAGTTTGGGCACTCGTCATTCATCTGGCGGCCTTTGCTTCGGCCGTCAGGCGCACCAGCCCCAGCGGATCGCCCTTTTTCCAGGTCGGCATTTGAGGCGCGTTTGCGATCGCGTAACCCAGGTTGAGCGTGAACTGCGCCTGCTGCACCATGCCCGAGAGATCCCAGGTGGGATCATATTCATCCGTCACCTGGTGATAGCGCTGAAAATAGGCCGCAGCCTTGGCTTTGGAGGTTTCCTGGTCCTTCGCATAGATCTTGCCTGAACCAATTGAAAAAGCGGGAATGCCAACCCTGGCGAAGCTGAAGTGGTCGCTTCGGAAATAGGTGCCGCCCAGATCAGGTTCCTCCTTTGCCACCGAGAGCCCCATTTGGCGAGCTACGGCGGCAGCGGCGGCTCCCAAGGTCGTGCGTTCGCTCCCTTGGATATCGATATCCTTCGTCGAGCCGACGAAATTCATACTGTCCAGATTGAGATCCGCGGCGGTTTTTCCAAGGGGCCACAACGGGTGCTGGCCGTAGGCCTTGCTGCCGAGCAGACCCTGCTCTTCGCCAAATAGCAGCAGGAACATCTGGCTGCGCTTGGCGGGCTGCTTCACGGCCGCTTCTGCCATGGCCAGCACCGCGGCGGTGCCGGAAGCATTGTCCACCGAGCCGTTCCAGATCTGGTCGCCCGGCCCGTCGCCTTTGCCCAGATGATCCCAATGGGCGGAGTAGATGACGACTTCTGTTTTCATTTTTGGATCTGATCCCGGCACCAACCCTGCGATGTTTCCCTGATCCACCATTCGCACCGAACAGGCCACGTGGCCAGCGGCCTTCAGCCCCAACGCCACCGGTTGGAAATCCTTGCGCTCGGCCTTGGCTGACAACTGGCCAAGATCCCAGCCCCCCGCCGCAAATAGTTTTCCCGCTGCATCATGGGTCATCCATCCTTCTAGATCTGCGCCCCCGACGCCCTCGGCCAGCTGAAAGCGTTCATGGACCCAGCCGTTCTTCACCACGCTCCAGCCGTAGGAGGCCGAGGCGTCTGTATGGATGAGCATCACGCCGGCGGCCCCCCGACGCATCCCTTCTTCAAACTTGTAGGTCCACCGGCCGTAGTAGGTGAGTGACTTCCCCCCGAAACGGTTGGGTTCATCCGCAGTGGGTTGAGGGTCATTGACTAGCATCACGAGCACCTTGCCACGGCAATCCAGGCCTTTATAGTCGTCCCAGGATTCTTCAGGCGCAGCCACACCGTAGCCCACGAAGACCAGGGGCGCATCGAAAGCGGAGTCGGACTTCGCACTGCCTGAAGCAAAGACGATCTGGTCTCCAAAGTTGAAAGACAAATCCTCTTTGGCTTCTGTCGATTTAGTGAATTTCAAGTTGCTGTCCAGCGGGCGTGTCTTCACGCCAGCGATTTTTATGGTCTGGCGGAAACTCTCTCCGTTGCCGGGCTTCAGGCCCATCGCCGCCAATCGGGTCTCCAGATAGAGCATGGTGAGTTCGCTGCCGCGCTGGCCGGTTCCCCGGCCCTCCAGCAGGTCGTCGGAAAGCAAGGCCAGATGCGCGCGGAGCGGCGCTTCCTGCACTTTAGCAATCTGTGCGCCCAGGAGCGCAGGCAACACGAAAGCCACCAAGGAATTCAAGCGCATGGAAATGCCTCCCGACAAATGATTCTAGGCCGTACGGCAGGATTAATTATCTGGACATCGAGACAATGCGAAAACCAATCCGCCCGGAGTGCGCGGATTGTCATCGCTTCGTCCAGGCGAAGGCTTGGAATCCTTCTCCGTCCCATGCCAGCGGTTGGGGCCTGAAACAGGCCGTATCGCCGCTCTCTGCGCCAAATTCGCCAGGCCAGACGTGGGCCGCCTCAAGTTCAGCATGGGCGGTCCGAACCCAGGCGCGATGGTGTTCGCCTTCTTCAGGCAGCCATGAGCAGACCGCATAGATCAGCAGGCCACCCTTATCCAGCTTGGGAATCGTGGCCCGAAGCAGGTCCCGCTGCATTTCCGAGAGCCGCTCCAAGTCGATATTTCCTGCAATCCAGGGCAGCTCCGGATGCTTCTGCAAGGTGCCGCTGCCCGAGCAGGGGGCATCCAGAACGATCAGATCGAAGGAGCCTGTCGAGTTGGCCAGGAAATCCGTGACCTCTGCTACTACCACCTCGGCTTTCACGGCCCGGACCGCTAGATTTTTCTTCAGCCAGCCAGCGCGCCGAGGCTCGCGCTCCACGGCTGTGATGCGGGCCTCGGGATATCGCAAGGCCAAAGATGTGGTCTTTCCGCCGGGCGCCGCGCAGGCATCCAGGATGTGGATGGGATTTCCCTTCCACTGGAACGCCATGAGGGCCTGGGAGCTGCGGTCCTGCACCATGCCCGCGCCGCTTTCAAGCCACTGGCCGGGAAAAGGCGCGCCCTCACGCAGGCCCCAACATCCGGCGAGCCGTGGGTCCGCTTCAAGTTCTGGAGGCGCATCCCCCCGCAGGACGTGAAAGGCAGGGCGCGGCGGCGTCTGCAGCTTCGCCCAAAGCGCTTCAATTTCGGGTTTGCCTTTGGCGCGATGTGGTTCCAGAGCTGACTGCAACACTGCATCTACGAAGGGTGTGCGGTCCAACGAAGCGGGCATGGCATCCAGATGCGCCCGCAATAGCTGCCGGTTTCCTGCGCCCCGGCGCAGCAGCGCGTTCACCAGCCCCTTGTGCGGCGGAAATCCAAGCGCCGGATCAGCAGCCAGCTCCACGGTTTCGTTCACCGCCGCATGGGCAGCCACGCCATCCATCCAGGCCAGCTGCGCGAACCCGATGGCCAGGGCGACCTGGGACCCCAGCGGCAGGCTGCGGGACTGGTCCTTCAAATTGGGTTTCACGTAAGCCTGCAGGCGCCCCCAATGCCGAAGGCAGAGACCCAGAAGTGCCTGCGCGAGCCCCGCATCTTCAGACGAAAGACCCGTGTCCCAGCGGTCGCTGACGCGATGACCCGCACCGAAAACAGCGTGGAGGGCGCGGGCAGCGGCGATGCGGGACGGTGTGGGCATTGGGAATCCTGGATCAAGGTGCGGAGGAAAGGTCGTGCACTTTTCACCTTAGTGCCAATTCAATATCTGGGCTTTGAGTTATGGGCTCAGAACGCTCAACTCTCGACTTTTCGACTTTTTAACTTTTCGACTTTTTCGACTTTTTCGACTCAGCCCCAGGACCAAGGCCCGCCCGTTACAATAGCCCTATGCCCGATACGCCTTCTCATGTGGCCCGCGTGGTTCGGGGCCTCACCGACGACCATCACATCCGCATCGCCGCCCTGGACGCCAGCCCTTTGTGGGACGGCGTGCGGCGTGGCCACCCCCATCTGGACATAGATGCCTGCGCCTGCCTGACCGAACTCCTATCCGCCACAGCCCTGGTGCAAAGCCGCGGGCATTCCGCAGAGCGGTTGCAATTGCTGGTGAAGGGCTCGGGCCGCGCAAAAGCCGTCGTGGCGGACTCCTGGCCCGATGGGACGATCCGGGGTGTGCTGGATGTTTCTGAAAAGCGCGATGGTCCTTGGGTCCTGGCGCCTGGAATACTGCAGGTGATGCGATCGAACCCCGATGGCAAGCCCTACATCGGCAATTCAGAATTGGTGGAAGGCGGCATCACCACCCAGGTGGAGACCTACTTGCTGCTGTCGGAACAGGTACAGGCAAGCCTTACCCTTTGGTGCGACCCCAAAACCGGCGAAGCAGGCGGTCTCCTGGTTGAACCGCTGCCCCACTGCCCGGCCGAACGGCTGGCGCGGCTCGTCCAGGCCATCGAGGGCCTTGATGTCGTGCCCAACTGGGAGCGCACCACAGAATTCCTGATGGATTGGGTCAACCAGGGCAAGGGCGGTGAAGAGCTTTCCATCTCCGAACTGCACTATAGCTGCCGCTGCAGTCGCAAGACTCTTCTCAGTACGCTCCAGGGATTCCCCCTAGCCCAGCAGCATGACCTCTTCGGCGACCTGGGAGCCCTGGAGGTGCGCTGTGACTACTGCAGCATGGTGTACTTGGTGACCCGTGATGAACTGATGGGGGAGGATCGCGCATGAGGAAAGCAGTTCCAAAATGCGCCATCAACCCCGGGGCGGAGTCATAGGTGATATCTCCAGGCATCCATATCGCTATTCGTGGGCGGCCGTTGGGATCGCCTTTTTCCATATGGTTCAATTTCCGCGTGGTGCCGTTTTTTGCGGCCCATCTGGTCAAGCTGCTGGCCTATACACTGCGGGTGAGGTATGAAGGCCTGGAGCCTGTCCATGCGCTTATCCTGGCGGATCAACGGTTCATCCTGGCCTTCTGGCATCGGCGATTGGTGATGATGCCGCTGGCCTATCCCTTCAAACGCAAGGGCCGCGGCGTGGCGATTCTTGCCAGCAATAGCAAGGATGGCGAGCGGAGCACGGCGACCTGGAAATGGTTTGGCATCCACGCCGTGCGCGGCACCGCCACGGATGACGGAGCAAAAGCCCTGGTGAGGATGATCCGCGCAGTTAAGGACGGATGGGACTTCGGCATCACCCCCGACGGCCCCAAAGGCCCGCTCCGGCAATTGAAACCCGGCGTGATCGCTTTGGCGAAAAAAACCGGCGCGGCCATTGTGCCCGTTTGCGTGGCCTTTGATCGCGCCTGGCACCTGAAAACCTGGGATCTGATGCCCATTCCGATGCCCTTCGCCACTTGCATTGTGCGGTTCGGCAACCCGTTGGAAGTGCCGGCGAATGCCCACGAAGCAGAGTGGGACCACCAAGTGGAAGGAGCCCTGAATGACATGGAAGAATGGGCTGAGGGGCTGAGTGATGCCTGAGCTCGCCGTCGTTTCCCTCTCAGGAGGTCTCGATTCCTGCGTGGCAGCCGCAGTCGCAAAAACCGAAGGCTATGAACTGGCGCTCCTCCATGCGGATTACGGACAGCTCACGGAAGCGCGCGAACGGCAGGCCTTCCAGGACATCGCGGATTTCTATGCTGTGCCGGTCCACCGGCGCCTCGCCATCTCCTTCGAAAACCTGCGGAAGATCGGCGGCTCGGCCCTCACGGACTCAAGCATCGCGCTGCCGGAAGGCGACCTGGACCGGACCGGCATTCCGTCGAGCTACGTGCCCTTCCGCAACGCCCACCTGTTGAGCACGGCCGTATCCTGGGCCGAAGTGCTAGGCGCGGCTGCCATATTCGTGGGCTTCGTAGAAGAGGATTCCTCCGGCTATCCGGACTGCCGCGAGTCTTTTTTACAGAGCTTCGAGCAAACCGCGAATCTGGGCACCAGACCGGAAACGCGCCTGCGCTTTTTCGCCCCGCTCATCCATTCAAGCAAATCCCAGATCGTCCGGAGAGGCCTGGAACTGGGCGCTCCTTTGCGCTTGAGCTGGTCCTGCTATCGAAACGAAGAACTAGCCTGTGGAACCTGCGATTCATGCCTGCTGAGGCTGCGCGGCTTCAAGCAGGCAGGGGCCGTGGATCCGATTCCCTATACTCACGAGCAGATGAATTGATGCGCTGGTGGTAATTCCAAGTCGCGCTTACGTTTAATAATCGGGAACCACAGATTTCGCTGATTTTCCAAGCGCGGGCTTCGCGGACGGAATTCAGGCGGTCCGGCGGGAGCCTCTCGCCTCTGTATGATCCGCGCCAGACGGGAGGCGATTAAATTCCACCTGACCCGTTCAACAAGGCGATTGATCAGCTCGGAAGGATGATTCACCCATTTGGAAGCCCCGGGGCTGTTGAGAATCCAACCTGGGCCGACCATTGCGTTGCCCAGGGTTGCCAATTCCCATGGACCCAATCATGAAACCACTCATCCGACTCCTGTTCTGCGCGTTGTTTCTGGTCATTCCGGGGTGCGGGGGCGGCTCTGCGCCAGCCACCGGAAACCCAAACCCGCCGCCACCTTCGGCCATCGTGACGGTGAGTGCGAGCCCTGAAGCTTTCGTGATTCCACCCAGCGGCCAGGCCAGCCTGCTTGCAGCGGTGGAAGGCAGCTCGAATCAAGTGGTGGCATGGTCCAGCACGGCAGGCCAAGTGACGCAGACCGGCATGTTCACCGCGCCAGCAACCAAAGGTCTCTTGACCCTTCAGGCCGCCAGCATGGAAAACTCCGCTTCCACAGCGCAGATCCAAGTCTTGGTCGATGATGATGAGATTGCGTACGGCCTGGCCCATCAAGTCACCGTTGCCTCTGCTTCCTTTGGCATCTGGCCGAGTTCAATAACGCTCCAGGTGGGGCAATCGGCCATGCTGCTGGGCTATGGCGGGAATCCCGCAGACCTGCGCTGGGCCATGGACGAGGGTACCTCCGCAGGTACTATCACTTCACAGGGCTCCGTTTCAGGGTTGGCCCTCGCGAAATACCAAGCTCCTGCCGCTGGCGGTGTCTTTCATGTCTCGTTCACCAGCCAGGTGGATCCCACCATCCATGCCCGCGCCAGGATCATCGTGCGCAACCAGGGAGAAATATCCGTGGTTGTGGTGCCGTCCAAGGCTTCCCTGATGGGAAACGAAAGCAAGACCTTCACGGCCCAGGTGACGGGCACCTCGAATCACGCGGTGATCTGGAGCGCCCTCGAAACCGAAGGTGGAAGCATCACTCCCGCTGGCGCCTATACCGCGCCCGGAGCGGCTGGAATCTACCATGTTGTCGCCACCAGTGCCGCTGATCCCGCCAAGTCTGCGCAGTCCACGGTCACCGTGACGGCCGCTCCACCGGGGGTCGCCGTGAGCGTGAATCCCGCAGTCGCCAGCCTACAGACTGGCCAGACCCAGGCTTTCAGCGCCACGGTGACCGGCAGCGCCAACGCCGCCGTGATCTGGGGCGTGATCGAAGCAGGCGGTGGAAGCATCACGTCCGCGGGGCTCTATACCTCGCCCGGAACGGCGGGCACCTATCACGTTTTTGCAACTAGCGTCGCCGATGCCACCAAGAGCGCCATGGCCACCGTGACTGTCATCGCTGCGTCGCCCGGTCTCGTAAGGATCGCATTCCTGCACCACAGCACGGGCTACAACGTATGGCAACAGGGCGTCCCGCAGGTTTTCCAGGATTACAACCAAGCCCGAGGCACCAACTACCAGATCACTGAAATGAACTATCCGAGCACGAACGGAGGCTACCCCTGGGCCAATTATCCCTACGACTACTACAACCTGTGGGTCCTGCATACAGGAAGCAGCCAGGACCGCGGTGAGCTGAACCTGGACCAGATCGCTGCGCAGTACGATGTGATCGTATTCAAACACTGCTTTCCCGTGTCGGAAATCCAACCCGATACGGGCAGCCCGGATATCAGCAGCTCCGACCAGCGGCTTGAGAACTATAAAGCGCAGTACACGGCCCTCAAGCAGCGGTTGCTCCAGTTCCCCGCCAAGAAGTTCATCGTCTGGATCGGCGCAGTGGATCAGCGCGGGGCCGGATTCGATGAAACAAGCGGCGAGCCTCAGCGGGCCAAGGCCTTTTTCGATTGGGTCAAACAGGTCTGGAACACACCTGGGGACAACATCTTTGTTTGGGATTTCGCCCAGCTCGAAACCGAGGGGACCCTGTACAACCGTTATCCCGAGAACAGCGGGGACAACCACCCCAACACCTTGATCTGCTCCATGGTCGCGCCCTACTTCGCCTTCCGCGCCATCGACGTGATCGAAGGCCGTGGAGATGCGGGCGACATCACGGGACGGAATGCGGGAGTGGATCCGCCGAGCATCGGTTCTTTCTCTTCGACACCTGCCACCGGGGGCAGCTCGACTCTGAACTGGACCACCTCGGGCGCGACCAGACTGTGCCTCGACCAGTTGATCGGACCCATAACCGGAACCAGCCGCGCCGTGAACCCCACGGCCACAACCACCTTCAACCTGACCGCCACCAACCTGACCGGAAGCACCAACAAGGCAGTGACAGTGACCCGCTGAGCTTGCCATTTTAAAAAAAAAGGGCCGCCCATTGGCGGCCCTTCTCATGGCGAATGGGACAGCGCTTACTTCTTATCGTCCTTCTTGCCCTTCTTGGCGACTTCAGGCTCGGCGACGACGACAGGTGCGGCGGCGACGACGGCCGTCTCTTCAACGACTTCTTCAGCGGTCTTGGCGCGGACGGCGCAGACGACTTCATGCTCGTCACCCAGGATTCGGAGGGTGGCAGGAAGATTCAACTGGTCGAAGCGGATGGAGTCGCCGATCTTCAGGGCTTCCACGTTCACTTCGATATGGCCGGGGATGTTGCTGGGCAGGCATTCGATTTCCAGCATGCGGTGGACGAAGTCCAGGGAACCGCCCTGGCTCTTCACGCCAGTGGGGACGCCCGTGAGGCGGACGGGGATCTTCACGCGGACCTTGTGGGTGGGATCCACGCGCAGGAAGTCGATGTGCACGAGGCGGCCGGTCACGGGATGGCGCTGCACGGCCTGGATGATGACGTGGCGCTTGATGTCGGTGCCTTCGCGCTGCATGTAGACCATAGAGTTGCGGCCGCTCTCGGAGGCGAGGATGCGTGCCACGATCTTGGGGCTGATGGCGATGTTCGCGGGCGGCTCGTTAAGTCCGTACACGACCGCAGGCATCAGGCCGGACTTGCGGAGCTTGGTGTTGGCCGCCTTGCTGAAATCCGTGCGAAGGCTGACTGGGATGATTTCGTCACTCATGGTTCCTCCTACCTGACCGGATCCAACCGGCCCTCTCGTTAGGCAATGGTCCGGGCGGACCGAATCGTTCTTCCACGGCGGAAGACGAAGTGACTAGTGTGCCTGATATGCCTGAAAAATCAAGGAGTCTTGAGTCCCGAGTCTCCAGCCAACCGTCCATAGACATTCCCCGTCACACCCAATTAACACCCGCGGCCCTGATGGTGATGAGATATATCAATGGCCATGAAACGCCCCCTGCCCCGCCCCGAAGAACTCATCAACCGTGAGCTGGCATGGCTCGATTTCAATGAGCGCGTGTTGGAAGAGGCCGAAGACGATTCGGTCCCCCTGCTGGAGCGCGTGAAATTCCTTTCCATCGTGTCCAACAACTGGGACGAGTTCTTCATGGTTCGGGTGGCCGGCATCTGGCGGCAGATCGACGCGGGGATCACCCAGCCGAGCGCCGACGGGCTTACTCCCCGCCAACTCATGGACCGCATCAGCCAACGGCTGCACGAGGGTTCCGCGCGCCAACACGCTCTGTTCCACCACACCATCGAACCCATGCTGAAGGCAGAGGGTATCGCCATCCTGAACCCGGCGGACCTGAGCCCAGCTGAACGGGACTTCGTCAGTGAATACTTCGAAAGCAGCCTGATGCCCCTGATCACGCCCCTGGCAGTGGACACGGGCCATCCCTTCCCCCGTCTGGCCAAC
>JANYJQ010000189.1 GCA_025358435.1 Holophagaceae bacterium
TGGTCCGCGAGGACTTGGAACCCCAGGCTCCAAAACCAGGCTGGGCAAGGCTTCAGATGAAGGCCATGGCGCTCAACCATCTGGACCTTTGGACCACCGCCGGGCTGAAGGGCTACCCATTGCCGCTGCCTGTGACGCCGGGATGCGACGGCGCGGGCATCGTGGAGGCCGTGGGAGGAAATACAGCCCTGCCTCCGGGCGTGGAGCTGAATGGCAGCGTGATGATAGCGCCAGGGCTAAGCTGCGGCGTCTGCGCGGCCTGCCTGCGCGGTGACGACATGCTGTGCCGCGACTATAAAGTAATGGGCAACGGATGCGATGGCACTGCGTCCACCCACGTGCTGGTGCCCGCGGCCAACCTGCTGCCGATTCCAGGCAACTGGGACTTCGAGCAGGCGGCGGCTTTTCCCCTGGTCTTCCTCACGGCGTGGGAAATGCTGGTGCACAAGGCGAGGCTGAAGCCCGGCGAGACCGTGCTGGTGTGGGGCGGCGGAAGTGGCGTGGGCAGCGCGGCCATCCAGTTGGTGAAATTCCTCGGCGGCCGCCCCATCGCCGTGGTGGGCAACCAGATGAAGGCCGTGAAGTGCTGGGAACTCGGAGCCGAGCATGTCATCGTCCGCGGCACCGAGGACGTCGCGAAAAAAGTGAAGGACCTGACGCAAAAACGCGGCGTGGATGTTGTCTTTGAACACACAGGCAGCGCGAGTTGGGAAATCAGCGTTTCATCCGTTTCACGCGGGGGCCGCATCGTCACCTGCGGCGCTACGACAGGCCGGGAAATCATGCTGGACCTCCGCACGCTCTTCGCCAAGCAATTGACATTTCTGGGGTCCTACATGGGCCGCCGGGAGCACCTATGGACCTTGCTTGCCCTGGTCCAGCAAAACTCCACCAACCCGCCTTTCCGGCCCGTCATTGATCGTGTTTTCAACCTCGCCGATTACCCCGAGGCGCAACGCCACTTGGAAGCAGGGCAGGGATTCGGGAAGGTGGTTTGCCGGGTCTGATCCAAGGTCGGGAAAGAGAGTGGCTTGGTAGCAGTTTGGAACCCGCGCGACCATTCATGACCCCAGGTCGACCGCTCGCGACATTTGGCGGCCGCTTGCAGGACGGATCAGATCAAGGACCGTGCTCCGGCGATTCTGGTTCTTTGGAGATCCCATGACTCAGCCATCCGCACTTCCGCCGACTTTGCTTCAGCGGCTTTTCAGTCCGCTTGCGTTGACTCGATCCCTGGACGGCGGGTTGGGGTGGATCTTGATCCTCGTCCTTCCTTATGCAGTGGTGGTCGGCCTTCTCGATAGCCGCTGGATGGAGGCCAGGGGCGGGTTGCGCCATCCTTGGCTGATCGGCTTGGCCCTGTTCGCGGCATTTGTCTGCTATTTCTTCATCCTGCTCAGATTGAAGGAACGCCGCCGGTCCAAGCTGGCGACCTTCTCACCTCGCGAATTCGAGGCCTGGCGGGCCCGGATGGAAGCCCGCAGCGTGATGATCGCCATCCCTGCTGGGTTTGCGCTCGCCCTCGTATCCCAAAGGCTTTGGCACCACACCCCTGTTTCGGTTTTGTTTCTGGTCCTTTTCCCGGTGATGGTTCTGGAGAGGATCGCGCTTGGCGAACATCAAACAAGGCTGGAGAACCATGAGATGGTGGCCCGGGAGCAGGCACTGCGTGCCAAGCTGGCCCCCCATTTCATCTTCAACGCGCTGAATACGCTTCATGCGCAGATTGAAACGGATCAACGCGGCGCTCAGGCGACCACCGAGCGGCTGGCCCAGCTCTTCCGCCAGGTGATCGAGGCTTCGGACCTGGCCACCATTCCGCTCAAGCTGGAGCTTGGGTTTGTGGAAGCCTACCTGGGCATCGAGCAGGCGCGGCTCGGAGAGCGGCTCAACGTTTCCATTGATATCCCTGAAGAGCTTGAATCAACCCAGGTGCCGCCCCTGTCGTTGCAGGTGCTTGTGGAGAATGCGGTGAAGCACGGCATCGCTCCCTTGGAGCGCGGTGGTGACATCCGCATCTCGGCGCGGTGGGCGGGGAACGCCATCTTCGTCGAAGTCAGCGATCCGGGCCCGGGTTTTGGCGCGCAGCCAGATAAAGGCATAGGTGAGAAGGGCGGCACTGGCACTGCTCTGGAGACGTTGCGGGCCCGGCTGGAGCATCCAGGCGATCTCAGCCTGCTGCGCGTGGGAGACCGCAGCGTGGCAAGCTTCCGATGGAGGCAAGCGTGATCCGCGTAGTGATTGTTGAAGATGAACCCCTGGCACGCCAACACCTGGCGGATATGCTCTCAGAGCTTCCAGGCATCGAAGTCGTGGCCACCGCGGAAAACGGGCGCAAGGGGCTTGCAGCCATCGCCGAGCAAAAGCCAGATGCGGTGTTTCTCGATATCGAGATGCCGGGCATCAAGGGCGTGGAGCTGATGCAGCTCCTGCCGGAGCCGAGGCCCTCGGTGGTCTTCGTGACGGCCTACCCTCAGCACGCCGTAGAAGCCTTCGCAGGCGGAGCCGTCCACTACCTGCTCAAACCCATTTCGCGCGTCGGAGTAGCGCAGGCCATCTCCCGCATCCGCCCCAAGGAGGAACCACTGCAGCGGGAGTGGCGGCGCATTCCCGTCCGCCGGAAGTCCGGCACGCGCCTGTTGCTGCCCGAAGAGGTCGATGCGCTGGTGGCGGATCTGGGCGATTGCGCGGCCTGGGTGGCGGAAGGCCGCCTGCCGGTGGACGGCACACTGGCCTTCTGGGAGGAGCGTCTGAAAGACCAGGGTTTTGTCCGGGTGCACCGCAATGCTCTGGTGCGCATCCAGGCCATCCGTGAACTGAGCGCAGAAGGCGATCTGGTGCTCCCCAGCGGTCGGATTCCCGTCAGCCGCCGTCGGATGGATGAGCTGCGGCAGGCATTGGGGATTTGATCTTTTTTGATCCCCTTCATCCTGGCTAAACATTCCTTTTCATTCGTGCCGTTGCGGTCGCCGTGTCTCCGTGGTTCTCGGACTGCCTTTATGGTGCTCCGCTGGTAGACTCAGTGGTTTGGTCTGGAGCACCCGTGAAAGTTCTCATTCTTGGCGTCAATGGATTCATTGGTTCCCATCTGGTGGGGCGAATTCTGCACGACACCAATTGGGAGGTGTATGGGATGGACCTCGGCACCCATAAGCTCACGGAACATGTGGGCCATGAGCGCTTCCACTTCGTGGAAGGCGACATCACCATCTCCAAGGAATGGATCGAGTACCACGTGAAGAAATGCGACGTGGTGCTGCCCTTGGTCGCCATCGCCACACCGAAAATTTATGTCCAGGATCCGCTGCGGGTTTTCGAGCTGGATTTCGAGGAGAACCTGCGCATCGTCCGCCAGTGCGTGAAGTACAAGAAACGCATCGTCTTTCCAAGCACTTCGGAAGTCTACGGCATGTGCCCGGACGAAGCCTTTGATGAATACACCTCGCCCCTGGTGACGGGTCCTGTGCCCATGGACCGCTGGATCTACAGCACCTCGAAACAGCTGCTCGACCGCGTGATCTGGGCCTATGGATGGCAGCAGGGCCTCAAGTTCACGCTCTTCCGTCCCTTCAACTGGATGGGTCCCAAGCTCGACAGCCTGAATACCGCCAAAGAAGGCTCGTCGCGCCTGGTGACCCAGTTCGTCTGGAACCTCATCCAGGGCGAGCCCCTCAAATTGGTGGATGGGGGCGCGCAACGGCGCTGCTTCATGGATGTGGAAGACGCCATGGATGGCCTGATGATGATCCTGAAGAACGAGGGTGGGAAAGCCGATGGCGGCATCTTCAACATCGGCAATCCCAAGCTGGACCACAGCGTCCGCGAGGTTGCGGAGATGCTGCGGGAACTCTGGGTGCAGCACCCCATGCGGGCCCGTCTGGGTGTGAAGCTCAGCGACATCGTGGATGTGAGCAGCGGCGAATTCTACGGCAAGGGCTATCAGGATGTGAACAATCGGAAACCCAGCATCCAGCGGATGAAAGACACTTTTGGATTCGACCCCAAGGTCAGTATGAAAGCAGCCCTGGCCAAGAGCCTGGACTTCTTCCTGAAGGAATTTGAAGCCATGGAGCAGGTGGAGGAAGAGGGTTGAGGTATGAGATATGAGATATGAGGGGTGCGCCCTCGGCGCACTAGTAGATGCGGTCTTTGGCCGCCACCTTATTGAACCTCGCACCTCATACCCTCACAACCTCAGCACCTGTTGAGCCATGACGAAACGCGACCGACTGACCTATCTCATGCTCTGGGCCATCCTGGGGCTGCTGCCGCTATTCATGCGGCCGCTCTGGGAACCCGATGAAGGCCGCTACGCGGAAATCCCGCGCGAGATGCTGGCATCGAGAAATTGGCTGACACCGACCCTGAACGGGGTGCTTTATTTCGAGAAGCCCCCCCTTCAATATTGGCTTTCCGCGGCGTCCATGAAGCTCTTTGGCTTGAATGCGGCGGCGGCCCGCCTCCCGCTGGCGCTGGCCTCGCTGATCCTGTTCTGGTGCGCCTGGAGGCTGGCGAGGCGGCTGGGTGCCCGCGGACCCATCTGGGCCCTGGTGATGGTAGCCACCACGTTGCTCACCTTCGTGTGCGGGCAGTTATTGACCCTGGATGCGCTCTTTTCGGCCTTCCTGGTCCTGAGCATCACTGCCGCCGTGGAGTCTGTGGCTGCACGGTTCCGCGAAGAACCTTCGTTGGGCTGGACCGTGCTGACCTATCTCGCTTTGTCGGCAGCCGTGCTCACCAAAGGACCCGTCGCGCTGGTGCTTCTGGTCGGCATCCTGGGACTTTCATTGCCCTTTTCCTGGAGGGATCCGAAGTTGCGGAAGGCGGTGCTGACGATGGGGTTCCATCCCCTCGGCTGGATGCTCTTCTTCGCTTTGACTGCGCCCTGGTTCTACTTCGTCAACAGGGCCAATCCCGGGCACGCGCAATTCTTTTTCATCCACGAACACCTCACCCGGTTCCTCACCCATGAGCATGCGCGGCAGGGCTCAGACAATCCCGTCCTGGACAAGCCTTACTTCCCGGGGATCCTGCTGCTGGGGATGCTCCCTTGGCTCAGCCACAGCATGGTCGGGCTCAAGCGGGGCCTCGCTTTCGTACGTCGATCCGCGGGGCCGCAGGGCATCGAATCCGCACTGAACCGCTGGACCGTGGCGACGATGATCATGGCGTTCGCCTGGCCCCTGTTTTTCTTCACCTTGTCGGGCTCGAAGCTTGCGCCCTACATCCTGCCCGTGGTGGTGCCCTTGCTCGCCATGGGCTGCACCTTCGAGGAAAAGGGCGAAGAATTCCGCAGTTTGCGGCGGATCGCCATCGAATTGTTTGTGCTCGGCGCGATCTTCCTGATCGGCGGATTCGCCTTTGCCAAGGAGCTGAATGGCGGCCAAGGCTGGGTCATCGGGCTGGGTGTCGCGTTTGGATCGCTCGGTGTTTGGGCCATGAACCCGAAGCACCTCACCGCGCCGCGCTGGATGGCGTCGTTGGGTGGTTGCATGCTGTTGCTGGTGTTCGTGTCGGATCACGTGGCCGGCGCAAGAAAAAATGTGGCTCCGTTGGTCCGCCGGGCCCCTTCGAATGCCCAGTGGATCAGCTTCGGCGTCTATTTCCAAGGCCTTCCATTCCATTCCAGGCAACGCTGTGTCGTGGTGGCGGGCACGGGCGAATTGGGATTCGGCAAAAGCCAGTTGCCCAAGGCCGAGCAGGACCGCTGGTTCGAGGAAGACCCTTCTAAACTTGGCGCCATCGCCCAGCGCATGAGGTCGGAATCGCCATCGAGGCCGGTGGTGGTGCTGGCCCACGCCGGCGACTGGAGGAAATTGCCTGAAGCTGACCGCGCCGCCTGGCAGGAGCTGGAACGCAACCCAAGCATGGTACTGGCAAGACTGAGATAGAAACAATTGGTTGCGGCTTAATTCTTCTTGAAGGCTTTCTTGACGCCATGGCCAACTTCCTTGGCGCCTTTCGCGATCTCCTGACCAGCTTTTTTCGCACCTTTCCCCACTGCTTTTCCGCCTTCCTTCGCACCTTTTCCGATGGCTTTGCCGCTTTCTTTCGCAACCTGGCCAACCTTTTTTCCGCCTTTGCCGGCTGCATGGCCGACTTTCTTCCCTGCCCGGCCTACGTCCTTACCGGCCTCCTTGAAATCCGATTTGATTTGTTCCGTGGTGCCCTGGGCGGCGCAGGGCAGCGAGGTCAGCAGCGCGCAAAGGATGAAGGTACGCATGGGCACTCCCGTTCACTCTTGAGTATGCGCTTTGCCAGGTAGGGGCGCCGGGGGACACTGGGGAATGGATGAATTTGACGAATTCTCCGAGCATCGGGAAAAGCGAGTGCCGGGGCAGCAGTTGGGGGAGTGGGTGCGGGATAACCGCATCGTCATCCTGTATGGCCTGATGCTCATCGCGGTGATGTTCTGCCGGGGTTTGTGGGGGCTTGATGAACAGCGAACGTCGGACCTCACGCAGGTTCTTGTGGAGCGCGGGAAATGGCTGCCCCCGGCATCCATGGCCACCTTTCCCGGCGGGCCACCCATCCTGTTTATTTGGTTGGCAAAACTCTCGTCGATGCTGGCGGGGTTCCTGGGAAGCGGCAACGCGCCCGAGCATCCAGCCTGGCCACTGCGTATTCCGCTGGTCATCGGCTCCATCTTGTTTCTGCATCATTTCCGGCGTTGGGCAACCCGCTTTCTCCAAGCTGATGTGGCGGGAATCGCCACGCTGATCCTCTGTGCAACGCCATTGTGGTTCTGGCAGTCCCAGGCGATCCAGGCGGACCTGCTTTTTTCTGCTGCGCTCGCCTGGAGCTGGCTGTGTTGGCTGGCTGGTTATATGTTGCTCCGGCGTCAAGCCGAAGGCTCTGAGGATGAGCACCAGAGCTGGTTCCGGTGGTCCCATGCGTGGCTTGGCCTCGCGTTTCTATTCAGGGGCCCGCAGGCGCTTCTGCTTTCAGCCTTGCTCCTGTTTCTTTTCCTGGCGTGGCAAAAGGATTTGAAAGCAGGGCAAGCAACCATGATGAATTGGGGTTCTGCCATCCTTCTTGCGTTGGTGTTCGCAGGCTATGCATCCGGCCTGGTCGGGCTCCCGGATATTCGCAATGGGTTGCATCGATGTCTACAGGTCCAGCCCATCTGGATTTACGCCGAGCACTTGGCGCGGGACAGCTTTCCTTGGCTGTTGCTATTACCAGCGCTTGCTGTGTTCCTGCGCGGCAGCGGCGCCCTCAAAGCGCCCACCGCGCGCTTCCTGGCGATCGCGTTCCTGGTTCCTTTTCTATTCAGCATCTGGGGTGATGGAAAACGGGGAGCCGATCCGCTGGCGGCCTATCCTTTTCTTGCGCTGCTGCTGGCGGGATTGCTCCAGCCTGTCTATGTGGAAGGCGTCAGCGCCGCCCGCATCCGGCGCATCGGAGCCATCCTGGCGGCCGCTCTTTGGTTGGCATTCTTGGCCGGTTTCGTGGTGGGCGTCTTTCGGCTGGGTGGCCCAGACATTCAAAGCGTGGCCGCGCCGATGCTCGGTCCCCTGCGCCTGGCCACATTGGTGCTTGCCATGGGCGCGCTCTCGGTGAGCGTCCGATGCGCTGCGGGCGAGGGTGAATTCCTGGTGCGCGAAACCGCCGCCACCGTTTGTGTCGCGTTCTTCATCATTGGCACCTGGGGTTTCCATGGGCTGGATCCGCAAATCCGGAATCAAAACCATGCGAGGGCTGCGCTTGAAGCCGCAAAATGAATATCAGGAAAGCCCAAGGACCCTTCTTCTTCCCCTTCGCCACCTGAATTCTTTTCCGTAGCTCTGATATAGCTGAAAGGAAAACCATGTCCCCCAACTTCAAGGCCATTCCACTGATCCTGATCGGGGTTCTGCTCAACGCCCTGGCGCAAATCTGCCTGAAGAAGGGGCTGCAAGCCGCGGGCGGCCTGCATATGGAAATGGGCTCGCTGATCCGTGTGCTGGTCCAGCCATGGGTGGTGGCGGGCCTCCTGTGCTATGCCGTGAGCGTGGTTGTATGGCTGGGCGCGCTTTCCCTGGTGGATGTGAACTACGCCTATCCCTTCCTCGCGCTTGGCTTCATCGCCAACGCGCTGCTCGCGCGGGCTTTCCTGGCCGAAGTGATTCCGCCGATGCGCTGGGTCGCGCTCGCCATCATCGTCATCGGAGTGGGATTGCAGGCTTGGAGTGGTAAGGGAAATTGAATGGTTATTGCCATATACATTTAATGTTCTTGTCAGATAGACTGGCTCCTTCATGCGAATGGGGCTTCGGTGATTCTTCTGACCATCGCAACATCCCGGCTCCACAGGTCCTCCGCGGCAGCGCTGCTGATGGGTGCAGCTCTTTCCGCTCAAACCACAGGCTCCCTGCGGGTGACGGTTTTGGACTCGGCTGGAAGGCCCGCAGCGGGTGCACGCCTGAGCCTGGAATCCCAGGAGCGCAGAGACATCCGGGTCCTGGTGGCCGATGCCGAAGGTGTGGCGGGAATTTCCGGCCTGATTCCTGGTCGGTACCGGCTCGATGGGAAGGACCTTCTCTTTCGCCCTGATGAACGGATCGTAGTGACCGTGCGCATTGGGGTCGCGCAGGCTTCTGTTGCGGTAGAGGCCTCCCCCTTGATGGCGGAAACCAGCTCTGTCGGCGTGCAAACGCGATTCACCCAAGGCGAATTGCAGAGCCTTCCCTTCGCGCCCCATCGCTTTGTGGAACACAGCTACCTGGCCCCAGGCATCACCCCCAGCGGCAAGCCCGAGCCCGTTGTTTATGGTTCCATGCTGGACGCCAACGCCTTCCTGGTGGACGGCATGAGCACCAATCTCAGCTCCACGGGCCGCTTCGGCATGAACCTGAGCACCGAAATCCTTGAGGGCCAGATCATCACCACGGGCGGCCACAAGGCGGAAGATGGATTTGCCGCGGGGGCTGTATACAATCTGGTCACCCGAAGCGGCGGCAATGATCTACATGGTGCCCTATTCGCGAGCCGCATCAACCGCGGCAACAATGCGAAGCCCGAGGATAGCAAGACCAACACCCCGGAAGAGCGGCCCACGGACGCCTCGGAATTCGGGTTCTCGTTCAGCGGACCCATCATCAAGGACAAACTGTTTTTCTTTGGTGCCTTCAACCGCCAGCTACTGGCCCAGGATTATGAGAATGTGCAGCCCTTCGGCACATCGCCTCATCGGCGAATCCAGTCTGAGGACCGGAGCTACCGCTTTCTCAAGCTCTCCTGGATCCTCAACGAAAACCATCGGCTGGACCTGAGCTGGTTCGGCGATCCGGTCACCCAATACAACTTCGATCTAGCCGGAGACAGCTCCGTGAAGGATTTCCAACAGGCCAACCGCACCCGGGGCGGCAACAGCTTTTTGGCGAAGCACGTGGGGTTGCTGGGCGGAAATCTTGCCTGGGAGAACACCATCGGGCTGCACCAGACTGCCTTCCAATGGTCGCCAGCCACGCCTGAAGCCGGGCCGTTCAGGGGCCAATTGGATGCCGCTGGCGGCGAATCCTTCGGCCGCAGCCCAGAGGACCGCCTGGAGCGCGTGAAGAACCTGACCGCGAAGAGCGAGCTCACGTGGCACTACGGAGAGCACGTGGTCAAAGGAGGGCTCCAGGCCCTGGATTCTGAATTCACTCGTGTGTTTTTACGGCCCTCCGGCGGCCTTTCCTACCTGGACCGCGCCGCGGGTGGTGCAGGCCCCAGCGCTGGGGACATCGCAGCTATTCGCGCAGGGCTGATCTCCAATGGTGGAGCCGATTTCGGCTATGCCAATGCGGACAGCCTGGTGGCCCCGAGCCCCGTATCGGGCCTGTTGGCGGCGGGCGTGGCGAGCTATCTCTACCGCCGGACCCTCAGTGACCTCAACGAGTACGGCAATCCGCTGAAAGCCAAGACCATCGGCTTATACGCCCAGGACGACTACCATCTCAATGCAACCTGGACTTTCAATCTGGGCCTTCGTGTGGACAAGGCCAGCGCGGATGGAGAGGATGGCCGTGAACTCTACAGCCAGACTCTTTTAAGTCCGCGCCTGGGCCTGTCCTGGAATCCCGATGGCCGCGGGCAGACTCGCCTATTTGGATATTTCGGCCGCATCTTCAGTCCGCCCTCGCCGGGGGCGCTGCGTCCCGCGGGCGCCACGACGGATGGACCTTCAACGGTCCAGCAGGTTTGGGTGCCCTCCCAGGCAGCCTGGAAGACCTATGCCTCCGCAGGCGTTGTGGTGCCCAAAACACTCGCGGTCCAACCCGGTTTGAAGTCGCCCTCCACGGACCTGATCCAAGTGGGCGCCCAGCGGGTTCAGAACCTAGGGGCATTCCTGGGCGACTGGACCTTGGATCTGCTTTACACCCGCAAATCGATGAAGGATCTCGTGGACACCTACAACCCGTCCTGGGGCTATCTCGCGCCTTCGGAACTTGGGCTTTCGGCATTCACGCCCGGGGTTAATGTCATCGGCAACCTTCCGGGCCTCAAGCGCGAATACAACGGTGTCGATTTTGTGGTGGAGCACTCCTACGAGGGTGGCCATTGGATACGTTTCACTTACACGAATGCCCGGTTGAATGGCAATTCCGAAGTCGGCAACGTGGCGAGCAGCTCGCCCTCCAATACGGGGTTTGCGCAAATTCCTGGCCTTGCGGAGGATTACCGGCAAGGCAAGTACGACGGCCCTCTCAACGAGGATGTCCACCACAATTTCAAGGTTTATGGGATGGCCAAGCTGCCCTTGAACCTGGAACTTTCAGGAGCATTCAACATCCGCTCGGGCCTCCACTACTCGAACTTGGCGAAGGTTTCTGGAAACACGGTCCTGGCGCCGGGCGAAACCCGCGGAGCCCGCGAGCTGCCATGGGCCCGCAGCTTCGACATCACTTTCGCCTGGCACAAGAAAATCCAGGGCGCGGATCTGCGCTTGGGCCTGGATGTCCTGAACCTCACCAATGCCCAGCCCTTGAGCGCCACGAACAACCTGGCCCAGAAGCCCAACAACTACCAACAAGGACGTGTGGTGCAATTCAGCGCCAGAGCATCCTTCTAAACTATTGCGGAATAAACGAAGGGGCGGGATGATCCCGCCCCCATTTCTACCTCACCACCTCATCCCTACAACCTCGCCCCCTGGCCTACGCTTCAGGCTTCTTCATCTGCGCTTTCAACGCGTCGCGCATGGCCTGGACCTCGGGGTCCCGCGCGGTGGGCGTAGCGACGCCGACGGTTTCGGCGAGCTTGGTGGTCATTAACAGACCGAGCAGGTTTTCGATCAGATTGCCGCTGCCCGCGCCGCCGCCGGACATGTTGATCTTCGGAACCACGTCGATCTGGCCCTTTTCGATGGCTTCGGCGAAGCGGTTCATGACCTGTTGGGTGAGCTGGAACTGCGGGCCGCCATAAGCGCGCACTTGCTCTTCGATGGCGATGGCCTGGGCGATGCCCACGCGCGCTGCGCGCTCGGCTTCACCATCGGCGATGGCCTTGATGCGCTTGCCTTCGCCTTCGCCCATGATGCGCACCTTCTCGGCTTCGGCGCCGGCCAGGGTCTGGATGCGGTTGGCTTCCTGCTGGGCGCGGGCGTAATCCGCCTTGCCCTGGTTGCTCTGCACGGTGATGGAGATTTCGGATTCAGTGAGCATGGTTTGCTGCTTGGCCTTGGCTTCCGCTTCGCGCAATTCGCGCTCCTTCACAGCCGCGCCTTGTTGCCGAGAATACGTTTCCACCTGCTCGTTGGCTATCTGCCTTGAGCGGAGCTGGATCAGGATCTGCTCGATCTGGCCGCCCTGGGTTCCGCTCGTGGGCGTGCCGATCAGGACTTCCTGCAATTCCAGGTTGTACTGTTCGAACTTGGCACGCATCTGGACGCCGGACTGGTCCTGGATGGCGCTGCGGTCCTGGATGAGCTGGATGAGCGTGCGGGTCTGGCCGATGTTCTTGAAGTACGCGGCCACCATGGGATCAAGCGTCTGCTCCACCAACCGCTTGATGTCGCCGAACCGCTGGATCACCAGTGGCGCCTTGCGGTAGTCGATGTGCACCACCACGGACAGCGGCAAACTGGGCTCGAAAGCATCCTTGGTGATGAGGCTCACCTCCGCCAGGTTCTCGTCGTAGCGGTGCGCCCCGACTTCGGACTGGCTCCACTTCAGGATGAAGTTCGTGGTGGGCACCATCACCACTTTTCCTGCGTAGGTATTGAAGGCGTATTTGCCGGGCAATAGCGGATCGTTCCACACGCCGCGGGTGCCCACGGCCACCAACTCGCCGTGCTTGTAATCCGCGCCGGTCATGTCAGTGCCTTCGACGCCGGTGTAGCTCACCACCACACCCACGGTGCCCACTTCCACCACAGTTTTGGGAATGGACTCCACCGTCGCGAACAGCCGGTTCACGTAATAGGTGCCTTCCACGATGACCTGGAGCTGGCGGCCGCGGAGGCCCCCCGCCTTCAGGAATTTGTCCGGGTCTTGGAAGTTGTTGTGGTAGGTGTCGGGATGGGCCGGATCATTGCCCACGGAGGGCGCGATGATTTCGTCGGACGGGAGGCTCGGCCCATCGTGGACCGTGATGACGCCGATGATGTCGTCGGTGCCCTTGATGACCACCGGGCGATAGCCACCCCGTTCGGCGATCACGGCGCTCATCTTGGTGAAGGTGTCCACCTCGCTCCGGTCCAGGGGCAGGTAGAGCATCTGATCCTCGGTGAGCACCACGAACTGGACCAGATTGATGGCGTAGATGCCTTCGCGGAGGATCATGCGCTGCGGGCCCTTGGTGCCGCCGTTCTGCAGGAAGGTTTCCACGTCCTGGAAATCCCGCGCGCGCTCATTGGAGGCAAGGGCCTGGGAGGCCGGGAGGTCCTTGCCGTCCCGGGCGAAGACGTAGCCGATCTTGCCTTGGGGAATCGTGACCAGCGGCATTTTATGGATGCGGTATTGGAAGGGCATGAGGAAATGCCAGCCGCCGCGGAGGAGCCGGGGTTCATAGCCCGCTTCGCCATTCAGCGCCATGAGTCCCGTCTTCACGGAACCTTTGCGGCTGAAAAGTTTTTCCACGATGCCTACGCGGTTGTTGGGGATGTAGCGGGCCCACTTTGAGAGCAGCACCAGCAAAAAGATGAAGAGCAGCACCGACAGGAAAGCTGTGCCTGGATGGCCGAGGAACCATGTGAGGTCCATGAAGACTCCTTTCAAAGAGCAGCATCGATTCTAAGCCTGCCTTATATTGCTTCCCCCGGGTTGTTCCAAGGTGCCGCCGAAGGGGCCGAACGCCTCGGCCAGCCGCAGCGTTTGATCGGTTATGCTGGGCTTTCACGGAAGCATATGGCCCCCTACGAAAACGATTCTGAATGGCTTTATTGGATGAAGGCCCGCTGGCCCATCGTGCTGGGCGCCATGCTCGTGGCGGGCTGGGGATGTAACAGCTGGAATTCCCGCGCCGTAAGCCATTCCGCGGGTGTTCTGGCGGCCGAGGACCCCCTGCAGGAAAACCTTCCGGCAGGTTCGTCATGGAGCGCCAAGGACCACCGTTTCAAGGCGCTGGCCCGCTTTCATATCCGCGCCCGGGTGCTCTCCACCGAACGCTACCGCTTTGACCGCGCAGCAGAATTATCGCCGGTGGATTTCGCCATGGGATGGGGGCCTATGTCCGATTCTGCCGTGCTCGAAAAATTGAATGTGAGCCAGAGCGGCCGCTGGTTCCATTGGAATGCCAAAACGTTGCCCTTGCCCATGGATGTGATCACTTCCCACGCGGCCAACATGCACATGATCCCCGCCACCAAGACCGTGGAACGTGGATTGCTGAACGTCCGGGAAGGCCAGGTCGCGACGCTGGACGGTTTTCTGGTCCATGTGGACGGAAAAGACGGGTGGAAGTGGCAGAGTTCCATGACACGCGATGATTCCGGCGACGGAGCCTGTGAAGTGATCTGGGTGGAAAAGGTCGCGGCGACCAATCACTAGGGGTCCCAAGGGTCGTCTACCATCGAAGGCATGCGTCGACCCTCGCCCAAGTCCCTTGCTCTGTTCGTGGTGGGCCTGGCCTTTTTCACGGACATGTTTCTTTACTACCTGCTGGTGCCGCTCCTGCCGATCTACGCGCGGGAGTTGCATTTGGGGCAGATGCGCATCGGCTTTCTGTTTGCCAGCTACGCCATCGCGCTGGTGGCCGTGACCCTTCCATTGGGGAGCCTGGCGGATCGGGTCGGACGGCGTCGGCCCATGCTCATCGGTCTCCTGGCATTGGGCACCACCACGCTGCTGTTTCTGTTCGCCAAGAACTATTGGCTGCTGGTCTTGGCGCGAGGCCTTCAGGGCGCCGCCGGAGCGGCCACCTGGATTCCTGGCATGGCCCTGCTGGCGGACCACTTTCCAAAGGAGCAACGCGGGAAGGCCATGGGCACCGCCTTCGCCTGCGCTAATCTGGGCGTGCTCACCGGCCCGCCCATTTCCGGCTATCTCACGCAGGGCTTTGGCACCTCGGCGCCCTTTATCCTCGGGATTGGATTGGTGGCGCTCGATGCCGCGGGGCGGGCCTTTCTGCTGGAAGAATCGCAGGCGGAGAAAGGCGAGCGCATCAGCCCATTGGTGCTGGTGCGGAACCCCGTGATCCTGGTCTTCAGCGGCGCCTTGGCCTTAGGTTCAGCCTTGTGGGCTGTGCTGGAGTCCACTTTGCCTTTGCACTTCGACGCGGTGTTGCGCTTTGGCCCCGGCCAGATCGGCCTCTGCTTCGCTGCCGCTGCGGCCACACACACGCTGACCTCACCCTTGATGGGGCATCTGTCGGACCGCATCGGCCGAAAGAAGGTGCTCATCGCCGGCTTGGCTTTGAGCATGGTCTTCATACCCTTGCCGGTGTTCTTCCGTCATACGGTCTTCGTCATCGCCAGCATGATGGCGCTGGGTAGCATCGCGAGCCTGATCATGTCCCCTTCGAGCCCGGCGGTGGCCGATGCCGTGGAGAAGACTGGGAGCACCAGTTATGCATCGGCCTTCTCGATCCTGAACATCGCCTACGCCATTGGCATGATGGTGGGCCCGCTCGTGGGCAGCGCCCTGGTGCATGTACTGGGTCTGCAAGTGGCCTTGATCCTGGTGGGCCTGGGCTTCGGAAGCTTCATCCTGGCGACGAGGAGAATCGCCGCTTGAACAGGAACTGCAGTCAATAGCTAACTAGGCAAACATCTTCACCAATTCAGCGTCAACGAGTAGGGCTGGCTGGCGGAGAAGACCCCTGCGGGCGCCCGCACCACGGCGTAGCAGTACTGGCCCGCGCCCAGGGGATTCGTCCAGGCGCAGGTCTGGGTTGCGCCGCCCGCCAGCGTGGATTGCGCCACGATCTGGCCCACCTGATTGTAGATGTACAGGAAATAGCGCAGGCCCGTCGGAGGCGTCAGCGTGGCGCGGCCCGGCAGGATCAGCCGGAAGTAGTCGATGTCGCCACTGTAGCCGAGGGAACCCAGCACCGTGCCCGCAGGCGTTCCGGCCCCCGAAGCCACCGTGGCCGTGAAGGTCACGCTTTGGCCGAAGGTGGAAGGGTTCGCCCCGGACGTGAGGGTGGT
>JANYJQ010000211.1 GCA_025358435.1 Holophagaceae bacterium
GCATCTGCCTCACCAACCTCAACCGGCAACTCCACGCCACGCGCAAAACCGTGGGACACCTCAAGGTGGAAGCCATGCGGGACCGGATTCTGGAGATCAACCCCAAGGCCCAGGTGACGCTTCACCAGAAGTTTTATAACCCTGGTTCCGCCGACGAACTCATCGCCCCAGACTTGAATTACATCCTGGATTGCATCGATACCGTGACGGGGAAGCTGGATCTCGTAATCGAAGCCCATAAGCGCGGGATTCCCATCATCAGTTGCATGGGGACCGGCAATAAGCTGGATCCCACGCGGTTGGAGATCGCCGATATCGCCAAAACCATCAACTGTCCCCTGGCCCGCACCATGCGCAAGGAATTGCGTAAGCGCGGCGTCAACCACCTGAAGGTGGTCTATTCCCAAGAAGAGATTCTGGTACCGCAGGTCACCGAGGACAACGATTGCATGGAAAACTGCATCTGCCCCAAGGGCACTGAACGCACCTGCAGCGCCCGCCGCCAGATCCCCGGCAGCGTTTCCTTCGTGCCTTCGGTGGCGGGCCTCATCATGGCGGGAGAAGTCATCAAGGCTCTGGTCAAGGCGTGATGGCTTACTTTGTTTGCGGGCTGATCCATCTGGCCAAGGCTTGCAGGCGAGCCGAGGCGGGCTCGCGATCTGGCACTCGCGTCCATGAAAACCCAGATAGAAGTTCTTGAGCCGTACAAGGCTCGGGGCGATCCAGGCAACCGAGGGAATAACCTAGCCAGCCCACGATTTCTGGGATGGAAATGCCCTTGGCCTGCATTTCCTGAAGCCCCAGGGCCCCATGGCGTTTCCCTAGGCGCGCGCCATTGGGCGCCGCCACCAGGGCCACATGGGCATAGGCAGGGTGGTTCAAGCCCAAGGCTTTCTGCAGGTGAATCTGGGTGGCGGTCACGCAGCGCAAATCATTACCCCGCACGATTTCGGTGATGCCCTGGGCCCCATCATCCACCACCACAGCCAAGTGATAGGCAAAGCAGCCATCGCGCCGGTGCAACAAAGGGTCGCCTGTGAATTGATGCGGGTCATCTTGCTGGGGTCCGAGAATTTCATCCACCCATGCGATCTCTCCTTCCGGCAGATGAAACCGCACGGCGTCTGCCGTTGCCTGGGTCAGAGCCCGGCCCCGACAGGAGCCAAGGTAGGGCCGCAGACCATCCTCCCCATGTGGCGCCGAGGCCATCATGGCCAAATCTTTGCGGGTACACGAGCAGGCGTACAGACAGCCCTGGGCCTGAAGGGTGGCAAGGGCCTCTTGATAATATTTTCCCCGCCCGGATTGCCAGATTACGGGCCGATCGCTAACCATCCCCAAGGCTGCGAGATCGTCAATTTGGCGCTCCGCCAATTCCGCTCGACAGCGATGGCGGTCCACATCCTCGATGCGCAGCACCCAAAGACCGCCCTTGGATTTCGCGGAAAGCCAGGATGCCAGGGCCGTGCGGAGGTTTCCCACATGCAGAATACCCGTTGGCGAAGGCGCGAAACGGCCGATGGAATGCGCCACCCTGCCCTGGTTGTTTCTCTTTTGCTCCATCGCGCTCCCGAACCTGGACCGTCCCATCCATAATGGTCCCATGTCACCCAGCCGATCCATCTGGGGCTCCTGGCCGCCCATTTTTCGGGCACTTGCCGCGCAAGCCCTGACCTTTCTCCTGCTTGCCTTCCTGGCTGGATGGCTCCCGGGTCGGTTTCCCCTTTGGGTATGGATGGCGCTGCAGGGTTTGCTGGCCGCTGCCCTGGCGCGAGGCTGGGGGCTAGGAAAGTGGTGGTGGGCCTTTCAGGTTCTGGTGCCCCTGGCAACGGTTTGGCAGCTGGGCCATCCGTTTCCCCACTGGGTTTATCCAGCACTGTTGGTGGCCCTCCTCCTGGTTTTCGGGGGCGGCGTGTTCACCCGGGTACCTCTGTACAACTCAGGCACGGCGGCCTGGCAGGCAATGTTGACGCTGGTTCCCGAGAGCAAACCCATGCGTGTGGCGGACCTGGGTGCCGGACTGGGTGGCCCCTTGAGCTTCCTGGCCCGGCGCCGTTCCAAGGTGCAGTTTCTGGGCGTGGAAGCTTCGCCCCTGGTCTGGTTGGTGGCCTGGCTGCGCTGCCTGCCCCTGCG
>JANYJQ010000006.1 GCA_025358435.1 Holophagaceae bacterium
CCATCAGCATCGGGGCGCCGTGGTAGAAGGCCCGCAGCGTAGCTTCCCGCTCTTCCAGCGCCCGCGCCATCTCCCAGCGCTCCGTCACGTCCTCCACCAGGTAGGCGAAGCGTGGACGCCCGTTCGGGCTCTTCCCGGTGCTGGCCAGGGTGACCGCCCAACGCAGCTCCCGTCTCAACATGGCCGTTTGCATCTCGAAATGAACCGGCTTGCCCGTGTTCTGGGCTTGATGGTACTGGTCCACCCACACGCCACGATGGGGTCCAGGCAAGCCCAGGTCGCTCACGCGAATGCCTGGAGCCTCTTTCACATCCACGCCCATGGAAGCCGCGGCAGCGGCATTGATGGAGATGAAGATCACGTCCTCGTCTTCGGTGAATTCCGTGACGCCCATCTGGAAGGGAGCCCCATCGAAAAAGCCTCGCAGAATTCCTTGGCTATTCTTGAGGGCGGCCTCCGCCTGCTTCCAAGCCGTGATGTCCCGCACGAACACCCGGGCAGCCACCTCGCCCTGGAACCGGACCCGTGTGGTGATGACCTCCGCAGATGTCACATGGCCGCGATGGCCCACCACCCGCAGCTCCTGCGTCGGCATCGGCACGCCAGTCTCAATGAAGTGCCATCCGCGAGCCTCCATGATGGGGCGGTCTTTGACATGGATGAACTCCAGCATGGGTTTGCCGAGGATCTCTTCTTCGGAGTCCACTTCGAACATCCGCAAACCTGCGGGGTTCACGTAACGGAACACCCCTTCATGACCCACCACGAAGATGCAATCTGGCGCGTTCTCCACCAGCTGCCGGTAGTTCTCCTCGCTTTCGGCCATGGCCTGCCACGCGGCATTCCGATCAGTGATGTCGCGGAGGAAGACCCTTGCCGCCGTGCTCCCTTTCCAAGGGACGGGTGAAGTGATCACCTCCACTTCCACCGATTTGCCATCGGGCCGTTCGATCCGCAGTTCCGTGCGATGGAGGGTGGCAGGCTGTTCCCGGAATCCGTGAACGCGCTGCTGGATCCGGGACTGATCTTCCTTGTGGACATTCTCCAGCACCGAATGGCCAATCAGTTCCTCTGCTGAATGGATTCCAAAAAGACTTACCGCGGCCGGATTCAAGTAATCAAAGCGCTCTTCGTACTCGATGAAGATGGCGTCGGGTACGGAGTCCATCAGATGTTTGTAACGATCCTCGCTCTCCTGCAGGGCGGCGTTGCCCTGCCGCACCCGCCTTCTCAATGTGGAATTCCAGCCCAGGATCAGGAGCAGCACGATGGCGATGGCCCCGGCCGTAAGGAAAAGCCGGTCGCGATTCCTTGCGGATACCCAACGGTTCGTGTCGAAGAGGAATCCGTCCAGGCTCATGGATGGATGGACGATGCCCAGTTCTTTGTAAACCGCCAAAGTCTGCTGCCAACGTTCCTCATGGATGTGCCCCAAAGGAACGATTTCGGGGAGGATGAGGGACTTCATGGCTGCGGCCTCGGCGCTCAGGTTTCCTTGATGGATGCCGCGCTCCTGGACCCCAGGCATCGCGAGAATCCATGCGCCCACTTCCTCTGTGTGCTGCATCGCGTAAGTCCAGCCCTTGGCCACCGCGCGGCGCACCGCTTCAACTTGGGCGGGATCGTTCCTTGCCACCTCGGCGGTGGTGAACAGGCAATCACCATAAAAATCTATGCCGTGGTCCCCGGGCCGGATACTGGTGACGGGGATTCCCATCTGCTCCAGCTGGTAGGACTCCACGCCGAAATACCCGGACATGGCGTCGGTGCGTCCATCCGCGAGGTCAGTGAGCCTCCAGGAATGCCTTTGGAAGGCGATCTTGGACGGATCTAGGCCTTCTCGGAGGAACATCGCCCTCGCCTGGATTTCACCTTGGTCGAACTCGACCATGACCCGTTTACCAACAAGGTCTTTTGGTTCTTTGAACCCGTCAGCGGTCCGGGTCATCAACACATAAGGCGAGTGCTGGAAAATGGCCGCCACCACCACCACTGGAAGCCCTTGGGCCCGCGCCACCAGCAAGTCCGAATCACTGATGCCGTACATCGCGCGGCCGGTCGTCACCTCCCGCACCGGGTCCCGGCGGGGCCCGCCCTCCACCAGCTGCGCATCCAGCCCTTCAGCGGTGAAGTACCCCAATCGCTGGGCCGCGTAGTAGCCCGCGAACTGGAACTGATGCTTCCATTTCAATTGGATGGTTATTTTTTGGGGTTTGGCGGCGGCCAAGGCGGGAGCCGGCCCTAGGAATAAGAAAATTGCCAGGATGCATCCGGCCACCTTCGAGGCAGTCCAGAGATCCGCCTTGAGAGCGGAGCTCGCAGCGATATGGAGCGCTGGTGTGCGGATGCCCAAAGCAGATCTCACAATCCAGCTAGAGACTACTCTTCAATCTCCGTTCCTGAGGGCAAATATCGAGATGGAATCGGAACCCGATCAGATGGCATTGCCCCAGTTCCCGCGGGCGCTGAAGCCATAAAGATAGCCGTCATCGCTGCCACCGATGGCGAAGGTGCCGTCAGCGGACAGCTGGAAGGGCCAGTTCATGGCCGAGGTGTCGAACACACCCAGACCTGCGCCGTTGTTGGCATCCAACACGTAATAGTGGCCTGGCGTCAGGGTTCCGTCTTTATTCGGTTCCCCCGTTCCGAAGGACACCAGAGCATCTCCGCCACCCAGAATGCGGTTGCTCGGATTGGGCCAATATTCCACCGGCGTGGACCAGGCCAAGGTTCCACTGCTTCCCGCATCATCCACTCGATAGGCGTGGCCGACCAAGGGCGCGCTGCCGTTGCTCAGACCCACCAGGAAGGTGCCATCCGAGGACAGGCCCACGCAGCTCGACGTGCTGATTCCCGGCAGAACGTACTGCCATTGGGCCGCGCCGCTTTGGATGAAAATCTTGCTATCGAAATAGTAGATGCCGTTGGTCCCGCTGATGGCCACGGCGAATTTAGAGCCGTCGGCGGACATGGCGACAGACTTCACGTAGGCGCCGCCGGAGCTGGCTTCCGTCCTCACACCGCGACTGGCCAGGGCCGCGAAATGTTCCTTCACGAAGCCCCGCACATCTGCGTCTTCGGGCTCGGCCATCGCATTGGTGGCCGGAATGGACCAGGCTTGTGATTGCACAAGGCCCGTGGGTGTGACCTGGAACAGGATCAGCGCAGGGGCCGACCCGTTGGGATAGAAGCCCGCCACCAGCCATTGTCCGTCCGCCGACATGGCCAGGCTCTGCACGCTGTTGCTGGCCGAGGTCAACCCTGTGAGCGCTTTGTAGGCGTGGTCATGCAGTGCGTAAAGGTAGATCTGCTGGCCGCTGCCGGAGTACGTGGCGCCGCATCCGGCCGCCAAGATGGCGCCATCGGCGGACATGGCGATCTGGTTCACGCGGGAGCCTGTCGACTGCGTCAGCAGCACGCTGCCATCGCCCACTGAAATGGCGCGCAGTTGCCCCGTGTAGGTGCTGGTGAGCCAGCCGCCGCCCGCCGCGATGGTGCCGCCCGCGTTCAGCTTCACCCAGAAAACACCCTCGTAGGCGTTGTCCCAGACATCGGACTGGAGCACCTGCCCTGCCTGGTTCAGCACGTAGAAGCCGAAATTCGCCGTGGTGTCGAACTGGAAAGATCCGCCCACGAGCACGGCGCCGTTCTGGGAGGCATCGGTGGTGTTGAACCAGAGTCCTGGCGAACTTTGAGGATAGGTCCAAGCGGAGGTCATCTGGTGTGGCGGCGCTGGATTCGTCATGGGCAATCCTCCGGGACCGATGTTGGAGCCGCTCTTGAAAGAACCAAGTAGTGCCGCTGCATCCGCCAAAGGTGCAGAAATAGTAGCGGCAGTCTCATCCGCCCCGCGCAGATTTCCCTGAACGGGGTGGATTTCTCTGCCAATGGTTTTCGCCTAGCCCAACAGCCCGCCAAGCATCCCCATCAACCCGCCGCCGCTCTGGGTTTCCTCATGGCTTGGCAATTGGCCCTGGGGGCTCAATTTGTCGATGATGAGCGGCAGGAATTGCGCAAGGCCTGAGGCGGCTTCACCATGCCCGACGCCAAGCTGTTGCGCCAGACCCGCGACCTGATCCTGACCCAGCGCCTGCTGCACGTGCTCGGCACTGATCTGCTGGTTCGCACCTGTGCCGACCCAGCTCTGCACCTGATCGCCCAGGCCGTTCTGCTGGAATTGGCCAAGTAGGCCCTGGATACCACCAGGATGCTGCTGGATCATTCCGATCACCGCGTTGAGCATGGGATTCTGTCCCAGCCCATGGCCGCTGCCGCCCATCAATCCACCAACCATATCCATCAGACCCACGATGTCCTCCTAGAAAAGGTGAAGCCAGCATAGATGAGGTTGGGGCCGAGAGCCATGGGCTTTATGGTTGGAATTTCGGACCCGGTTTATGAGGCTCAATTCGGGTGCGACCCACGGCCGCTAGCCATGCTGCGCCGAAGGCGCCGCTATGATTGCTCATAGCTCATAGCCCATAGCTCTTAACTCAAAACTCCCGGCCCAGCGCCTTAGCGAGGTCATTCAGGCACAATTCCACGGCACGGTTGAGCTCGGGTGTTTTGCCCAGCTTGATGCGCGCGTAGGCGTTGGCCATGTGACTGGCCGCGTGGGCTTCGATGTGGTCGGCCAGGTTCGCCTGCTGGCTCACCAGCACCGCCCGGTTCTCCAGGCCCAGCGCCTCGGCGTTCTTTTTCTGGTGGTCGTGGGCGGAGTTCGGCAGGGGGATCAGGATGGCGCCCCGGCCCGCGGCCTTGAGCTCTGCGCAGGTGCTTGCCCCGGCCCGTGAGACCACCAGGCTGGCAGCTTCCATGGCTTCATCCATGGCTTCGATGAAAGGCACGATCTGATGCCGCTCATGATGCGGAGCCGCCTTGATCCGTTCGAATTCACCCGCGCCGGTCTGATGCAGGATCGTCCAATCGGGAAACTGCTCCAGCAACGGGGGAGCCGCCAGCATCATCGCCTCATTGATCGCCCGCGCCCCGCCGCTGCCCCCCAGCACCAGCAACTGGAAGGGCGCCGCCAAGTCCTTCACTGTTGTGAATTCACGAAGAAAGGATGAGCGGATGGGCGTTCCCACCGTGAGGCAGTCGGCGCCCGGAAGCAGTGGCATGACCGCATCCATGCCGCACCATACGCGCCTGGCGCCCTTGGAAACCCGGCGCACCAGTTCGCCCGGCGCGGCGTTGCTCTCATGCAGGAAATAGGGGATGCCCAGATCCCGCGCAGCGAGCAGGGCCGGCGCTGCGCCGTAGCCGCCGGTGCCGATGACCGCCTTGGGGCGTTGTTGTTTCCACTGGGCTTTCAGGTTCGATTTCGCGCGCCACAGTTTCCAGGCCGCACGTGTCATCTTCAAGGGCGAACGACCCAGGAAACCTTCGACTTCAAAGAGCAGATGGGGCCATTGCGATAGCGGCAGCTTGATGCCTTCGATGCCGCGGATGGCGCCCACGAAAGCGATGGGCAAGTGGGACCACCGCGCCTTCGCGCCTTCCGCCAAGGCCACCGCCGGGAAGAAATGTCCGCCCGTTCCGCCTCCTGTGAAGACCAGGGCCTCCTTGAATTCGATCTGCGCCATGCCTTAAAGATTAGCGGAGAGCAATGCGATCACCGATCAGGTTTCCAATTCTCCCGCCCGGAGCTTTTCAAGGGTGGCGCAGGCGGCAGCGGCTTTCGGGCGATCCAGGCCCGCAGCCATGCGTAGGCCCAGGCCTGGGAGGCTGTGTTGCCGCGGCGCAGCGCGAGATCCAGGCGAGCCTGGATGGGTTTCATCGGCGCCAGTGGCCAAGACTCCTGCGGCTGCGTGTGGCCCTCTGCGTAGAGACAGCGGGCTTCCTCTTCCCAGGGCCTGAGCCGCGAAGAAGCTAGTCTGCGATGCACCAGTTCATGGCGCAGGATTTCACCGATATCTCGCCGCCGCAGTTTCTCGATGGGGCGCAGATGCAGTGTGGCTCCGGCCCAGGCAGCGAAGCGCTGCGGGGGCGCGCCGGTGGTTTTTTCGAACGAGTCATCGCTGAGATGCAGATGGACGGACCAAGGGCCAACGGGCATGGCGCCAAAGGCTTCCGTGGCGCGCATCGCAGCCTGCAATTCCTGCTCCAGCAGCGAGGCGGTGTCTGGATCACCGATCCACATCGGCGCTTGCGCTAGGATCGGCGCGCAAAGCATGAAGGCCGCCAGCAGATATTTGATGTCAGTCCTCCGCCAGCACGCGCCATCGGTAGACGCCAAGAAAAGCTGTGTTTTCGGGCAGAGGCCTGAAGTCTGGATCGGGATGCTGCAGCAGATCGCTGAGCCTCACTCGGCGCATCTCGCCGGCATCGCGGCCAAGCCCGCTCTGTTCGCGGCCTGTATGGTAGATCAGCACTGGCATGCCGTCCGCGTCTGGCCGGGCGAAGGCCATGGAATGGTCAGGCATCGCGTGCGCGCCGCCCCGGGAGAAAAAGAGAAGGTCTCCGGGTTTTGCGGTCTGCGCATCCCGGCCCATAAGAACGCAGGAGAGATTCCGCAGCACCGCGCTTTTAGCGAAGGGACGCCATCCTCCCGGTGTGGGAAATCCATTGCGCCACGGGCCGCCGCTGTCGAAGGATGGGTTGCGCGCCGCCACCACTCCGCTAAAGGCCGTGCGGGACCGCCAAGCTTCGGTATGCGGCCCCCAGGCTTCGTGGAAGGCGAAGCGCAGGAGTCCCGAGCAATCCCGCTGGGCGGGCTCCCAGGCCGGGGACAGCCGGTCCAGTTGATCTTCCAGGATGGCCACGAACCATCTGCGGAAAGCTTCGCGGTCGCCTTCATCTGATAGGCCGCTACGAAGCTTTTCCCCGCCACTCGGGACTACCGCGAAGGTTCTTGCGAATCGCGGTAAGGCAGAAACCGTGATCGATGCAGGCGCGATCGGCGCGAAGTAAAATCCATCCTTGGCGCTGCCCCAGGAGGGCAAGCCAGAAACCTTGGCGCGCCACGGTGAGACCCGCAACCCAACCAGGGATCTGCCTTCCAGGGCAAGGTGCTGGACCGGATTCCCGGCAGCGGCTTCCACCCGTGCAACCAGGCGGAATGGAATGAAGAGGAGGCTACCCGCGGTCAGGACCAGCGCGACGGAAATCACAATTTTTTTCATCGCGGTGTGAACTCCAAGAACCGCAAGGAGTTTAGCATTTGCCACCTTCGCGGAAGGCGGGTCCGTGGAAATCTTGGCGAGACGATGAATGGGCTCCACGATAGGATAGGCGGTGATGCCGAACCGAAGTATCTAGCTTCCAGACGATTCCTTTTCCGGAGTTTCCATGAAGATCCTCGTCGCTCTCAAGCAGGTGCCTGACACCGAAACCAGGATCAAGGTGGCGGCGGACGGCAAGTCCATCGACCCTGCCGACGTGAAATGGATCACCAGCCCCTACGACGAATACGCGCTGGAAGAAGCCATCCGACTGAAGGAAAGCAAGGCCGCGGAAGTCACGGTGGTGAGCCTTGGCGGAGATAGCGTCAAGGACGTGCTCCGCAACGCGCTCGCCTTGGGTGCCGACAATGCCGTGCTGCTGAAGAGCGAGGCTTCGGATCCCCTGGCCATCGCGTCGGCCCTGGCCGCCTGGGCTAAAGACAAGGGATTTGACTTGATCATGGCAGGCAACAAGGGCATCGGCGGCGACAACGCTTCCGTGGGGCCCATGATCGCTGAGCTGCTGGGCATCGCCCAGGCCAATGTCGTGGTCAAATTGGAAATCGGCGATGGCACCTTCCGGGCCGAGCGCGAAATCGAAGGCGGCACCGAAGTCATCGAAGGCAAGCTGCCCGCCGTCATCACCGCGCAGAAAGGCTTGAACGAGCCCCGGTACGCCAGTCTGAAAGGCATCATGGGCGCCAAGAAGAAGACCATCGAGGAAATCGACGGCGCTGCTCCGACAGGTTCCACATCGGTGGTCGGCATGGTCATGCCGCCAGCCCGCCCCGAAGGCCGCAAGCTGGATGGCGACCCCGCCCAGCAGGCCGCAGCGCTCCTGAACGCTCTCAAAGACGAAGCGAAGATTTTCTGATCGCGAAGCCTTCCTTGCTGAAAAAACGCAACGACTTGATTTGGGGATTCCAATGATTCTGGTGTTTTGTGAATTGAAAGACGGCAAGCTCCGCAAGCCTTCCGCCGAGGCTCTTTCCGAGGGCCGACGTCTGGCGGATGCTTCAGGCAAGACTCTGGGCGCGCTGTTCGTGGGCGCTTCCAATACCGGTGCCGCGGATGCCGCGAATTATGGGGCGGACGTGGTCCTGACCTGCGAGGCCGCGCATCTGGCTTCCTACAGCAGCGATGCTTTCGCCAGCGCGATCTCGGACGCAGTGAAAACCAAGGGCGCCACCGTGCTGCTTGGCGGCGCCACGGCCATGGGCAAGGACGCCCTGCCCCGCGCGGCCGCAAGGCTCGGGGCGGGCTACGCCGGCGATGTCACGGGCCTGTCCATGGTCGACGGCAAGCTCCAGGCCGTCCGCCCCGTCTACGCAGGCAAAGCCTTCGCCACCACCGCCTTCAGCAGCGCCGTGCAAGTGGCCACCACGCGGCCCAATGTCTTCACGGCCACCGAGAAAACCGGCCCAGGCGTCATGGAAGCGCTGCCCGCGCCGGCCGGCGACTTCAAGGCCATCGTGAAGGAAATCCTGGCCAAGGGCACCGGCAAGGCGGATCTCACCGAAGCCAACATCATCGTCAGCGGCGGCCGCGGCATGAAGAATGGCGAGAACTTCGCCATCCTCGAAGAGCTGGCGGATGCTCTCGGCGGCGTGGTGGGCGCCTCCCGGGCCGCGGTGGACGCGGGCTGGGGCATCTCCCATGGCATGCAGGTGGGCCAGACCGGAAAGGTCGTGAGCCCCACGCTCTACATCGCCTGCGGCATCAGTGGCGCGATCCAGCACATCGCCGGCATGAGCGGATCGAAGTACATCGTCGCCATCAACAAGGATCCCGAAGCGCCCATCTTCAAACTCGCCTCATATGGCATCGTCGGCGATCTTTTCGAAGTGGTGCCCGAACTGACCAAAGCCGCAAAGGCGCT
>JANYJQ010000010.1 GCA_025358435.1 Holophagaceae bacterium
CCAATGTGAAGGCCAGCCAACGGCAGGCCGAGGCCGCTGTGGAAGCCACCAAGACCGGAGATCGTTCAGGCGAAGCCGCCATCGAAGCCATGGCCCAGGTGGAACAATCCACCGCCAAGGTAGTGCAGGCGGTGCGCGTCATTCAGGATATCGCCCGTCAGACCAACCTGCTCTCCCTCAACGCGGCTATCGAAGCGGCCAAGGCCGGTGCCATGGGCAAGGGCTTCGCCGTGGTGGCCGAAGAAGTGCGCAAACTCGCTGAGCGCAGCGCCCAATCCGCTCGCGAAATTGCGACCCTGATTGAAGGCAGCAACGAAGCCGTGGCCCAGGGCAAAACCACCGTCCAGGATGCCGTGCATGCGCTTTCGGAAATCCGCGAGCATATTGGCCAGGTCACTTCCATGGCCCTGGAAATCAGTTCCTCCACCGAAGAGCAGGCCCACGCCAGCAGCGAAGTGGCGCAGCAGGTGGAAATCGGCGCTCAGAAAGCCGTGGAGAATGCCAGCGCCAGCGTGCAGCTTTCTGCCACCGTGGAAACCAACGCCAAGACCTCCGACCAACTCGCCCGCACCGCCAATGGGTTGGCAGAACTGGTGGCCAGGTTCAAGACCTAAGATTTTTGGCTCAATAAATTCAGTAGCTCGCTTCCGCCTTACCGCTGAGCTTGAACAGGCTCACCCCGTCCATTTCTGCGGGCTGCGCCAGACCCATCATGTGCAACAACGTGGGCGCCACATCGCAGAGTGCCCCACCGGCACGCAACTGGCGGCCTTCCATGCCCGCCGCCACGATCACGGCAGGCACGGGGTTGGAGGTGTGGGCGGTGTGGGGGTTGCCCGCTTCATCCCGCATGCAATCGGCGTTGCCGTGATCGGCGGTCACGAAGAGCGCGCCGCCTGCGGTCAACACGGCTTCGGCCACTTGGCGCACCGCATCGTCCACGATGCTGCAGGCCATGATGGCGGCGTTTAGATCACCGGTGTGGCCCACCATGTCGCCGTTGGCGAGGTTGCAGACGATGAAACGGAAATCCTGGTTGCGAATGGCCTCCACCAATCCACGGGTGACTTCGTGGCAGCTCATTTCTGGCATCAGATCGTAGGTGGCCACCTTGGGACTGGGCACCAACCGGCGTTCTTCACCCGCAAAGGGCTCTTCTCGACCGCCGTTGAAAAAGAAGGTGACGTGGGCGTACTTCTCGGTTTCCGCGGTGCGCAGCTGCTTCCAGCCCTTGGCAGCCACCTGCTCGCCCAGGATGTTGGCGAGATTTTGCGGCGCATAGGCCACGCTCACGTAGGGATCGAGATCCTGTTCGTACTGGGTGAAGGTGACCAGTTTTGCCTTGGGCACGCGGGCGCGCTCAAAGCCGGAAAAGTGAGGATCCACGAGCGCGTGGCTGAATTCCCGGGCACGATCCGCGCGGAAATTGAAGAAGATGATGCCATCGCCATCCTGGATGGGCTGGAAATCCGCGGTGGCCGTGGGGCTCACGAATTCATCGGTTTCGCCTCGACCGTAGGCGGCCTGGATACCGGCCATCGCATCACTGGCCGTGAATTCGGCCTGCCCATCCACCAGCATCTTCCAGGCGCGGGCCACTCGTTCCCAGCGCTTGTCCCGATCCATCACCACATAGCGCCCGCACAGGGAGCCGACCTTGACCTGAGGGCACGGCTTGAGATCTTTCAAGAGCTGATCCAGGAAGCCATCCGCGCTTTTCTGCGCGGTGTCGCGTCCATCGAGAAACGCGTGAATCACCGTGGCCACACCTTCGGCCTGGGCCCACTGCGCTAAGGCCACCAGGTGATTCTGGTGGCTGTGCACGCCGCCGGGGCTTACGAGGCCCATTAGATGCAAGCGCTTGCCAGAAGCTTTCAATTCCGCCAGCAACTGACCCATGGCGGGATTCTGGCGAAAGGTGCCCTTCTTGATGGCGGCGTCGATGCGCGTGAGTTCTTGCCACACCACCCGCCCGGCGCCCAGGTTCATGTGGCCCACTTCGGAATTACCGAATTGGCCTTCGGGCAAGCCCACAAATTCTCCCCCCGAGTGCAGTTGCGTGGCAGCGTATCGGCTCCGCAATCGGTTCAGGTTGGGCATGCCCGCCTGAAAGGTGGCGTCGAAGGCGTTGCGCGCCCCATCGGCCACGCCATCGAGAACCAAGAGAACCACTGGGCCTGAAATCACAAAGCACCTCAACTTCCCCGGCGGAGCATGCATCGACGGTCTTTTAGGATACTCCGTCGC
>JANYJQ010000033.1 GCA_025358435.1 Holophagaceae bacterium
GCTCGGTCTGTTCGAGCACTTCCACGGCCAGGCTGAAGCGGCCGATGGGCTGATCGAAACCCATGGGGAGCGTGTAGCTCAGGGCATCGCCATCCTTCCGCGACACGAAGGGCAATTCCTGTTCGTAGGCGATGACCACGCGTTTGGTGCCATTCGCCGGGATCGGATAGATGCGGGCCTTGAAACTGTTTCCAGCCACCATTTCCAGGAGCCCTGGATCCACGCCCCGGCGCACGATGCTTTCGAAAACCTGGCGCCCCTTGGCTTTTTCGACCACGACGCCTTCCCGCAGCGCGCCGTTCACGTCCATGGCGAAACGCGAGACCGTCTGGCCCTCGCCCAGCGGGAAGACCAACTCCCCTTCCAATAAGCGATTTTGAGGGTTGTAGATCGTCATGTCCCAGGTGGTGGTGGCCAGCGCCCCCACGACCTGCACATCAATCTTGAGAGCCTGGATCTGGGCCGGGGTTTTCCGCCCATCCTCGCCCGGGATATAGATCGCGGGGCGCGTGGGTTGGGCCGTGGTGATCTGGGGCCGTGGGGAGGGTTGGCCTTGCGACGTCTCGTTCTGGTGGGGAACAAGCAGGGCAAAGGCCAGGAAGCCGGAGGCGAACAGACCGCGCATCAACATGGGAACTCCTGGGTGCTGGGTTTTCCTTAGTGAGGATAGCCAGGCATGGCCTGGATCCGGTGAGTGTCTGAAGGATTGGACAAGCCTAGTCCCGTGGAAGTTCCCGGTCCGTGGAAATCGCTGGAAACAGAAGGCACAGAAAAGTGGAAGCCCGCAGAAGGAAGCATCTTTCACTAACAAGCCATAGGAGATCCCCCGGCTCTGTCGGGGGATGTTTTACTTCAGCGCGGCGCGGCATGCCCTGCAATTTGATTGCGGCTCAACGCCGCGCTGAGGCCCAATCAGCCTTGTGCAAGCCTGTTCATGATGCGTTCCAGCAAAATATCAGGCACCAACTCCTTCAATTCTCCGCCCATGCTGCCAATCTCACGCACCAACCTTGAACTCACGGCGGAATATTTTTCCTTCGGCATCAGGAAGATCGTTTCCAGGTCCGGCGCCAGTTTGCGGTTCACGAGGGCCATCTGGAATTCATATTCAAAATCGCTGAAGGCCCGAACGCCGCGGACGATGCATTCCGCGTTGTTCTGCCTGGCAAAGTCCACCAGCAACCCATGGAAGCTGGTCACTTCGACATTGGGGAAGGGCACGACCAGATCCTTCAGCATCTGCACGCGTTCTTCCACTGAGAAGGCGGAAGTCTTGGCCGGGTTGTGCAGCACTGCCACGATCAACCGGTCCACCAATTTTTCAGCCCGCTGGATGATGTCTGCGTGGCCAAGGGTCACAGGATCGAAAGAGCCAGGATAGATGGCCGTGCGCACGGGTGCTCCGGGTTGGATTGGCTTAGGGTAGCCGAAGTAGGCCATGGGCGGTGGGCAATGGGCCCAGAGCCTAGAGCCCAGAGCCAAGAGCCTAGAAGCAAGAACCAAAAGCCAAAAGCCAAGAGCCAAAAGCCAAGAGCCTAGAGCCTAGAGCCTAGAGCCCAGAGCCCAATGACCCTAAGCTATTCCCATGTCCCAGCCTCGTCTTTCCATAGGCCTTCTCTTCGGCGGCGAAAGCCCGGAGCACGAAGTGTCCATCGTTACGGCGCGGAGCATCGCGCAGCATCTGGATCCCGCGCGCTTCGAAGTGAGGCCCTGCGGCATCGCGCGCAATGGCGTGTGGGTGCTGAAGGGCGATCCCTTCGCGCGGCTGGCGGCCAACGAGATTCCAGAGCGCAGCAAGCATCCTTTCCTGCCTTTGGAAAAGGGCGCCGAGGATACGCCCTTGCCTGATCTGTTTTTCAATGCGCTGCACGGCGCCGGTGGTGAGGACGGGCAGATCCAGGGCTATCTGGAGCTGTTGCATCGGCCGTACACAGGTGCGGGTTTGCTGGCCATGGCGGCCGGCATGGACAAATGGATCACCAAGCGGTTGTGGGAATCCGAAGGCCTGCCGGTGGTTCCTTACGTGGGCCTGACCGAGGAACGCTGGAAGCGGGATCGGGCATCGTGCCTTTCAGAATCCATGGCCTTTGGCCTGCCCCTTTTCATCAAGCCGGTGAATCTCGGCAGCAGCATCGGCGTCGAAAAAGTGAAACGGGCCGAAGATCTTCCAGCTGCCCTGGACCGGGCGTTCACCTACGACCGACGGGTGCTGGTGGAACAGGGCCTGGACGTGCGGGAAATCGAAGTGGCGGTGCTGGGCGGCGACGAGCCTTTCATATCCAATCCTGGCGAAGTCCTGGTGGCCGACGAGTTCTACACCTTCGAGGACAAGTACATCGCGGGCCGCAGCACCACAAAAATCCCCGCCGAAATCCCCGAGGAGCTGAGCGATCTCATCCGCAAGCTGGCGAGCCGGGCCTTTGGCGCCTCCGATGGCTACGGTATGGCGCGGGTGGACTTCTTCCTGGAGCGCCTGACCGGCCGGGTGTTTCTGAACGAGCTGAATTTCATCCCGGGGTTCACGAGCATTTCCATGTACCCCAAAATGATGGCCGAAAGCGGCATTCCCTACGAGCAACTGCTCACCCGCCTGATCGAACTAGCCCTGGCCCGCCACGCGCAAATGAAGGCCAAAGACAAGGGATTCAAAAGCGGGACGAGCTGGTATGCCTAAGGAGGAATGAGGGTTGAGGCATAAGGTGCGAGGAACGCTAGGAGCCCGCCTCGTGCCTCATGCCTCAACCCTCGCACCTGGATAGGGAATCTTCTCCCCCTCCATGCCACACTTATTCCATGCATCAGCGTACCTGGCTTTCCCTGATCTCGCTGCCTCTGGTGGCCACCTTCACCTATCCGCTCGTCCGGCAGACGCCCACCAAGCCTGCGGCGGAAGCGCGGTCGCAGGACCCGCTGGCGGGGCTGGCTGACATCCAAGACGTGCTCGGCCTGGTGAGGGACAATTACGTGGACCGCCCGGACATGGAGAAGGTCATTTCCGGCGGCGTCCTGGCGGTCCTGGAACGGGCCCATCCGCTGAATGCCTACCTGACGCCGGAGGATCTGCGCCTGCCGGATCCAGGCCCGGCGGACATCGGCCTCCGCCTGTTGAAACGCGGCATCTACGCCCAAGTGGTGGCGGTGCGGCCCGGTGGTCCCGGCGACAAGGCTGGTCTCCAGGTGGGGGATGTGATCCGCAAGATCGATAAGGAATCAGTGGGCCCGTTGAGCGCCTGGTCCTTGGAGCGCGCCCTTCACGGCCCAGCGGGCACGTCGTTGAACCTGCTTCGATATGCCTCCACCGAAGCCCAGATCAAGACCGTCACCGTCGCGCGAGAAGTGCCTGGGAAGGCCACGATCACCCTGAAGAAAAGCGATAAGGCCCATATGGTGTCCATCCCGGATCTCATGCCAGGCCGGGCGGTTGAATTGAAAACCATGCTGCCCAAACTGGACCGTAAATTGCCTCTGGTACTGGATCTGCGACAGTGTTCGGAGGGTGATCTGACCGAGGCGGCCTTGGTGGCGGGACTCTTCGCCCCGGGTGGGACTTTCGTGACCATCCAGGAACACGGCCAAAAGGACCGGATCCTGGAATTCAAGACTGCGGGCGAGGCGCCTTTCGCCAAAGTCATCCTGCTTTTTGGTCCCAGCACCTTGGGCCCAGCCGAGGCACTGACTTCGGCCCTCAAGAAGGCGGGCAACCCCACTTTTGGGGAACGGACACTGGGTCTTGGCGTGGAACGGACCCGGCTGCTCCTGCGGCAGGGCGGCGCAGTGGAACTGGTGACAAAACGCTGGCTTGGTGCCGGGGGCGAGAAACTGGACCGCAGCGGCATCGTTCCTGATCACGTTCTGAAGGGGCTGAAGGCCGACGAGGATCCGATCCCCAAGATCCTGGCGGGCCTGAACGAAAAGCCCGCACCCAAGGACGACAGCCAGAACGCAGCCTGACATGGGGCGGCGGAAAAACACGGGTCCATCAACGCCTGTCCTGCTGGGCCTGGGCGCTTTCATGCTGCTCATCGGCCTGGGCTTTGGCCTTCTTTTGAGCCAGACCAGCTGCGGCCGGAAATCAAAGCCTGCTCCGCCGGTGGAGCCCCAACCGCGATCGAAACCAGAGCCAAAGCACCCACAAAAAGCTGCTGAGCCCGGAAAGCCGATAGCAGCAAGGCAGGAACCCGAAGCCGGTCTGCCCAGATTCGCGCTGGTGGTGGATGATCTCGGCTACGTGGCGCCGGAGCTGGTGACGCGGCTCTGCGCCCAACCGATCCCCTTCAGCGTGGCGGTGCTGCCCTACCAGGAATTCACCAAGGAAAGCGCCAACATCGCCTTTGAGAAGGGCAAGGAAGTGATGCTGCATCTGCCCATGGAACCCGTCGGCTATCCCAAAGCGAATCCCGGCCCTGATGCGGTGATGTTCAATTCCTCCGAGGCGGAAATCCGCGAACGCGTCCGCAAGGCGCTGAGTGACATTCCCCACCACACCGGGGTCAACAACCACATGGGCAGCCGCATCACGCCCGACAAACCGCGCATGACCTGGGTGCTTCAGGAGATCAAGGCCCGCCATGATTTCTTCGTGGACAGCCGCACCGAAAAGGACAGCGTGGCCTTTGCCGTGGCCGAGGAGCTAGGCGTCCATTCCGTGCAGCGCAAAGTCTTCCTGGATGACGACAAAGATTTCGCCGCCATGGAAAAGCAGTGGGACCGCGCCTTGGCCATCGCGAAAAAAGAAGGCCAAGTCCTGATCATCGCCCACATCTACCCCGAGACAGTGGAAGCGCTGGAAAAGCTCATTCCACGGACAAAAGGCGAAGTGAAATTCGTCAAGGCGGGAGAGCTGGCGAAATAAATCTAGAAAGAACCCGAAAAAGCCCGGGTTCTTTCTAGATTTATAAACCTGGAATCTCTGGTGGCATCATTGTTAAGGGCCATAGTAAATGAATCTGGAATGCACGAGCAGTATTGGCATTGACCCTAAAGTTTTCAGTTCTTCCGGGCCGTGTTCACCGAGCCCAAAGCAGTGTTGGCTTCACCGCTCGCTTTGGCGTCTGCTTTTTTTGGGGCTGCGGGCCTGGCATCTGCGGGTTTGCCGCCTCCCGGAGCGGGGGTTGCCGCACGGGTGAACACCACCGTGACTTTCCCTGGTTTTGTTTTAACCTCGAATTGAACCGGCCCAAGCGGCTTTGGGTCGTTTCCCTGTCCAAACTCGATGGAGAGAGTCTGTTCTTCGCCTCCATTCGTCGGGATGATTGATGAATGTTTGATGTTTGATCTCGTGGTGTTGATTGATGCTTTATTCTGCGTTTGCGGGCCAAGCTCAAACCAGTATTTCCCTACTTCCAAGTCGGCGAACACAACCTTGCCGTTCTTGTCAGTGCGGGAGGTTGCTGTTTTTCCCGGAGGATTCCTCCCCAACTTGACATCGACGCCGGGGATGGGGTCCGAAGCGTGCGCGTAGGGCATCAGCGCGCCCATCATGACGAGCGAGACGAAGAACGATTTCGGAAGGGTGGATTTCATGATGAGCTCCAGAAAAGCGGGGTGGATGGGAAAAGGAAGGAAGCAAACACTGGATGGCGAAGATGGAAAGGAGCTATCCCCATGGCGAACCAAGGCGGATGCCGTATCCGCACGTGTGGGCTCGACGGACACCGTTAATTGTGTCCGCTGGAACGCCCTTATTTCACAAACACCATGTCGCCGGTTTCATGATGGAGATAGAACAGTTCGCCGCGGCTATTCTTCTGCACCAAGTGACCCGCGGCGTCAACGCCGACGAGGGTCACTTGGATCGAACTGCCCTTAAGCTTTTCACGTCCGAAGGTCAGCGCCCGCTGCGTGGTGGGTACCCCCGGGGATAGGAATTTCATGTTTCCCGTGCTTGGTTCGATGTAGAAATATTCCCCTTTGGTGTTCTTGAAAAGGGCGTGATGGTCCTCGAAGCCGATGATCGAATAAATCTCGTGCAGCTTAACGAATCGATCAGCGAACTTGAGGTACAGGTGTACGGTTTCAGCGCGGTGCGTCGGGGCGTTGGGATCCTTCTGCGCCATAAGGCCCGATGCGGGGAACAACAGCGGCGCGCTCAGCGCTACGGCCGCAGTGGCGATATTCTTCGGCGATGCAGCCTTGCGCGAGGGATTGGAACGGGATTCTTTCATTGAGCGTCCTTGGAAACGAGCAGTGGGATTGCGAGAAAAAAATCAGTCGGCAACTCAAGCTTCTTACCCAGGCCGACGCTCCTCATGCACCATCAATCATTTCAGCCTCCTCGCTCCAAGCATCGTTCCCCTGCACTTGGGCGACCCGTACAGGCAGGCGTACGCTTGGCGATTGTCTTTCTTGGGGTGGGTTCCGAGGGCCGAACCGAGTTGATAGTCGAAGGTCAATTCTTCACCGCGCACAACATCGCGCACGGCATAGATGTACAGGTGATCGTCGAAGACATAGGCTTCACAGTTCGATTCGCAACTGTGGTTGATGAACCGAGAATCATTGCCTCCGCGTGCGCCGTCGATCACGGTGGAATCGTCCAACCGGAAGGCGTAAACGTGAGCCGGTTTGCCATCGGCAATTTCCATCAGCAGATCGACCATCGGGATGCGGCGCTTCGCGAACACGCCTTTCCCCTGGATGCCTGATCGCCCCACGCGAATAAAATCGCGGTTCTGCGGGATAGGGACTGGTGGGAGGAGCGCCATGGGCCTGCGATTCGATGGGTGTCTGAACGAATGCTGATGCGCGGATCGCAGCCCGGTGGATGCGAGAAAAAATAGGCCTGAAAAGCAGGATGGAGGAAAGGAGACAGCAGATCACCAGGGGCAGATCAGCTGAGTGGATGCCCTGATTCGGGTTTGAACGCCAAAGACTATGGAGATTGAATCAACAGTACACCCATCTCCTGCACGTCAGCCTATTCGGGGCAAGGCTGCTTGTCAGTCTGATGGTTTTGCCCGGATCCTGAGCTTTAAAATACCGGTTCCCCGTTTCGCGGCCATTTCATTTGAGTTCCGGCTGGGTTTCGATGTGTGCTTATTTGCGCAAACGGAGGCGTGATTTCCTGTTCTGCCGAATTCGTGGCCCAACGATTACCAGGATGAGTAGGGCCGAAAGCTGGTTTTATTTCTTGCTGATGTGGATGATCTTGTCGATTTCGGCGTGGACGATGCCTCTGGTGTCCACCAATTCAACGCGGTAGGTGCGATCCAGCTTGGGCTCCAATTCCAGACGATGCCTGATCTCGTCCAGTTCCGCATCATCGAGCTTGAACGTCGCGGTCAACGTGGTTCTTCCGGGCTTCCGGAACCGGATCGTGGCGGATTTGTCCCACACCACGAATCCAGGCCCCAGGCACTTGATGAGCATGAGCATGTAGAGGGGGTCCACAGCCGCGTAGAGGCTGCCCCCGAAGATGCTCCCCACGTAGTTGCGTGTGCGCAGCGATAGCCGCAGCTTCACCCGAACTTCCTTCCAGTCACTGGCGACGTAGGTGATGCGTCCGCCTGAACCGCGGTAGCAGGGCCAGAAATTCATGGTCCAGCGGAACCATTTCGTCTGCCAGGATTCGCGCATCTCAGGGTTCAAGGAAATAGACCGTCAACTCTTTGGAGGGAGAGAAATCGCTGCGTTGGGCGCGAAGCACGGTTCCGGCTTTCTCCACGGGCCCATCCCAGCAGAAGCTCACCCTGGCGCCTTCGGGCCGCTCGATGCGCAGCTCGAAATCCCGGATGGGTGTCTTCCAGGTATTCGCGGTCGTGAGAATGTACTTCACCCACGCGGCCTTCACGTACTGGCCGGATTCGGGCTTGGTGGCCTCGCGCCTCAATGCGCCCGCTTGGAGTGATTTGATGAGGCCATCGTCCGCGCAGGCATCCGGGTGCTCGGTCTTCAGGTTGGCGGGAATCACCATTCCAAAACCCGCCACGGGCGTATATTCATGGGCGATCTTCGTCACACTCTTGGCGTAAAAACGCTGGGTCCAATGGTAGGTCACTTTGGCCGTCCAGGTTGGGGAGAAGGACCAGCCGGGGTCGTCTTTGTTCGCTGGATTCAGGATGCCCTTGGATACGAGTTTCTGCTTATCCGGTTCGCTCAGCCGATCCACCACGTATTCGTTCTTCCGCACGTCCAAATCCCAATGGCAGAACCCGCCGAAGGATTCGATGGGCACCTTGAGCGCCTGCAAATCTGCGGTGACCTCCGTTCCTTTAAGAAAGGCCCGGGCCTCGGTTCCGAAGCGCCGGGGCTTGCCATCCACCCACACCCTGAAATCCTTGAAATCCCGTTCCCCGCCTGGGTCTTCGCCCGGGTACTCGTAGTCTGGAATAGGAAAGGCGATCTCGGTCACCACATCTTTGTCGGTGTCATTGCGGAATTCGTATTCCACCCGTACGCGGTCCTTGGAAATGGTGAGGCGTTCCTTCACCATCGCGACGCTCTTTTCCTTGCGCAAACGGATGCCTCCAATCCCAGTCTCAGCGGCGCCATCGTTCGCACGGAGCGGAAGGGCCATGGCCCCAAGGGACACAGCCAAGGCAAGAGGGCGGAGCTGGCGCATGGAACCCGCACATATGCTCCAGTTCCAGCGTGTTCCCGGGCCTGCGCAGTCCTTGATCATCAGCCATCCTTCCATCATAGATGCACCACAGTATCACTTCCGGAAGGGCTCGCCGAAGGCGGAATCAGGCTTCGAACTGCCGCAGATGATGGTCCAGATGTTTGTATATCAAGACGCCCCACTCTTCACCGGTGAGCTTTCCAAAGAAGGTATGAACCGCACCGGAAACACTCGAAGGGCCTTGCTCTGCGAAGCGCTGGATCAGATGGAGGAGCCGGTTCCGCTCGGCGATGAATTCCCGCGAGTCCGACATCACGAAGGTGGGATCAGTCGGGGAATTTTTACTGAATGGCTTCTCACCCAGCGCCGAGGAACGGACGAAGGGGCCGATCAATTTGCCCAGGAGGATTTGTTTCCGGGGCTGACCGCCCATGGCCGCTTCCATGGCAATGGCGCAGTGAGCCAGCATTTGAGCAGAGTCCATCTTTCCCCATCGGCGGGCGCTGCCAGGCTGCAATGCTTCAAGGCGCTGGAGTATCGCGGACCGATCAGCAGGGTCAAAGAGCGAGTTCATGGAATGGATTCTTAAGCCGAGGGAGCTGATGGTCCCGCCGTCCGGCGGGCTCAGAACCGGATGGTCACCCCTTCTCCGGGATTCTTGTAGACGGTGTCGATGAACCTCACCAATCTCGATTCGTAGGTCAGGACGAGCGAGCTGGTGCGGGTGCCATGGCCGAAGAACTGCACGCCTTTGAGCAGGTTTCCGGACGTCACGCCGCAGGCGGCGAAGACGATGTGCTTGCCTGGCGCGAGATCCTCAGTCATATAGATGCGATTGAAATCCACACCCATCTTTTCGGCGTTTTCCCGGGTTGCGGTATTGGTGTCGACCACCAAGCGCGCCTGGATCTCGCCATTAAGGCACTTCAGCGCCGCGGCGGATATCACGCCTTCTGGCGCGCCGCCGGTGCCCATGACCGCATGGATTCCCGTGCCGCTCACCGCCGCGCTGATGGCTGCGCTGAGATCACCGTCGCCGATGAGCTGGATGCGCGCCCCTGCGGCGCGGATGTCGGCGATAAGCGCCTCGTGTCGGGGCCGGTCCAGCACGGTCACCGTCAGATCGCCTATCTTGCGATCCAAGGCCTTGGCGATGGCTTCCAGGTTCTCGATCACAGGCGCATCAAGATGCACCTTGCCCTTGGAAGCGGGGCCGACCACGAGCTTCTGCATGTAAAGATCGGGAGCATGGAGCAGACCGCCTTTTTCCGAGGCCGCAAGCACGGCGATGGCGTTGGGTGCGCCGGTCGCGCAGAGATTGGTGCCTTCCAGCGGATCCACCGCGATGTCCACCTCTACCTGGCCGGCTCCCATGCCTACTTTTTCACCGATGAAAAGCATCGGGGCTTCGTCCCGTTCTCCCTCGCCGATGACGATGGTGCCGTCCATGCGCACGGATTCCATGGTGTGGCGCATGGCCTCTACCGCGAGCTTATCCGAGTGCTTGCGGCGGCCGTGGCCGATGCTGCGGGCGCAGGCGATGGCCGCTTCTTCCACCACTCGAAGGAATTCAAGGCTGAGTGACTGTTCCATGGCTTTCTCCCTGGCTGTGGGCACTAGGTTCTGGGCTCTGGGTTCAAAATCGAGCGCGCCTTTGGCGCGTCCCTCATCCCTTAAGCCTACAGCCTACAGCCCACAGCCTACCGCCCAAAGCGCACAGCCTACAGGCTACCGACTACACAAGTCGCCGGGTGCTGTCGCGAATCCACTCAAGAAATGGCTCGCTGCCAGCATGCACCGGCAACATCAGGATTTCGGGCACTTCGTAGGTATGCAGGTCGGTGATGACTTCAGAGACTTGAGGGAAGAGCTCCACCGTGGTCTTGATGATCAGCATGACTTCTTCATCAAGATGTGTTTCACCCTTGAAGTTGTAGTAGCTCTTCACGTTCGGCAGGATGCTCACGCAGGCGGCGAAGCCCTGATCCACCAAGGCAGCTGCGATGGTGAGAGCCGCTTCTTCGCTGCCGCAGGTTGTGAGGATGGTGCAGGCGTCTGTCATGTTGGGCGGCTCCGCGCGGTCAAGCGAGCCTTCAAGTGTGCCACGGGAATGTCACGAAGCGAAGGTCACGTGTGCTGAGGTATGAGGGAATGAGCTGTGGGGGATGAGGGGATGAGGGATGAGGGATGATGTGTGAGGCTGGATTTTTCAAAGACCGGCCCGAGGTCTCCTAGGGCCGGTTTCTTTGGTCTGGGCGCAATGGGTTGAGTTCGCCCTCTAACATTGAGCAGAGCACCACCCATCTGCCGCGGCACGGCTGCGGGCGGGAATCCGCTTCGCGGACCGGCTTCGACGCTCTCGCGTCTCAGCCTTTTCCTACTCCCGCGCCGTTGCCGATCGGAGGTTCGAATCCTTCCCCTTTTAATGGAAACGGCACTC
>JANYJQ010000108.1 GCA_025358435.1 Holophagaceae bacterium
CGAAAAACTCATGAGCCAGCAGTCCATCCTGGACCTGCAGCTCAAAACGATTCTCTGCCTGCCCCTCACCCTCAAAGGGAAACGGATCGGAGTGGTCTATCTCGACTCCAAACGCATCATCACGGAGCCCGTGGACCGGCCGATCTTCGAGGCCATCGTGTCGCTGTGCGCCATCGCCATCGAACGGGCCCGCCTCTCCGAAGACAACCTGCGGAATCAGGTGCTTGCCACCGTGGGGCAAGTGGCCAGCAGCATCGTGCATGATTTCAAGAATGCGCTTTTCGTTGTGCGGGGCCATGCCGAGCTGCTCGAAGTCCTGAATCCCGACGAGAAATCCAAACACCATGTGTCGAAAATCCTCGAAGCGGTCCAGCGCCTGGGCGACATGAGCATGGACGTGCTGGACTACGCCAAGGTGCGGGAACCCCGGCGGGAGAAAGTGGAACTCACGGCCTTCCTTTCAAGTCTGGTGGAAGCCATCCGGCCTCATGCTGGCGACCTGGGCGTCGACATCACCAGCGAGGATGCTCCCTGCGCCGCGAATCTGGACCCTGCCCGTTTCAGCCGGGTGATCGAGAATCTCCTCGCCAACGCCTTGGACGCCGTGGCTGAAAAGCCCAGCGAGCGCAAGGTGTCCATCACCTGGGAACGGGTGACCGGCGGCGTGCAGATCCGCGTATCGGACAACGGCAAGGGCATTCCCCGAAAAATCCAGCGGAGGATTTTCGAGCCGTTTTTCAGCTACGGGAAAAAGAAAGGCACCGGCCTGGGCATGGCCACCGTGAAGAAGATCATCGAAGAGCATGGCGGCTCCATCGAAGTGAAAAGCGAGGAAGGCGAGGGCACCGTCGTCATTTTGACGATTCCCGACAACGTCAATGGCAAAGAGAACACCGGGGGCATCTCAAGCACTGGCCAGAACAAGTCCTTGCGGAAAACCAATCCCCCCACGCCGAGTCCTGGCAGCGTGAGGAGCATTTGAGACCTCTCGGAAGGACTGTCCATTGATCAGGGTGGGTTCTGGATTCGATGTCCATCGGTTCGCCGCCCCTCAAGAAGGGCGTCCCCTCCTGCTCATGGGAATCCTGGTGCCCTTCGACCGCGGTCTTTCGGGCCACAGTGATGCGGATGTCATGCTCCACGCGCTCATGGACGCGCTCTTGGGCGCTGCGGGACTCGGGGACATCGGGCAGCATTTTCCGGATACCGATGCCGCCTACAAGGATTCGGACTCCGTGTTCCTGCTGGAACGCGTCATGGGTGAACTGCGAAGCCGCGGGTGGCGGGTGGGAAACGCCGACGTATGCCTCATCGGAGAGAGACCCAGGATCGGCCCCCATCGCCAAACCATGCGGGACCGGATCGCGCCCATCCTGGGCATCGAGCCCGAAGCCTTGAACGTGAAGGCGACGACCACAGAAAACCTGGGATTCACAGGCCGGGGCGAAGGCCTTGCAGCGCAGGCGGTGGTGCTGCTGGAGCGCGGTTAAAATTCCATCAGGCAGTTGTTCCCGAAAGCCAATTGACAATTCTAGGAGGGGGGGTGGCCTTTGCAAATTTATCAAAGGAGCTCTCATGATTCGGTCTTTGGCCACCCTATCTTTCCTCTTTTGTGCCAGCGGGCTAATGGCCCAAGACTGCCCCGGAATTGCAGCTTTGAAGCAAGCGAAAAAGGTGGTTAACGTTAAAAAAAAGTGCACCATGGGGGCAATCATCACCACATTATTTAAAGTTCCTTCCAAACCTGATGCAGCGAAATGTATCGTTCTTGAATCAACCTGCGATGCACTCACTGGTTGGGTTAATTGTGCATATGGTGGGTTCGAAGTAAAACATCCCGAGGAAGGCACGGTGCACCGCCTGGATGTGCCACCTCCAGGGGCTCCGGAGGAATTGCCCCATGAGCCGAACAAGGCCCAAATGTGGATCCAGTCCTTCAGCTTTCACCAGGATCGCTCGGGGAAAATTCATATTCTGAACTGAAGGGCGGTTGGTAAGCTCTATTATTGGTTTGATCGCCTTCTCAATTCACCAATCATGAAAGTAGAGCCATGCTTCCCTTGATCCTCCCCGCCCTCCTGTTCACCCAGACGCCAGCCCCCCAGGCACCAGCCACACAGGCACCAGCCACACAGACTCCGGCCGCTCCCAGTTTCGCCGAAAGGCTCAAGGCCGCGGGTTCCAGGGACATCCTGGAGCTTCCGGATGGAATGACGCTCATCGAGGAAAGGACGCTGCCGAAGGATGTGTACCAGAGCAACGTCGAGGGCAGCCAATCAATCCGGTCCAACATCAATCCCAGCGGCCCCGGCCTGAGCGACATGAGCGAAAAAGGAGAGCGGGGCATGCGCCTGATCGCTGTGACCCTTGCGCCGAAGGAGAAATTAGTGGCCCGGCTCACCACCCTGGACACCACCAAGCTGCAGATCGGCTTCGCCGTCCCGTCCCAGCCTGGCCCGATGACGGACCAGATCATGATGGCCAACCGCAAGCCCGCCGAGCTCCGGGCCCGAAGCCTGGAAATCAAGAACATCATCGACCAGCCTTTCACCGTACTGGTCCGCGTCGCTGGAAATATCGGCTATGGATACAAGCTGGGGTTCCAACGGAGCAAATAGGATCGGGCGGCCAGATGAAACCGGCGCCCCAAGGATGCGCCAGCGACAACGCGCATAGAAACTACGCGTGGCTGTGAAGCCAATTCTTCGCTAGGCTGCCCAGGCTTTCCGAGCTGTTGAGCGAGGGATCCTCAAGCACGGCGGCAAGCAGGTGATTCTGCAACTCGCCCACCCAAGGCCCACCTCGCTTTCCCGCGAGCTCCATGAGGGCCCGGCCATCCAGCGAAAGAGCTCTCGTGCTTAAGGGCGGATTCTCTTCTGCTAGCTTTCCCAACCTTGTCATCACTATTTGGTGCTTCAGCATATTTGAAGTTTCGTCGATTCCCTTTGCCAACTGGTCGGCGATGCGGAAATGCCCCCATTGCTTCAACGGCAAGCCATCTTCCGACAGCTTGGCTAGAAACCTGCGGCAGGCCGCGTCGCTCCATTCATCGGTGGGAAAAGTTCCGTGGTGGCGCACCAGCGCAAGGACTTCCCGGGAAAGGGCGTGGCCGACTTTCAGGCGGGCGAGAATGGCAGAAGTGATCTCCATGGAGAGAGCTTCGTGGCCGTAGAAATGCACACCACCGGTCTCGTCCGCGGTCCGCAGCGAGGGCTTGCCGACATCATGCAGCAGCGCAGCCCAGCGAAGCGCAGGTTCGGGAAGGGCAAAGGCGACCGCCTCCAGCGCGTGTTCCCAAACCGGGAAACGATGATGGCGATTCTGGGTGCAGCCGATCATGGGCCGAAGCTCCGGCATCCAGAGATCCAGCAATCCTGAATCAGCCAGAGGTTGCAGCCCGCGCTTTGGATCAGGGCCGCAAAGCAGTTTCGTCAGCTCCGCGAAAACCCGTTCCACGGAAACCTTGGCCGACACATCCAATCGTTTTGGAATCGCGGACAAGGTGATTTCTTCGATATCAAAACCCAGTTGCGAGGCAAAGCGGCAGGCCCGCAGTGGACGAAGGCCGTCCTCGGCGAAGCGTTTCAGCGGGTCGCCAACGGCCCGGATGATTCTCTGTTCCAAATCGCTTTTCCCGCCGAAGGGATCGACCAGCCGCTCAGGGGTTTCCGCGTCCTCCAGCGAATCCACGGGCAGGGCCATGGCATTGATGGTGAAATCTCGGCGCGCCAAATCTTCCCGAAGGCTCACGCCAAGGTGAACGGATTCAGGGTGGCGCCCATCCCGGTAATCGCCATCCCCCCGGAAGGTCGTGATCTCAAAACCATGGCTGTTGGCGATCACTGTCACGGTGCCGTGCTGGAGCCCTGTGGGCAGGGCTTTCAGCCCAGCTGCCTTGGAACGCCGCATCACGTCTTCTGGCATCAGCGCCGTGGCGAGATCCATGTCCCCGGCCACACGACCCAACAAATGGTCGCGCACCCAGCCGCCTACCACCATCAGCTGGGCCCCGGGCGCAAGTGCCTCGGAAACGAGGGCCAGGGCCTTTTGGTTGGGACCTTGGCCCTGTTTCACGGGGCGCCTTCAGCCATCCGGGCCAGGGCCTCGCCATCCACCCGGCAGGTTATCCAGTTCTTCATCTGCCGTGCGCCCATGGCTTCATAGAACTTTATGCTCGGCTCGTTCCAGTCCAGAACCTGCCATACGTACCGGGTGCAGCCCCGTTCCACCGCTATCCGGGCCAGGTGCTTGAGCAGAGCCTTGCCGATGCCAAAACCGCGGAAAGAGGGCCGCACGAAAAGGTCTTCAAGGTAGAGCCCTGGCTTCCCCTGCCAGGTGCTGAAATTGAAAAAGTAGAGTGCGAAGCCCGCTGGCCGCCCTTCCCATTCCGCCAGCACCACATGGATCAATGGGTGTTCTGAAAAGGCATGGCGCAGGATGTCCGCCTCAGTGGCCACTGCGGCATTGGGATCCCGTTCGTACTCCGCCAGCTCGCGGATGAACTGGAGGATCAGGGGAGCATCTTCAGGGGTGGCGGGCCGGAGCTTAAGCATGGTTCTATGCTACCTCTATGGACCGTTCCTCGGCGTTGCACCTGTACGAAACGATGCTGCTCACGCGGCTGGTCGAAGAGCGTCTGGTCAAACTCTTCCGCCAAGGCCACACCATGGGCAGCGTCTACCGCAGCCTGGGCCAGGAAGCCACGGCCTGCGCCACGGCGCTGGCCTTGGGACCTCAGGATGTCATCGGCCCCATGATCCGGAACCTGGGTTCGATGTTGGCCCGGGGTGTCACCCCTAAGGAGGTGTTTCTCCAATATCTGGGGAGGGCCTCTGGACCCAGCGCCGGCCGGGAGCACAACAACCACTTCGGCGGCGTCGACCGGGGCATCATCGCCCCTACCTCTATGCTCGGTGCGCTCATTCCCGTCATGGCGGGCGTGGCCCTCAGTTTTAAACAAAAACAAGAGCCCAGAGTCGCCATGACGTGGATCGGCGATGGCGGATCTTCCACCGGTGCCTTCTCCGAAGGCCTGAATTTCGCTGTGGTCCAAAGCCTTCCGCTCATAGTGGTTGGCGAATTGAATGGCTTCGCTTATTCCACATCGCCCGAAAAACAAATGAAGGGGCACATGAGCAAAAGGTCCCAGGGCGCCCACACGGTGGTGGTGGATGGCAACAATTCACTGGAAGTGCTGGAGACCTCCAAGCAGGCGCGATTGATCTGCCTGGATGGGGGCGGTCCGGTGTTCCTGGTCTGTGAAACCTTCCGGATGAAGGGCCACGCGGAACACGACGACCAGCGTTACGTGGACCCAGTCCAACTCGAACTATGGTCCAAGAAGGACCCCATCGCCCATCTTGAATCATGGCTTCGGGGTCAGCGGTGGCACCCCGGGCCGGACTTCCTTAAAGGCCTCGAAGAGACCGTGGACCGACAGGCAGAAGAGGCCCTGGCCGCGGAAAAGGCCGGGGATCTGAAATTGGCTGGCTGGGCCCCGTAAACGCCGATAACTTTCCCCCGTACCCAGAGCCATGCAAGACCCGACTGGCTCGGATTCTTTTTCAGCCTCCATGGCAAAGGGGAAGGTCATGAATAAACGGTGGTGGGTATTTGGAGCCCTTGCCTTGACGATCGTGGGGGGCCTCCTGTTTGCCAAGAGTTCCGGCAAGGACAAAGGCAAGTCCAACGAGACGCCTTTCCGCATCGGCAAGGTCCAGGCAGAAGATCTCCAGGTGAGCGTGCGGGAAGTCGGCATCGTGGATCCCTACACCAAGGTGGATGTGAAGAGCACGGTTTCAGGCCGCGTGGTGGGGTTGAAGGTCCGCGAGGGCGCAGTGGTGAAACGGAGCCAGGTGATGGCCGAAGTGGAACCGGACGTGACCCAGGCGCAAAGCCTTTCCGAAGTCCAAAGCAGCCTCAGTTCCGCCCAGCTGAACCTCAAGGACGCCGAACGCCAATTCCTCACCCAGAAAGCGCTCTCCGAGCAGGGTCTGATCGGCAGCGAAGCGTTCAAGGATGCAGTCATGAAACGGGATCTGGCCCGGGACACGTTCAAATCGGCGCAAACCAGGTTTCAGATCGTCGAGGATCGCGGCATTCCAATCAACGGGAACGCCTCCACGCAGATCGCCAGGGTGGCCGCGCCCATGGATGGCGTGGTGATCAAACGGGGCGTCGAGCTTGGCGACACCATCACCAGCGGCGTGTCGAGCTTCAATGCGGGCACGGTGGTGTTCACCGTGGCTGATCTGAAGAGCTTGATCATCCGCGTGAACCTCAATGAAGTGGATATCGCCAAGGTCGCCGTGGGACAGACGGTGCGGATCAGTCTGGACGCCTACCCCCAAAAGGCCTTCACGGGCGCCGTCCGTTTCGTCGCCCCGGCGGCGGAGCTATTGGAGAAGATCAAAGTCTTCAAGGTTGAAATCGCCCTTGATGAACTCAGCGAATCATTCAAGACCGGGATGAGCGCCAATGTGGAAATCCTGGGTGAGAAGCGCGTGAATGCGATCTCCGTGCCCTTGGAAGCGCTGCAGCGCAAAGATGGCCAGACGGTGGTGTTCCGCCTGAAAAAATCCTTGAAGCCTGAAGACCTGAAGCGCGCGAAGGATGCATTGTCGGGCCGCACCAAGTTCATCTGGCTATCGGATCACTGGAAGGAATACTTCGATGCCGTGCCCGTGAAAGCTGGCATCGCAACGCTCGAGCGCGTGGAAATCCTGAGCGGCCTTGCCAAGGACGACCAGGTGAGCCTTGAAGACGTGAGCAAGAAAAAAGTCGAGAAGGATGACGAGAATAATTAGGGGTGGGGCGGTGAGGTACGAGGGGCGAGGAGCCTCCGCACCTCATCCCTCGCACCTCATACCCGCGAGCGGAGCGAGCCATGTCTTCCATCATCCATACCAGAGCCCTGACCAAGACCTTCGGGTCGAATGGCACGGCCGTCCACGCGCTGAGGGGTATCGACCTCTCCGTGGACAAGGGCGAATTCGTGGCGCTCGTGGGGCCTTCCGGCTCCGGGAAATCCACGCTCATGGCGATCATCGGCTGCTTGGATGCCCCCACCAGCGGCACCTACACCCTTGACGGCCATGAGGTCCAGGGACTCTCGGGCGGTGAGTTGGCGCGCATCCGCAATACAAAAGTCGGCTTCATTTTCCAGAGCTACAACCTGATGCCCAAGGCCAACATTCTGCGCAACGTGGAATTGCCGATGCTCTATGCCGGGATAGGCCGGAAAGAGCGCCGGGAAAGGGCCATGGCGCTGCTGGAAAAAGTCGGAATGCCCGAAAAGGCCAACGTGCTTCCGGGCAACCTGAGCGGCGGACAGCGGCAACGCGTCGCCATCGCCAGGGCCCTTGCCAACAACCCTGCCCTCTTGCTGGCGGATGAACCCACCGGAGCGCTGGATTCCCAGACCGGCGCGGAAGTCCTGGCGCTTTTCCAGGAGTTGAACGCCGCAGGCAACACCCTGGTGCTCGTGACCCATGATCCCTCCATCGCGGCCCTCGCCCAGCGCAGGGTTGAGCTCCGTGACGGGCTCATCGCAGGGGCCGTGGAAGGTGCTGCATGATGGGCTCCGGCGCCTTCCTGCTGCGCCTGGAATCCGCATGGATGGAGATCCGGGAAAACTTCGGACGATCAAGCCTCCAAACGCTTGGCATCGTGCTGGGCGTGGCTTCGGTGCTGGGCGGTTTTTCCATCACGGATTCCTTCCGGAAGCGCAGCGAAACCCTTTACGTGAAGCTCGGGGGTCTCGACAAACTCAATGTCCAGCCCAACAACATCGGCAACAACGGCACACCCACCGCCTTGCAGAATGCCAACCTGGGGCTGCGCCATCAGGATATGGACGATGGCCGCGGATTGGATTCGGCCCAGGTCGAGGGCGTGAGCGTCCAACGCAATGCCCGCGCCCGCGTGCGCTCGGCTTTCACGGACCAGGAGCGGCGCGTACAGGGCATCAACGGCGATTACCTGGCCATAGAAGGCTATGACATCGCCCAAGGGCGCGGCTTTTCGCAATCAGATATTGGAAGCGCTGCGGCAGTGGCCGTTCTGGGCAGCGAGGCATTTCAGACCTTTTTCCCTTCCGGTGGCGGATTGGGCGCCATCATCCGCGTGGGCGATGTTCCCGTCACGGTGGTGGGCGTGCTCAGCCAGCGCGTCTTCCGGTTTCGCGATACGCCAGGCATGGGCAACATGTTCCATCGCAAGAACCGGCTCATCGCGGTGCCTTCAACGCTCGTGCAGCAGCGCATGCAGGGGGACAACTACCAGCGGGTGGACAGGCTCACTTTCCGGATTCCGAAAGTGGACACCATCGAAACGTTCGCAAAAAGCCTCACGTCGGTCTTAAAGATGAACCATCGTTTGCAGGATGATTTCCGTCTTGATGACGTGGCCGCCAGGGAACGCAAGCGAAGGGACACCGGCGACGCCTACGACATCATCTTCATGCTGAGCGGCGTGCTGGCCCTGCTGGGTGGTGGCATCGTGAACGTGAACATCCAACTGGCCTCCCTGAAAGAGCGGGTGCGCGAAGTGGGCGTGAAGATGGCCATCGGCGCGGCGGGCACTGAGATCTTCAAAGAATTCATGACCGAGGCGCTTCTGCTCACAGCCCTCGGAAGCATCGTTGGCCTGGGTGTCGGCGTGGCCTTCTCCTGGTTCATCACCCACTACATCGGAGTGCCGCTCGGCATGGAGCTAGGCAGCTTCCTGTGGGCCTTCGCGTTGGCCATAGCGTTCGGATTCCTGTTCGCGCTGGTGCCGGCCTGGAAAGCCAGTCGGTTATCTCCTATGGAAGCCCTGCGCTATGAGTGACACGACCTCTATGCTCCTGCCGCCGGGGCCGACCTTGCTGGATCGCGTCGAACCTGCGCCGGTGCTTGGCGATCCCCGGCGATCATTTTCTGCGCGGCTGGCCTTGCTGTTGGAAGTGGTCCGCACGGGCCTGACCGAGTTGTGGGCCCACAAGCTGCGCAGCTTCCTGACCCTGACGCTGCTCATGCTCGGCGTTTTCGCGCTGGTGATCATGACCTCCGTGATGGACG
>JANYJQ010000111.1 GCA_025358435.1 Holophagaceae bacterium
TTTCCACTTGCCCCTCCTTTCTTGATGTGACATCAAGCAGCGCTCGATGATCTGTTAGTACTGCTAGTTGTTCGCTACCAGGAAGAGATTGTATTTCCAGGCAATAAGGAGGGGCACCGAAAGCATGAGGATGAAAATGATCAAGGAGCGGGCCAGGACCCAGTTTTCCTTCAGAATTTGGAGGACGGAAATCGGCGGCTCGGGGGAGGATCCGGCATCAGGTTCTTGCCCAGATTGTGGGTTCTCAGTCATGTCGGTCATCTCGATCCCTTTAACTTTCCGCCACTTCGCCGAACATGCCCACGAGGTAGAGCACGCCGAAGAAGAAGAGGTAGAAAAGCACATATCGCAGCATGACGATGTAGCTGCTCACTTTGGGTTCGGCGGCTTTCTTGGGCGCGGCCATCATCGTCTCCTTAAAGATTTTCCGTGGAGGCCTTGAACTGGGCCAAGGCATCCAGGAAGGGGCGTTTGTCCTTCATGGTGAAAAAGAACATGCCCACTTTCCGTTTGTCCGTGGACTTGCGCAATTTGGGATTTCGCTGACCTTCAAGACGCTCGCGGATCATGATGTTGCCCGTGCGGTAGTGGCAATCGTTCATGGCGCAACCGCACACAAAAGTCGCATCGGCGCCATTGGCAAGCGCAAGTTCCATTTGCGTGGGCTTCACCATGCCCGAGCACGGCAGGATGATGATCTTGGTCTCTGGATCATCGGTCAGCGCCTTGTGCGCGTCCAGCATTTCAATAATGGGAATGCTGCGCTCGCATACGAAGCCGACGATGACCCTTTTCTTCTTTTCCGAAGGGACGGAGGATTGGATTTCGCTCATTGGACACCCGTCTTTAGAAGGGCCAGCACATCAGCCTCGATGGTCTTGGAATGGGTGTTGGGCAGTTCTATGGCCTGGAACGGGCAGGCGCCCACGCAGATGCCGCATTCGGAACACCGGGGCGCGAAGACGACCGCGATGAGCTTGAATTTGGAACCCGGGGCGCGCTCCTGCATGGTGATCGCTTCGAAAGGGCAATCCAGCGAGCAGAAGGTGCAACCGGTGCATTTAGCGTCGATGACCTCAGCGATGTTGTCACGGCGGTCTTTGGGATAGAAGGGTGCCACCAAAAGCAGGATTGTCGCACCCCCCAGAATGATCCAAGCCCAGTTCACACCCAATTTCTCGATCAGGTAGTAAGGGAACAGGTACCAGGCGTCATAGCGGATGACATCCACCAGATGGCCGATCTGAGCCGGGGCGTCCGAAGCGATGAAGCCTTTGTCGCCTGCCAGTACGGGGTACTGGGCGATCAGGTCGTTCGTGACGTTCACGGCCGGATAGACGCCCGCAGCCACAAGGATGAATCCCAGCGTGAGAAAATTCACCGCGCGGCTTGGGGTCACCACTGGCTCGTGGAGCCGGATGAAATGCATCCAGATGAGCCAGAAAATGAAGACCGCGCCGCCGATGTGGAAGAAGAAGAAGCGAGTCAGAGTGAAGTCCCGGATGGCATCGCCGCCGATGAAAAAGGTGGAAAGCCCCTGGCCGACGAGCGGCACCGCTTCCAGCCAGCGCTGGGTCGAAACCACGAGTGAATAGGCCCGCGCGTCCCACACCAGCAGGTAGCCGGTGATGCCCACAAAGAGCATGAACATCAGCAACAACACACCCGAAACCCAGGGCAGCCAACGCCATGCCCGGTGTCGATCCGTGAAGTAGACGCGGAGCATGTGCAGCAGCGTGGTGATCATCATGGCTGCGGCGCCCCAACGGTGGATGCCCCGCACCACGGCACCGTAGGGGATGCCCGTGGCAGGCGATATCGCAGACACCACAGGGTTTCCATTCTTGAGCAGGAGTTGGCCGCTCGCATCTTTCAGAAGGACGGGCAGCGACGTGATGTAGTTCACCGAGGTCCAGGCACGGTCCAGCGTCGGGATGTAGTACATCCAGAGCATGATTCCCGAAAAGATCAGGAACCAGAACGTGTACAGCGGCAGGGCCCCGTGGAAATACAGGGGGTTGTTCTCCTGGGTGGTCAGGAAATTCAGGCCCTTTTCAAGGCTGACCGTCAGGTTCTTGGTGAGACTGAGGAACTTCTTGTACATGCCTGCCCCTACTCTTCCACGCGGGTCTTGGTATGCGAAAGATAGGCGACGCCGATCTCCATGAGGGCTGCCCAGATGAAAGCCCAGCCCAACCAGATCACGACATTGAATTGGAGAAAGGGATTGTCGTTGGTGGATTGGCCCTTGGCTTCACGGCCATTCAGGTACTTCAGATGCGGCAGATCCTCCACTTTGGCTGGGAGCACCGCATCGATGGCCCGATTCATAGCGGCGGGCATGGCCTTCCGAGCAGGCTCGGTGAGCGGTGGCCCGTGGAGGACGTCGTGCAGCTCAGTGGCGATGCTGTTGGAAGCCAGTACGTAGAAGATGCCCAGGCCCGTGACCAGGAAGATAGTGCCGAATACATTGCGGGTTTTCACGGTCAACCCCTAGTCGATTTGGTGGAATGGGTGGAGTCGGAATGGATCATGAAAAATCGGTCGGCCCAACGTTCCAACCACGGCCTGTGCAGCGTGAGGGTTCCCTTGGCCTTTTCTTCGGCGTAGACAACGATGGCGAGCGCCGCCAGGAGCAGGATGAAAATGGATCCGGCGGTGATGATCGCCACGTAGGTGAGGACCGTCGGACCCGCGAAGAAGGCCCGCCAGCGTGCGATAGCCTGGCTCAGGAACACAATCCCAAAGATGACCCCTGTCCATTTGCTGATCTGGATTCGACGCCGATCGTACACGTCAAGCCCCCGCTGCTTTGGGTTTGGCTGCCGCTTTGGCGGCCGCGGCCGCCAGCTCAGCATCCTTCTTGGAGGCCCAACGCGAAAGGCCGATGACGGTGCCGAGGACGATGCAGGCCAGCCATCCGAACACATGCAGCTTCCAGAGTTCCATGCCCTTGGGATGGCCGCTGGCCAAAGCATCAGCAGGCGTCATCCAGAGGTTCAGGGTCGGCCTGAATTGCTCCAGCCGATCGAAAGCAACGTCCATGGTCATGCCTGGGCTCGCGGCCATGAGTTGAGCCGCGGCGGTCTTGGCGGCCTGATTCCACTCGCGGATGTCGCCGAAATAGTGATAGAGCGTGTTGGCCGACATGGAAATCAGGATGAAAGCTACGAAGAATAGGTGGAATGTTTCCCACCATTTCTTGTTGTCGCGCTTCATCACATAGCCCCAATCCTGGAAATAGCCCATGAGAAGGAAGAATCCCATCGAGTAGTACCAAAGCGGACCGTCGCGGTGGATGTCGGCAATGCTGTTGATGATCAGGAAGCTGAAAACGATGAAATAGATCAGCCCGCCGATGCCGATCCAGTTGGCGATCTGGCGCTTGCCCCATTCCTTTTCGGGACGCATATCCAGGAATAGAGCCGCCAGCACCAGGGCGGGAACTCCTACGGTCAGCACCGTGGCCAGGTAGGGATCCTG
>JANYJQ010000112.1 GCA_025358435.1 Holophagaceae bacterium
CGGCCCTGGCGGTGTTGGCGAGCCAGGACATCCAGCATGGACCTCTGGAAGTTCTCGTGACCATCGACGAAGAGACGGGCCTCACCGGCGCCAATGGGCTCCAATCTGGCTGGCTGAAGGCGAAATACCTGCTCAACCTGGATAGCGAGGAAGAAGGCTTCCTGACCATCGGGTGTGCCGGCGGCGTGGACACCATCGCCACACGGAGGCTGGCCCTTGGCTCTCCAAAAACAGGCACACACCCCTATCGTTTGAAAGTCATCGGGCTGAAAGGCGGCCACTCCGGCATCGACATCAACTCAGGCCGGGGCAATGCCATTCGCCTGCTGGCGCAAGCGCTCAAGTCCATGGAACCCGGATTCGACTTCCAGTTGGCCTCCATCAAAGGAGGCAACAAGCGCAACGCCATTCCCCGGGAGGCGTCTGCCTTCCTGTTCCTGGATCCTTCACAGGAAGCGCCCTTCAGAGCCGAACTGGTCCGCCAAGAGGCTCACTGGAAGGCTGCCTGCGGTGTTTTTGACCCAGGCTTGGCTTTCGTGCTGGAACCAGGCCAGGCCGGACAAGCCATGTCCGCCGCAGATACCACCGCGATCATCAACCTCCTGCTGGCCTTGCCACATGGCGTAGAGGCCATGAGCCCCGGAATCCCCGGGCTGGTGCAGACATCCACGAATCTCGGCGTGGCTGATTTTTCCGAGGGGATCATGGAAGTGAATCTCCTATCGCGCAGTTCGATCAATGCTTCCAAGATCGGCCTCACTGATCGCATCGCGGCCATCTGCGCGCTGGCAGGCTTCGAATCCCACCTTTCCGGCGCTTACCCGGGCTGGAAACCTGAGCCCGAGGCTTCGCTGGTCAAGCTCGTCAATGAGGTGAATCAGCAGGTCTTCGGCAAGGCGCTCGACATCGTGGCCATCCACGCCGGGCTGGAGTGCGGCATCATCGGTGAGAAATATCCCGGCATGGAAATGGTCTCTTTCGGACCCAATATGTGGGACGTCCACACCCCCGACGAGCACGTGAGCATTCCTTCCGTCGGAGCCTTCTGGAAGCTGCTGGTGGCGGTGCTGGAGAAAGTCTGACCTTGGAATTACCCAGCTCTGCGCAAATTGTTGCGCGGCTTCGCTTGGCCGGGTGATCCTATCACCGGGGAGTATTCATGAACAGCAGCCTGGACGAGCGCATCAAGTCATTCATGTCTTCCGGCCCCTACGCCGTGGTTGGAGCCAGCGTGAACCGTGGCAAATACGGCAATAAGGTATTGCGGGCCTATCAGCAGCACGGGATGGAGGTCTTTCCCATCAATCCCCAGGTTGCGGAAATCGAGGGGCTGAAAGCATATGCCACCTTGGCTGAAGTACCTGTGAAAGTGCGGGCGATTTCTGTCATCACACCACCTGCCGTCACGGAACAGGTCGTGGAAGCCGCCGCCGCCGCTGGAGTTCAGATGGTATGGATGCAACCGGGCGCGGAAAGCCCTGAAGCCATACGGAAGGCTGAGGCCCTGGGAATGGAAGTCATCGCAGGCGGTCCCTGCTTCCTGGTGCTGGCGCATTACAGGGAGTGAGTCCTGAGTCCTGGGTCCTGAGGTTCAATTCGGATGTGGCCAAAGGCCGCGCCTGCCATGGTGCACCGGAGGTGCCTCCAGGTTGCCGCAGGACTCAAGACCCAGGACTCGGGACCGCCTCACACCGGATCACCCCGCGGCGCCGCCCATCCACAGGAACGTCCTGAAGGCCGCCCAGCCGACCACGGCGCCGAAGGGGAGATCCACGATGTAGTGCTGCTTCGTGAACAAGCAGGAGATGGCGATGAGCGCAGGGAAGACGAAGGCGACGGGGCCGAGGCTGGCCTTGGCGTGAAACGCAGTGAGCACAGCCACGGACACATGCATGCTGGGAAAACAATTCGAGGGCGCATCAAATTTCTGCACGAAGCGCAGGAATCGTTTAGAAAGGCCGTCGCCTTGGGCGAGGTCCCGCCAATGCTCTGGCGTTTCCACTGGAAACAGCAGGAAGAATGCCATCTGAATTCCCAAGAGTATGAAAAAACTCATGGCCAGATGATTGAAGTGCCGGGGCGATCCCACCACCCAATTCAGGTAGACGATGGCAGGGTAGTAAAGAAAGCTGTAGACCCAGGCCCAGACTGGCCAGAAGGGGATGAGGTCATCTACTTTGGTGCTGAATCGGAGGACGGGCCGCAGGCGCTGGCGTTGGCACCAGAAGTAGAACTGATAGACCCCGAAAATGAGGAAGAGGGTCATGAACAAGTGGATCAGGTAGTCGCTGCTGTGCATCGCGATGGGTCTCCAGGTGCTCCAAGAGCCCCGTGGGTTCTCGGATCTATGAGTCTATTTCAAAACCTCCCGAGGCTAAGGCGTTTTGGCAAAATAAGCCATTGCGACAAACTGACTTCTATCCTGGCCTGGAGATTTTCATGAATGTGCATTTTTGATGGCGCCGATCCTCGTCTTTCCGGGCCAGGCCACCGAAACCATCGGTATGTCTGAAGGCTGGACCCACGATCCGGAATGGAATAAGGCCATGTCGGAGGCCGAGGAGTTCACGGGATATGCGCTGCGGTCGTGGATGTCCCATGGCCCGCTAGAGACTCTGCGGACCCAGCGCCACGCACCCTGCGTGGTTCTGGCTCATTCCGTGTCGGTGTACCGGGCCCACCGGGCTGCAGGAATGCCACTGCCATCCGGAGCCTCGGGTCATTCCATGGGTTTCTTCTCTGCGATCGTGGCGGCGGGGGTTGTTCCGCTGGAGGCAACCCTGGAACTCATCAATGCCACCGAGGATTATGCCGAAGCCCGGTTCATGCCTGGCCAGATGGGCATGGCCTTCGTCATCGGGATCAGCGAGGCTGACATCCACCTTGTTCTTGATCTGCATCCAGACCTGATGCTTTCAAATATCAACGGAAAGGCCCAGTTCACCGTATCGGGACCGCGCATCGCGCTGCATGATTTCATTTCGGAGGTGGCGCCCAATTCACTCAAATGCGGGCTGCTGCCGGTGCGGCACCCACTCCATTGCGAACACATGGCGCCTTTGATTCCCTATATCAAAGCCCGGCTGGAGGCCTGGGTACCAAGAAATCCAGCCTTTCCTCTGATCTCTCCGCTGGATGGCCGCCGCATCGACAACGGCTTCGAAGCCTGGGAAGAGACGGTCGTCAGCATCGCCTCCGCGGTTAATTGGCCGATGGCCGTGATCGGATTGAAGGATCTCGGAACGGATTTCTTCGAGTGCGGATTCGGGTCGCAATTGAAAAATTTGACGGGCTGGATTGATCGCGGTTTGAAGGTCGAAAGCCTACAGGCACCAACAGTGTGGACGGTATAATTCCGGTTGTGGAGCCGCCGTCCGCATCACTTGTGGCCTGATGTTTACTGGGGACCTGGCACTTGAATCCCTCGGTGGCTGGCAGACAACCCGAATTTGGCCTAGGATCGAGTTCTTCCAATCCCTCTACAACCCTCTACCTTGGCTCCGGCCTTTCCCAGCTCATGATCCCCAAACATCCCGCCTTCAGCGACGAACTTGCGTATCAGTGCACGCAGGAGCTCTACCGCTGCCTCGAGGAAGTCGGCAGCACAAAAGGAGTGCTTTATCTCCGGGTTCCCAAAGGCTATGAAGATGAGGGATCATTTCAAAACGTGTCCGAATACGGATGGCCCCGGGGAAGCCATGCGCCTTCAAACATTCCCGCCAATGATCCACTGCTGATATGGGTTCACCGGGAGAAGCGAGCCTTCGCCGTTAACGACCCTGAGGAATTCCATGAACTGGATCCGTTTTCGGAGGGTTCGGATGATCCCCGATTCCTGCTGGCACCCATTTATCTGAAGGGTAATTGGGTGGGACTCCTGGTGCAGAGAGATCGTAACAAGGGCGTGCATTTCGACATGGACCACGACGAAAAGCCGACCATGCGAATCAGCAACGATGTGGTGGAAGTCTTAGCGAAATTCAGAATTTATCGGGAGTCGGCCGGCACCTCCGTAAAACTTTCGTCCATGGGGGAGTCGCTCGGCTCCACCATGCCCATGCCGACCATCCAGGCACCCCTTCCAGGTGCGGGTCTTATTCCCGAAATGTTGGATTCCAGATCACCCCAGGCATCCCTGTCCTTGCCCTTATCAGAGCCCCCTAAAGGTTCAGCCAAGCGCCCCAAGAGAGAGGGCTATGGCCAACTGCCTTGGGGGCACGAGACCAATTCCGGAATCCAGCCAGCTCCTCCCCCGGAGTCGCCCCGGGACAGCGCGCCCGCAGATGCCGCAATCTCAAGTGCGGATTCCCTGGATGAAGAATTTGTGGATGCCAAGCGCCGCAGCATGCCCTCGCAGGAACAGAAGGAATTCTTTTGGCAGGCAGCGCGGTTGCTAATTGATTTGGTTCCTCTTGACGCAGCGGCTCTTTGGATGGATGAGGCCGAAAAGCTCCGCCCCCTCTTGGCCTATAGCGACCGTCCCCTTTCCCCTGACCTTCAACAGCAGATGCTGGTCCATGCTTCCAGGAATCTGCCTTCAGAGAAAAAAGAGGATCTCCGCATCCTTACCCGCTCTGCAAAACGCGAGGTGACGCCCCTTGATGGGGCCTTCTTGACCTGTGTTCCCATGGTGCTTGGCGATGATGAGAAATCCGAGGAGGGAGGCAAAGACCTGCTCATGCTTTTCAGGCTGGCAGATCAGCCCTTCTCCACCCAGGAACAGACCGTGATTCGCCAAGTGGGAGGCCTTCTGGGGCTTCACATGGCAGAAGGACGGCTTCACGAACGCTATCATCGTGCCTTCCTGTCGGTCAGCCATCGCATCCTGAAATCAGGCGAAACCCGCTCGCCAAAAATGAAGGAACACAGCCTGACCTGCGCGAAGCTATCCCGTGGCGTGGCCCTGCGCCTTGAATTACCCACTGCAGAGGTCGAAGCGATCAGCATCGCGGCGATTCTCCATGATGTCGGTTCGCTCCTTCTGGATCCCGCGATGATGACCAAGCCGGAGCTGAGCGCCACCGAACTGGCCAAGGCCCGCACCCATCCGGTGTTGGCAGCCGCGTTCCTGAAGGGTTTCAGGTTCCCCTTTGATGTGCTGAAGATCATTCGCCATCACCATGAGCGATGGGACGGGAAAGGCTATCCTGATGGTCTTGCCGGGGAAGACATACCCATCGGCAGCCGCATCATCGGTCTGGTGGAAGCCTTTGATGTCATGACCACGGGAAAGGGCTACAAAGCGCCTAAAGCCTTAGCCAAAGTATTGGATGAGATCCGGCGCGAGTCGGGACTGCAGTTTGACCCCAAGACCGTGGAGGCGCTCGTGTCGGTGATAGGAAAGGTGAAATAGGAACTCAAACACCCTTGCCGGCACAATACACTTGAACCATGGCATTCCCCGCGCTGAGAACTCTTTCCGACAACCTCCGCTTCCAGCGGGGATTCCGGCTCCCTCTGCGAACGGATATCCGCAAAGGGCAGCGGGGTTTCGTCATGGCCATGCTCCTGGCGCTCATCACGATCATGGGAATCCTGCTCATGAAAGGGATTCCGGCCATCACCACTGAAGTCCAGCGCGAGCAGGAAGCAGATCTGATTTTCCGTGGCGAAAGCATTGCCAAGGGAATTCGTTTGTACGCGGCGAAAACGGGGCGATACCCCTCGTCGCTGGAAGAGCTTGAAACCGTGAGGCCACGCATCATCCGTAAAATCTACAAAGACCCCATGACCGCATCCGGAGATTGGGATCTCTTGTACGCGGTTCAGCCTGGCGTAACCGGTGATACTCGTGGCCTGCCGATCATAGGCGTGAAAAGCAAAAGCCAGAAGGATAGTTTCAAGGTCTACAACAATAAAACCATTTACAGTGATTGGGCGTTCACAGCAACGAGCAACCTGCTGGGACTTCCGGCTGGGGTGCCAGGGCCAGCAACTCCTGGTGGCCCTGGTTCCGGGAAGGACACCGGTTCCCAGGACAGCGGTGGGGGAACGCCTACCAAACCGGGGGACAAAGGTTGAGCAGCGCGAACCGGCGATTGCTTCTGCCAATCGCGCTTGTGGCGGCTGCGGTCGTCGCGGTGGGCGTGCAGGCCCGCGGCCGCGCGGCTTTGGCGCCGGTGCTTGGCCCCAGCGAGACCTTCGAATCCTGGACCCGGCGGCTGGAAGCCAAGGGTGTTGAAGTTTCAGCGGGAATCTGGGATCTGCAAAGCGGAAAGCTGCTGGAGTCCCACAACCCGGATTCAGCTCTTCTGCCAGCCAGCACCACAAAAATAATTTCCACCTACGCCATGCTCCGGATCTGGAAACCGGACTTTGAGCTGAAGACCGAAATCTATGGCGACCTGAGCGGCAATGTCGTCCATGGCGATCTGGTCATCAAAGGAGGGGGGGATCCGCTCCTTACCTCAGAGCGGATCTGGGTGCTCACCCAGGACCTCAAACGCATGGGGGTTTATCGCGTGACCGGCCGCTTGCGGTTGGACCAGAGTGCCTTCGACAATCAGCGTTACGGCATCGGCTGGGAGAACACCAGCTCGAACACGACCCCTCCCATCACCGCCTTGGCGGTGAATTTCAACCGCGACGAGAGAGGCAACCTGGTCGGGGACCCCGATGCCCAGGCCTATGCCACGTTTCAACGCGTCTTCCTGGAAACGGGCATCGCTTTCGATGGCATCCAATCCAAAGACCCGTCCAGCACGCCCGGCCGAAAACTCATGGATTTCCCATCGCCTCCTTTGCGGATTCTGATCCAGGACATCAACAAGTTTTCGAACAACTTCATGGTGGAAACGCTGCTGAAAGCCCTGGGAGACGGTTCCTGGCCCAAGGGTGTCGCCCGGGTCCAGGCTTTCTATCAAAGCAACTACGGACTGGGTTCCGACAAGATCCGCATCACTGATGCCTCTGGGCTGTCCAAGGACAACCGGCTATCGGCGCGCACGCTGGCGGTGGTGCTGCGCGGCGCCTGGAACGATTTCGAGGTGGGTCCCGAATTCCAGTCCTCGTTGAAGATCATCGGCGGCGAACCATGGAAGCTGAAGATCAAGGATCCAAACCTTGCCCGGCGCGTGCGCTGTAAAACAGGCCACCTGAGCGGTGTGGACACCGTTTGCGGCGTGATCCAGATGCCCGATGGAAAGCTTCGGGTCTTCGCCATCCTGTTGAACGGCCAGGCCAATGACCAGGATGTATGGGAGCAGGTCAGCCGCTGGGCGAACTGAGACCGCTGATGCCATGCTGAGTGGATGAAGCAGAGCGATCACAGCACAGGGCTCACGGTGACCGTCCTCGGCGCAGCTCTATTGGGCTTCGCTGGAATATTCGTGAAGTGGTCAGCACCCGCGAGCCCCGTGATGGTGGGCTTCTACAGAATGGTTTTCGCGCTGCCTGGACTGTTGATACTTGCTTGGAGAAGCCCCAAGCGGCAAGGGATCACACCTGAAGCAACCCAGCGCGGGACTTTTTGGGCCATCGCCGCGGGCCTCTGCTTTACGGGAGATCTCTGGACTTGGCACGTATCCATGCGTTACACCACCGTGGCCAATGCCACATTGCTGGTGGGACTGGCCCCGTTATGGGTGGCGCTCATCTCCGTGGCGTTCATGTCAGTGCGGCTGCGCAAACGGTTCTGGGGCGGGCTCGTCCTTGCCCTGGCGGGCGCCATGGTGCTGGGCTTCGCCAAGGGCGCCAGATGGGGCACGGGGCTGGGCGAGCTGCTGGGCGCGATCGCATCCGTCTGGTATGCAATCTTCACGCTGGCCATTGGAAAGGCCCGCGTCCATCTCAGCGCGCCAAATGCGCTGCTATGGGTGGTGCTCACCTGCCTTGTCGGGTTCGGTTTCATCGGCATGGCCCAGGGAAACGCTTTCAGCGGCTTTCCGCCCCAGGCCTGGCTCGCGCTGGCGGGTCTGGGGCTGGTGGTGCAGGTGCTGGCCTGGTGGTTCATCACCTGGGGGCTGGGCCACATCAGTTCCAGTCTGGCGAGCATCGGCCTTCTCACGCAGGCCATCACCACCGTGCTGCTCGGCTGGGTGCTGTTGAGCGAACCGGTAAAACCCCTCCAAGGAATTGGTGCCGGGTTGATGCTGGCGGGCATTGCCATGGCCGCGCTGGCCCCGCCCATGCCAAAACTCAAGGCCCAGTGAGGTCCACAGATGAAGGGTCTTCTCTTCGCCGTTCCGTCGGCCCGCATCACTCAGTAGAAGGTCTTGATGAACCGGAATGCCAACAGCACCATGAGGAACATAAGGTAGAACCGCAGGAAGTACAGTGCGAAGCGGGTGGTGCGAGTGAGCTTGACTCTCGGCATGGCGGTCTCCTAAGCCTTGGGACGGGGGCCAGGGCCCCTCATGATGTCGTTGTAACGGATCACA
>JANYJQ010000156.1 GCA_025358435.1 Holophagaceae bacterium
GGTGAGGTGAACGTTGGAGGGCGAGCTCAATACCAATTCCCACCGACCCAAAAACATTTCGGCTGATGGGAGACCTCGGCCGATTTTTTTATGCGCTCAAAAAGGGTTGGCGAGAGGATTCGAACCTCCGATCGGCAATGGCGCGCAGGTAGCCCAAGGCTGAGACGCACTGTGTCGAAGCCGGTCCGCGAAGCGGATGGGCGTGCGCAGCCATGCCGCGGGAGATGGGTGGAGTACTGGCGAAAGTTGGAGGGCGAACTCAATTCAAACCCGCGCCGACCACAGAAGACTTCGGCTGAAGGGAGACCTCGGCCGATTTTTTTATGCGCTCAAAAGGGGATGGCGAGCGGATTCGAATCTCCGATCGGCAATGGCGCGCAGGTAGGGAAAGCGAGGGGCGCGCAAGCGTCCCGCAGCGGTCGGCGAAGCCGATTCCCGTGCGCAGCCATGCCGCGGGAGATGGGTGGAGTACTGGCGAAAGTTGGAGGGCGAACTCAATCCAAATCCGCGCCGACCACACAGAAAGTTGGGGACGAGCCGAAAGGTGCGTCCCCTTTCTTTCATAGGAGGAGGATTCGAACCTCCGATCGGCAATGGCGCGGGAGTAGGAAAAGGCTGAGACGCATGCGTCGAAGCCGGTCCGCGAAGCGGATTTCCGCCCGCAGCCGAGGCTTCATGTCTGCGAGGCGTAGCTGAGCAGGAGCCCGCATTGCGGGCGATAGATGGAGGCCGCGGGAGATGGGTGGAGTACCGGTGAAGGTTGGAGTGCGAACTCAACCCAAAGCGAGCCGACCACAAGAGACCTCGGCCGTTTTTTTTTACGCTTTATAAGGATGGCGAGAGGATTTTATCCTCCGCGCGCATGCGCGCTCCCGCTTGCGGAGACGGGAACTCCTGTCTAACGCGCGCATGCGCGCTCCCGCTCGGCCTGCGGCCTTGCGGAGACGGGAACCCTGCTACGGGGTACACTGCATTTCAAATTCTTGACCGGGGCTCCTTTGAATTCGCTGCAAGCCATCCTTGCCATTCAGCTGACCGCCGCTTGGCAATTCGCCAATCTGGCTGGAGGCCTTGCCCTGCGGATACTTCTGCTTGCTGTAGGCATGGTGGTCGTCGCCTTCCTGATCGGGCGGTTCGTGCCCCAAAGGCGGCGGCGGATCCGGCGGGCGGTACTGCCCTTCGCCGTCTGGATTCTGATGCTGGGGCTCGGACTGGGCCTCAAGGCCGCCGGGTGGGGGGCGGGAGTGGCGGTCGTGGGTTACGCGGCTCTGCTGCTGGAGTACATAACGATCATCAACTTGATCTTCATCGCGATCTTCGACTTGATACTGCCGCTCGTTCATTTCGAAGTGCCCGAGATCGTGGCGGAGCTGGGTCTAGGATTCGCCTACATCGTGGCGGCCATCGTGGTGCTGCGAAGTTCCGGCGTCAACCTTTCCGGCATCATCGCCACTTCGGCGGTGGTCACGGGGGTGATCGGTCTGTCGCTCCAGGCGACCCTGGGCAACATCCTGGGTGGAGTCGCGTTGCAGCTTGACGACTCGATCCATGTGGGCGACTGGGTCCAGCTCGAGAATGGAAAACAGGGGAAGGTCACGGAGATCCGCTGGCGCCATGCCGTGATCGAGACCCGCGACTGGGACACCATCATCGTGCCCAACGCTTCGCTGCTGGCCCAGAACATCATCATCCTCGGCAAGCGGCAGGGCCAGCCCCTCAAGCACCGCATGTGGGTCTACTTCAATGTGGACTTCCGCTACTCCCCGGCAGAGGTCATCGATGTCGTGGAAAAGGCCCTGCAGGAGGCCCCCATCGACAACGCAGCCATGGACCCGGCGCCCAATTGCATCTGCTACGACTTCGCGAAGGACAACCGGGATAGTTTCGCCTACTATGCTGTGCGCTACTGGCTTACGGACTTGGCCAAGGATGACCCGACGAGTTCGGTCATCCGGCTGCGGGTGCATGCGGCGCTTCGGCGCGCAGGCATCCCGCTGGCGGTCCCCGCTGCGACGGTATTTCTCTCCCAGGATGATCCCGAGCATGCCCAGCGCAAGGTCGCCCGCGGGCTTGACCAGCGGGTCGCGGCTTTGGACAACGTGGATCTATTCGACCCGATGACCCCTGAGGAGAAAGCCCAGATCGCGCCGCGGATCCGCTCTGCTCCGTTCACCAGGGGCGAAGTGATCACGAAGCAGGGTGCCACCGCTCACTGGCTCTACGTGCTGACCAAGGGCGAGGTGGAAGTCCGCCTCCGTTCCGACTCAGGCGAAGAACGTGTCATCAATACGATCAAAGCCCCGGGCTTCTTCGGGGAGATGGGGGTGATGACCGGAGCCAAGCGGTCCACCACCATCGTCGCGCTCACCGAGGTGGATTGCCTCCGCATCGAAAAGGACGATTTCAACCAGATCATCACCGAGCGCCCTGAAATCGCGGAGGGCATATCCAGCATCCTCGCCCAGCGCCAGGTGGGGCTGGCCGCAGGGCGGGAGAACCTGGACGCCGCGGAACACAACCGGCGGCTGGATGCGGAGCAAAGCCGGATCCTCGCCGGCATCAAGGCGTTCTTCGGCCTGGAGGACTAAGAGCGCTGAACCCGGCCGGTTCAGTTGCTGAACAGGAAATGCATGACGTCGCCGTCTTGCACGATGTACTCCTTGCCTTCGGTGCGCATCTTGCCGGCGTCCCTGGCTCCCTGTTCGCCCTTGAAGTGGACGAAATCCTGATAAGCGATGACCTGGGCGCGGATGAAGCCCTTTTCGAAATCGGTATGGATGACGCCCGCGGCCTGCGGGGCCGTGTCCCCTACGTGGATGGTCCAGGCGCGGACTTCCTTCACGCCAGCGGTGAAGTAGGTTTGCAGGCCCAGCAACCGGTAGCTCGCGTGGATCAGCACGTCGAGGCCAGGTTCAGTGAGGCCGGCTTCTTCCAGGAACATGGGGCGTTCCTCAGCGGGGAGTTCCTGGATTTCGGCTTCAAGCTTGGAACAGATGGGGACCACGGGGCAGTTCCGCTCGGCCGCGATCCGGGTGAGCTCCGCGTAATGGACGCTTCCTTCAGGATTGCGGATGTCCGCCTCGGCGATGTTGCCCACCAGCAGCATGGGTTTCAGGGTGATCAGGCCATAGCTCTTGATGGCGAAGCGGTCATCAGCGCTCAAGCCTACGGTGCTGGCCCACTTTCCATCATTGAGGGCCGTGTAGACCCGCTCCAGGATCGCCACCAGGTGGAGGGCTTCTTTGTTGGCGCCCGAGGACTTGGTGAGCTTTCGATTGCGCTCCAGGCCCTTTTCCACACCTTCGAGGTCCTTCAGCATCAGTTCCGTCTCGATGATGCCTAGATCCCGTTCAGGGTCGATGGTGCCCTCCACATGGGTGATGTCGCCGTCTTCGAAACAGCGCACCACCTGCACGATGGCATCGGTGTCACGGATATTGGTGAGAAAGGCGTTGCCCAGGCCCTCGCCCTTGCTGGCGCCCCTGACCAGCCCAGCTATGTCCACGAACTCCTGGGAGGCGGGGAGAATGCGCTGGGGCTTAACAATGGCTGCGAGATGAGAAAGGCGTGGATCCGGCACGTCCACCACGCCCGTATTGGGCTCGATGGTGCAGAACGGGTAGTTGGCCGAGGCCGCCCCCGCGCTGGTGAGAGCGTTGAACAAGGTGGACTTACCCACATTGGGCAAACCGACAATGCCGCATTGGACTGCCATGGAGACCTCGCAAATCTAATCCAGATGAAGAAATGGGGCAAAACTCCAGTGTCCCAAAGCCTCGCCACCTTGCAAAGCAGGGATTCCAAGAGCGTGCCTGAAATCGCCTTTCAAATCGCAGCCCTAAAAAATATTTTCGAGGAGTCCTTGCACAGAGGCTCAAGACGCCCTACGCTCCCCGGCATACCCATGTTGTCTTGGCAGAAACTCCAGGCCGTTGCCAAACACTAACTTGGACATTACGATTGCGCACCGGCATAAGGGGCCGTAACAAAATAACCCAAGGAGCCCAATTATTTCGTA
>JANYJQ010000164.1 GCA_025358435.1 Holophagaceae bacterium
CTCCCCAGCACCGAGGCCAAGCCCAACAGCGTAGATTGCGAGAGTCCCAGCGAGAACAGTTCGTTGCCTAGCTTGAGGGCCGCCGCAGCATCGCTGCTGCCCCCGCCCAACCCTGCGCCATGGGGAATGCGCTTTTCGAGCTTCAGGCAGGCAGGCAGATCCCGACCAGCCTCGCGCTCCAACAGGCGCCACGCGCGCAGCACGAGGTTGGATTCATCGACAGTCAATCCTGCGGAGGTGGGGCCATTCAGTTCCAGAGATAGGCATTCCGCAGGCTCCCCTTCGAGGTGATCCGTGAGGCCATCAACGCTTTCGAGAACCGTGGTCACCAGTTCAAGCTCATGGAAACCGTCGGGCCGACGGCCGAGCACCGCAAGAAAACGATTGAGCTTGGCGGGCGCGGAACGACGCAGCTTCATAGAATCAAAGCCCGTCTTCCAGCTCGAATTCAGAATCGGGATAGCTCAGGATTTCCGGGCCGTCTTTGGTAATGGCCACGGCATGCTCGAACTGCACGCTCCATTTGCCATCGGCCGTGCGCACGGTCCAGCCATCCGGTTCCACCAAACAGCGATGGGAACCGATGTTCAGAATCGGTTCGATGGTGATGGTCATACCCACTTCCATGCGAAAGCCGGTGCCGGGTCGCTGGTCGGCAAAGACCACCTGGGGGTCCTCGTGGAGTTCCTTCCCGATGCCGTGGCCAATGTATTCGCGCACTACGGAATAGCCGCGTTCTTCGGCAAATTTTTGGACGGCATTGGACATATCGCCCAACCGGTAACCCACGCGGCAATATTCGATGCCCAGGAACATGGCCATTTGGCCCGTGACTAACAGCGTTCGGACTTCGTCACTGACCTTGCCCACCCCCACGGACAAGCAGGTGTCACCGTGGAACCCATCCAGCTTGGCGCCGCAATCGATGGCGATGACATCGCCCTCTTGCAGAATGTATTTGTTGGGAATGCCGTGCACAACGCGATCATTCACCGACGTGCACAGGGTTCCGGGAAATCCATGGTAGCCCTTGAAGTTTGGAGTACCGCCATTCTTGCGAATGTAGGTTTCCGCGAGCTTATCCAATTCGAGCAGGCTGACACCCGGTTTGGCCGCACGGGCCGCCACCCGCAAAGCATTGGCGGCCAGGCGGCCAGCCTCCCGCAGCTTCTCGATTTCGCGGCGGCTTTTGATTCGGATCTGTTCGCGGATGGGTCCCATGACTCCCCAGGATAGCGCGACGCGCTAGAATTTCAGATATTGGAGGATGGAATGCATCGGTCTGTTCCACTGGCAGCATTGGTGTTGGCATTCATGGTTGGGTGTGGTGCTCCTTCCCGCCCTGCGGGTGTGCCCGAAGGCGCCTTCTGGGCGGGGAAGCGTAAGGATGGTGCGTTTGTCTTTATTGGCCCGCGGGATGGTCTGGGCTGGCAGCTAAAGATCTATGACCGCAAAGGCAACCTGAAGGGGCAGGGTGCCTATGTTTTGCGGGGCATGGCCAAGGCCGAAATCGTTCCCGAGGAAGTGCTTTCCTTCGATGGCGAAGCACTGCATCTGGCCGACGGCACCCTGCTGATTCCCCGCCGCTGATGGTTTTTACTCGGGAAGAACTCGACTGGATCGAGGCGGAGTGGGCCTATCACCTGCATGGTCGCAGTGCCTTTTTGAGCCGGGAGGATTTTTCAAAGCTCCAGAAATGGGATGCGGAAGGCGTGATGGCCAATGCCGTGATCGGGGCCATGGAAACCTATTTTCAACGCCGCGCCAAGCGCGAAAAACCCCGAAGCTTTGTTGCCTTGGCGCACCTGGAGCGGGATGTGGCCAAAGCCGTCAAGCTGCGGGAAGCCCTGCGGCGGGCCGAACCCGAAGCCGTGAAAGTGGAGGGCTGGGAGATCGTGCCAGACCCCTTGGGCTCGGACCCCAAGGCTCGACTTGCCTTTGAATCATGGCGCAGGCTCCAGGCCAGCGCGCCCTTGCCGGATCACCCTGGGTATCTGGATCACTTTGACGACGAGCGGCAGGCCTATCGTGCGTTTGTGGCGCTCGCCCAGACCGCCTTGGGAGCCCGGGCCGCAGAACTGGCCAGAGACCTCACGGAACGACTGCTGGAATCCAAGATTGCCGAAGGCTCCCTGGTCTGGAAGCGAGCCTGGGAACATCACTGGAATCGCCAAGTTTGC